>JAIBJP010000078.1 GCA_020029625.1 Actinomycetota bacterium | reverse complement strand
TCGTGCCAACGGCGCTGCTGATTAGCCACGTCTGGATGGGATAACCGCTGAAAGCATCTAAGCGGGAAGCCCACCTCGAGATGAGGCTTCCCATCCCCTCGAGGGAGTAAGGGTCGTGGGAGACCACCACGTTGATAGGCGGGACGTGTAAGCGCAGCAATGCGTTCAGCGGACCCGTACTAATTACCCGAGGTCTTGATTTGAACACCGTGAAAGCTGCTATGGAGTTTTGAGGGTGCGCGGACGCGCTCGACCTCACAATTTCCGGTGGTTATAGCGGCGGGGAAACACCTCTTCCCATTCCGAACAGAGCAGTTAAGCCCGCCAGCGCCGATGGTACTCGGAGGGTAACCTCCCGGGAGAGTAGGACGCCGCCGGTTTTTCTTCGAAAGGGCGCCGAAAGGCGCCCTTCGCTTTTAAGGAACTTTCAGGCTCGCGGCGCGTCCTAAAGGGGAGAAGATGCGTCTACTCGGCTTAGCCGCGTTTCTTGCCGCGATCGCCGGCGTCATTGTTTCGCCGGCCTACGGGAGCTGCGCGCTTACAGTTGAGTGGAAGGACGTGAGCTACGTGTCAGTGAGCCTGACACGCGAGCTAAAGATCGGACCGTCGCTCGGGATCGGAGCGTTTCCTCCCTGCAGGGACACGGCGGGCGCCGGCTGCCAAGAGGAGTACGCAGAGCCGGCGACGATCTTTGCTGTCCCCGACGTGTTGCCCGAGGTTGCGGTGGCCGTAGCTGGTGAGGCACGCACTATTTTCCTGGCGCCGGGTTATTTCGCCTACTTGCCGGGAGAGGCCCTTCATGACGTCATGTTCGGTCCAGATCGCTCGCGTCCTGATTGGCGCAAGGGTGTTCGCTGCGTTGAGCCGTTCAGTGTGTTCGGCACAGTCAGCTTTACGCCTGCCCTCGGGACTGTGTTCCGCTTGAGCGTGTCAGCGGCCACGGGATCTGCCCGCGATCGCGCTGGTCGAACCATGGAGCTCTCCGTCGACGGCCACACCAAGATCGTCGGTCTCGAGCGCCATGGCATCCCGTACGTCCAGGAACGTGACGAAGTGAAGGCCGAAGGCGTCCTCTGCCATCGCGGCGGAGGCGCCATTTTCTACGCCGTCGACACCCTCTCGGAGGCGTGACGCCTGAGCATTAGACCGGCGGCTTGGCGTCGACGAGCATCGCCGCCAGAAGCAGGATCGCCATCGCCACCGACGCTTCCCCGATCAGCGTGCGCCCCAGGCGCGCCGACCAGCCAGACGCATCGTCCCGCACCAATGCGGGGCGCCCCACGAAGTGATGGAAAGCCCCCCATGTCAGGGCGAGGGTGACGAGCGCGATCTTCACGAGCAGCACTCGTCCGTAGTCCGCTGTCCAAAGATCGCTCACGGACGGGAGGCGAACAACGCTCAGGTAGATGCCCGCGCCGAGGAGCGCGGCGATCAGCAACGTCGCTAGCCGAGAGAAGCGCAGGAAGGCGTCACGGCGAAGCTCGCGCGCGAGGGGCCACACGCAGACAGCCAGGACAACCAGTCCGCCGACCCACAGAAGCGCAGCCGACAGGTGGATCCAGTCCGCGATCTGGGTCGCCCAGGACGAGCCGCGGTCCGCCGCCTGGTGGCCTGAGAGCGAGAGCCCGGACGAGAAGCCGAGCGCGAGCACGAAAGCGGGCCACAAGAAGACGACCCGGTCGAGGAGCCAGGCGAAGTAGACGAGGACCGAGACGAGGACGAAGCCCATCGTCATCGCCATGAACGCAGTTCCCAGGCGCGTGCCGTTTGCGATCGGCGTGAGGTCGGCGTACAGGAGCTTCCCGAGCGGCAGCTGCAGGGCGCCTTCCGCGCGCAGGAGGAACGCGATGATGCCGACCTCGAGAGTCGCCACGATCCCGAGGCCGATGAGCTTGTAGAGGCGGCCTGCGAGCGCCGACGGCATCCCGCGCAGGACGAGCAGCGCGAAGCCGAGGCCGCCGACGACGAGCGCAAGCGAGACGAAGTACGCCCAGCGCACGAAGTCCTCGGTGCGAGTCGGGCCCGACGCCCCGAAGGCCTCGGTGGGCGGAGGCGCAGCCACCCGGACTCCGAAGGTGTAGACGCCACTGATGGGATGCCCGTCCGACGAGAGCACGTGCCAGCGAACCGTGTAGGCGCCGCGAGGAAGCGATCGCACGGGAACGAGCACGACTCGCGCGTCGGCGCCGCCCGCCGCATCGCCGGAGAGCACGCGACCTTCTCCGCTCCGCACGGCGATCGAGTCCGGGAACGCCATGACAGCCTGGTCGAACGTCAGCACCACAGAGGGCGGGCCCGCGGCGAGGCGCTCCCTGTATTCAGGCGAGGGATCAAGCAGGGTCGCGTGTGCGGACGCCTTCGCGGGGGCCGCCAGGACGGCGAGCGCGACGAGGAGCAAAAGCCGTCGTCTCATCGGCGCGGCGCTCCGGCGACCGGCGAGAGGTGCCCGAAGATCTCCGCCACGTCGCGGTGCGTGTAGAGCAGGACGGAGACCACGAGGAACGTCGCAGCGAAGCCCGCGCCGAGTGCGAAGGACCGCGGCCGAAACGTGCGCGCGAGCGGGAAGAGGGCACCGCCGATCATCACCCAGCCCATCGCGTGGTGGACGAAGGCGGAGCGGGAGAAAAGCCAGTCGTTCTGCTCGTGGATGAGCGAGGCGGCGCCGGAGACGAGAAATGCAAGCGCGATCGTGAGGTGCCAGTAGCGGCTGGAGAGCTTCCCGCGCGCGAGCGCCAGCTCGGCGCCGCCCGCGAGCATGAGCACCTGTGCCCAGGCGGAGTGCGCGATCATGTGCAGCGTCGAGCTGGTGAAGAGGAGCATCACCGGCCACAGGAAGATGCCCAGGATCAGGGCCGCTCCAGGCCAGAGGTACGCTCGCCAGGCGCGGCGACCCCAGACGTCCGGTCCGACGACCGCCTCGGCGAGCAGGCAGACCCCAAGGATGAGGAATCCCGTGGCGAAGAGCCAGTGGACGAACTCCGGGTCGGGCTGCATCAGCGGTCCTCTTCCTGAAGATCCTCGAGCAGGCCGGGTGCGAGCACGAGGCCGAACAGGACCCCGACGAGAATCACGAGCAGGGGCGGCTCGACGGCCAGCCACCAGAATCCCTGCCCTCGCGGATGCAGGATCGTGACCCGGTAGGGCTGTGCGAAGGCCCAGAGGACTCCCGCGAGCACCGTCAACGGCCCGATCCCGCTGATCGCACGGGCTCGAATAGAGCTGCGGGCGCGGGGCGTTTCCAGCGTGGACGGCTCCGCTCGCATCAGGCTGCCCGGAGTCGCTCCCGCCATTCGGGGTCGAGCTCGCGCAGTCGCTGGACGCGCTCGCCGATCGGCGGATGAGTCGAGAACATCACGGCGAGGCCGACAGGCTCGAAAGGATTCACGGTGTACAGGGGCTCAGTGACCGGGCTCGCGCTGAAGCTGATGAGCTCGATCGCCTGCTCGAGGCGGATCAGAGCGTCCGCCAGGGTGTGCGGCGACTCGCAGATGCGGGCGGCCCGCGCGTCGGCGGCGAAGATTCTCCGTGGAGACAGCAGCACATGGACCAAGCTCGCGGCGACGGGCGCGAGCACGAAGAGGAGCGCACGCTCGAGCCAGCCCCCGATCCGGCTCGCCTCGACGATCCATCCCGCCAGGACGACCACGGGCGTCTGCACAAGGACGTCTCGATGCCGGATCTTGGCGAGCTCGTGCGCCAGCACTCCCTCGAGCTCCGCCGGCGGCAGCGCGCTGACGAGCCCCTGGCTGAGGGCGAGCGCCGAGGCGCCCTTCCCGCGTCCGACCGCAAACGCTCGTGGATGGCCATCCGGCAAGAGGAACATCCGGGGCCGCGGGACTTCGGCGCGCGCGGCCAGCCTTTCCGCGGTCGTGTGCAGGAGCGCTCCTTCGCCGAGCGTCAGCTCGCGGGCACCGAGCGAGGCGAGGACGATCCGCGGCCCATACCAGTGGAGCGTCGCCGCCATCAGCAAGCAGACGACGAAGAAGACGCTGGCCAGCCGGATTCCGCCGATCCACCAGCCGAGGGCGGTGAAGACGGCGACGAAGCCGCCGAGCAGGAGGAAGGCCTTCGCGACGTTACGCGCCGCGCGCACCCGACTTAGGTCTCTTCGCCGTCAGCGCCCGTCAGGCCGCGCGGGGGCCAGTCCGGCTCAGGGGCGTCACAGCGGCTCGAGCAGTGGAGAGAGGCGATGTTCTGGAGGGGGATGAGAATGTGTCCGTTCAGCTCGATGTGCGGGACGCCCTCGATCCCGCAATAAGCGGTCAGTGTTCCGTCCTGGTACTCGCCGCCGAAGAGCTCGACTTCGACCTGCTCTCCCTTGTACTTGTTGGTGTAGTCCTCCACCGGCCTCAGTCTAGCCGCGTAACGCGCCCGTTCTCGACGGCCACCGTGGACAGGCGCGCGTTGGGCTCCACCGGCTTGAGGCGCCGGTAATCGTCGATCGCCACGCCTTCTGCAGCGGCGTGGATGGCTCGAATTGGGCCGCCGTGGGAGATGACCAAAACGCGGCCATCCGGATGGTCTTCCGCGATCGTCCGAAGCGCGCCGATGACGCGCTCCGCCATCTCCTCGTAGGTCTCACCGTCCTCCCAGCCCGACCCCCCGGAGCGCCAGCGCGCGAACCCCTCCGGGAAACGGGCTTCCACATCGACGCGTGAGAGGCCCGACCAGCTGCCAGTGTCGACCTCGCGCAGCTCGGGCAGCGCGATGGGCTCGAGACCGGCGCGCACGGCGACGATCTCGGCGGTCTCCCGCGCCCGGCTGAGCGGGCTCGTGTAAACCGCGTCGATCTCCTCGGAGGCGACCAGATCTGCCAAGGCGTGCGCCTGCTCCCGGCCGCGATTCGTCAGCGGTCGGTCGCTGTGGCCCTGGAAGCGCTTCTCGACATTCCAGTCGCTCTCACCGTGCCGCGCGAGGAAGATGGTGGTCACGTCGTTATCGTAGGACGGCCTTGGATCTCGGCCTCAAAGATCGGGTCTGCGTCGTCACGGGCTCCACCGGGGGGATTGGGCGGGAGACCGCCTCCCTGCTGGCGGCGGAGGGCGCCCGCGTCGTCACCTCCGGGCGGCGTGAATCGGGACCCGGCGTGGGGGAGGCGCATCACGTTCCCGGCGATCTGGCGCAGCCTCAAGCCCCTGGGGAGCTCATTGCCGAGGCCGAGCGGCAGGTCGGGCCGGTGGAGATCCTCGTCAACAACGTCGGCTTCGCCGAGATTCGCTCGTTCGACGAACTCACGGACGAGAACTGGGAGCAGATCTGGCAGCTGAACGTCATGAGCTACGTCCGCGCGATCCGGGCGGCGCTTCCCGGCATGCGCGAGCGCGGCTTCGGCCGCATCGTCAACGTCAGCTCGACGGCCGGGAAGCGGCCGTCGACGGGGATGCCCGACTACAGCGTCACCAAGGCCGCGGTGCTCTCGCTTTCGCGGTTGGTCGCAGACGTCTACGCCAAGGAGGGGATTCTCTGCAACGCCGTGGCTCCGGGGCCCACAGCCTCTCCGGCCTGGCTCGCGGACGGCGGTCTCGCCGACCAGACGGCCAAGCGGAGCGGAAAGAGCCGCGAGGAGGTGCTTGCGGATGTCGGAAAGGGCCGCCCGCTCGGGCGCCTAGCCGAGCCGGAGGAAATCGCCGCGGTGATCGCCTTCCTGTGCTCGGACCGCGCCAACTTCGTCACAGGAGCCGCCTGGAGCGTTGACGGCGGAACCGTCCCGATCATCATCTAGCCTGGGGAAGACCATGCCCGACGTCGCCGGACGAGTGGGGGACGAGTTCGAGGCTCGCGTGCGCGAGCAGGAAGAAAGTTGGCTATCGCCGCTCGCGGTGCGCTCGTACGACACGCGCGGTCGCGCCTACGACGAGGAAGACGAGTGCCGGCTGCGCACCCCGTTCCAGCGGGACCGAGACCGGATCGTGCATTCGAAGGCCTTCCGTCGGCTGAAGCACAAGACGCAGGTCTTCATCAATCCGAAGGGCGACCACTACCGCACACGGCTGACCCATACGCTCGAGACGGCCGGGATCTCACGCACTGTGGCGAGGGCGCTTCGCCTCAACGAGGACTTGACGGAGGCGATCGCGCTCGGCCATGACCTCGGCCATCCGCCGTTCGGCCACACAGGAGAGGAAGTCCTGGACGAGATCCTCTGGGAGCGCTTCGGGCGGCGCTTCCGGCACAACGAGCAGTCCCTGCGGGTCGTCGAGCTGCTCGAGCGCGACGGGCGAGGCCTGAATCTCACGGCGGAGGTCTGCGACGGGATCCTCCATCACACGGGCCCGTCGGAGCCGGGGACGCTCGAGGGCAAGATCGTCCGCTTGGTCGACCGGGTCGCGTACATCAACCACGACATCGACGACGCTCTCCGCGCCGGACTCCTGGTTCACGACGAGCTGCCGCTCGAGGACATCGAGCTCCTCGGTGACCGGGGATCGCGCCGGATCGACACGCTCGTCCACGACCTGGTCGAGGCCTCGTCGGCTGCCGGCGACATCGTCCAGAGCGGGGAGATCGGCCGCGCGATGCTCAATCTGCGCGCGTTCATGTTCGAGCGGGTCTATCTCGGGCCGGCCGCCGAAGAGCAGCGGACAACGGCAGCCGAGACGCTCCGCCGCATCTTCGGCCATCTGCTCGAGCACCCGGAAGAGCTTCCGGAGGCCAGACCCGGCGAGCTCCACGAGCGCGTCACCGACTACGTTTCGGGCATGACCGACCGCTTCGCGCTCGCATGGCACTGATCAAGCGCACGTCGGTCGAAGAGGTCGTCGCGGCGGCGGACATGGTCGAGATCGTCTCGGGCCGGACGCAGCTTCGTCGCTCCGGTGCTCAGTGGACGGGCCGCTGTCCCTTCCACGACGACCAGAACCCCAGCTTTTCCGTGAACGCCGTCGAGAAGCTCTACCACTGCTTTACCTGTGGCGAGGGAGGCGACCTGATCAAGTTCGTGCGGGAGACCGAGGGGCTCGAGTTCGCCTCCGCGGTCGAATGGCTGGCCGATCGTTACGGGGTGCAACTCGAATACGAGGAGACCGCTCCGGGATTCGAGGCCCGTCGCAGCCGTCGAGACCGACTCTACGCGCTCCTCGAGGCGGCGGCGAAGTTCTACGAGCGTCATCTCTGGGACTCGCAGGCCGGTGAACCGGTCCGAGCGTACCTCGGCGAGCGCGGTCTCACGGAGGAGATCTGCCGGCGCTTCCGCCTCGGCCTCTCCCCGGGCGGCGACCGTCTGGCCGCCAAGGCGCGAGCCAAGGGCTACTCACAGGAGGAGCTGGTCGCCGCCGGCCTCGTCAATCGGCGCGGAAACGACTACTTCGCCAGTCGGCTCGTCTTCCCACTCGCCGACGCACGCGGCCGGGTACTCGGGTTCGGCGCTCGGCGGCTCTCGGAGGACGACCCCATCAAGGCCAAATATGTGAATTCGCCCGAGGGGGAGCTCTTCCGCAAAAGCTCGATCGTCTACGGGCTCGATCGGGCCCGCGCAACGGTCGCCAAGGAGAGCCGGGCGGTCGTGGTCGAGGGTTACACCGACGTGTTGGCCCTCCACCAGCGCGGTCTCGAGTCCGCCGTCGCGTCGATGGGGACGGCTCTTACCGAGCTGCAGCTGCGGGAGCTCCGCCGCCTCACTCCGCGCATCTATCTCTGCTTCGACGCCGACGCTGCTGGTGCCGAGGCGACGCTCCGTGGAATGGAGCTCGCGTACCGCCAGTTCGAGGAGGTGTGGGTCGTGCCGCTCCCTCCCGGCTCCGATCCGGCCGACGCCGCGGACGAATTCGAGCAGCGGCTGGAAGCTGCGACCGAGTACCTCGTCCACCGAGTGAAGCTCGAGATCGACCGGGCGCCGAGCCCGCAAGGCGCCTTCGACGCGGTCCAGGCGCTGATCCTGAAAGCGCCGCGGGGGCCGGACCAGGAACACGCGGCCAAGTACGCGGCCAACCGCCTCAATATTCCGCTGCGCGTGGACGCGACCAGCGCGCCCGTCTTCGGAGAGGCCAGGCGCAAGCTGGTCGACGCAGGGGAGCGGCTCGAGCGCGACCTCCTCGCGGTCTGCACCGTCCATCCCGAGCTGGCAGAGCGCTACCTGCACGAGCTCGACGACCGGCATTTCGACGACCCGCTCCACCGGCGGCTTCGCGCCTATCTCGCAGGCGAGGCCGAGCCGGACGACGAGCTGATCGCGCTGCGCGCGGAGCTCGACGCCACGGCAGAGCGGGAAGGGCTGAACGACGAAGCCGCCAAGCAGCTCTTCCTGCGCCTCGAGGAGCGGCTGGTGCGGCGTGAGCTCGCGGAGCTCGGTCGCGGCGAGGTGACCAGCGCCGACCTCGAACGGACGAAGGAGCTTCAGGCCGTCCTGGGCCGGATCCAGGAGGCTCTGCAGGAAGTAGCTTTCACCTAGCTTTGACCTAGCCCTCGCTACACTGGGGCAGCCGTTCCCCGGTAGCTCAATTGGCAGAGCATCCGGCTGTTAACCGGAGGGTTGTTGGTTCGAGTCCAACCCGGGGAGTAGAAAAGCGCCCGCTGAGGGGCGCTTTTCCTTTCGATCGACGCGCGGCGGCGGGTCAGTTGGTACCGGATTTGGTACCGGGCGGCCA
>JAIBJP010000111.1 GCA_020029625.1 Actinomycetota bacterium | reverse complement strand
CTCCCACCGTCGTGCGGACCGGAGCCAGGCCCGAGGCGAGGACCTTCTCGCGCGCGGCATAGCGAGACGTCGCCAGCGTCATCCGTGAAGGTGGCCTTTTGGAGGAGTTTTGCGATGGGCCGTGCAGGGATCGAACCTGCGACCTTGGGATTAAGAGTCCCCTGCTCTACCAGCTGAGCTAACGGCCCCGCGACGGGCCATTGTAGCGAGGGGTCTTCGGGCTTCAGGCCCGCTGGAGTCGCCTGTTGAGGTACCAGGCGAGCGTCCTTCCGGCACCGTAGCTCCGGAGAAAGATCGGCGCGCCGCTGAGGAGGATCTTCAGAGTCACAAGACACGGTAGATTCGCCGCGGCCTTGCGAATCCTTTCCGTCGTAGGCAATCGGCCGCAGTTCGTGAAGTCGGCCCCGGTCTCGCTCGCGTTCAAGGAGCGGGGAGTCGAGGAGACCCTTCTCCACACCGGCCAGCACTACGATCCCGAGCTCTCGCAAGTGTTCTTCGAGGACCTGAAGCTCGACCCGCCGGCCCGGTAGCTCGAGGCGGGTTCCGGGACTCACGCCGAGCAGCTCGCGCGCATGCTGCCGGGAATCGAGCAGGCCGCATTCGAGGAGCGGCCCGACTGGGTGCTCGTCTACGGGGACACGAACTCCACCCTCGCCGGTGCGCTGGCAGGGGCCAAGGCCGGTTTTCGCGTCGCCCACGTCGAGGCCGGCCTGCGCTCCTTCGACCTGACCATGCCCGAGGAGCTCAACCGGATGCTCGTCGACCGTGTTTCGGCCCTTCTCTTCGCGCCCGCCGAAGCGGCCGTGACCAACCTCCGGCGGGAGGGAATCGTCAACGGCGTCCGCGTGGTCGGAGACGTCATGCTCGACGCGAACCTTCGCCTCGCGCCCATCGCCCGCGCGCGTTCGCGGGCGCTCGCGGAAGCGGGAGTCGAGCCCGGAGGTTACGCGTTGGTAACCGTCCACCGCGAAGCAAACGTTCGCGAGACCGCGCTCGGCGGCATCGTCGAGGCGCTGAATGCCCTGGAGGAAACCGTCGTCCTCCCGCTCCATCCTCGAACCGCGGCAGCGATCGAGGAGCAAGGGCACAGGTTCGGCGGGCACGTGCATGCACGCCCGCCTCTCGGTTACCTCGACTTCGCCGCCCTCGCCTCGCAGGCCCGTGTGATCCTCACCGACTCGGGCGGGGTCCAGAAAGAGGCCTACTGGCACGGCGTTCCCTGCGTGACGCTCCGTGAGAACACCGAATGGGTCGAGACCGTCGAGCTGGGATGGAACCGGTTGGCGGGATCGGACCCCCAGAGAATCGTCGAGGAAGCCCGTGCCGCGCGCGCGCAGCTGCAGCATCCGCCTCTTTATGGAGACGGCCATGCGGCCGATTCAATTGCTGACCTCATTTGTACGATTGATCGCGAATGACGCCCGACATCGCCATCGTGGGCGCCGGCTACGTCGGCCTGCCCCTCGCCCGCTGCTTCGCTGAAGCGGGCGTCGGCGTCGTGCTCGTGGAAATCGACGAGGAGCGCGTTGCAGCGATCGGCCGCGGGGAGAGCTACGTCGAGGATGTGCCCTCCGAAGCGCTCGCACCGCTCGTCGAGGCGGGCACGCTCTCGGCGACGACCGCTTACGACGTCGTGCGCGACACGGACGCGATCGTGATCGCCCTTCCGACTCCGCTCTCGGCCAACCGCGAGCCCGATCTCTCGATCGTGCTGAGCGCCGTGGGCGAGGTGAGCAAACGCCTGCGCAAGGGACATCTCGTCTCGCTCGAGTCGACGACCTATCCCGGAACCACTCGCGAGGAGGTCCTGCCGCTGCTCGAGGCTCCCGGCCTGAAGGTCGGAGAAGACTTCTTCCTCGCGTTCTCCCCGGAGCGAATCGATCCGGGCCGCGAGGACTGGACTGTGAAGACGACTCCGAAGGTCGTCGGCGGGGTCACCCCTGCCTGCACCGAGCACGCGTGCCAGTTCTACAGGCAGGCGATCGACACGGTGTTCTCGGTCTCCTCCCCGGAGGCTGCCGAGCTGACGAAGCTCCTCGAGAACATCTTCCGCTCCGTGAACATCGCGCTCGTCAACGAGCTCGCGCAGCTCTGCGACCGCATGCGCGTGGACGTCTGGGAGGTCGTCGAGGCGGCCGCGACCAAGCCCTTCGGCTTCATGAGCTTCAAGCCGGGCCCGGGCCTGGGCGGCCACTGCCTGCCGGTCGACCCGTTCTACCTCGCCTGGAAGGCACGCGAGTTCGACTTCTACACGGAGTTCATCGAGCTGGCCGGCAAGATCAACGAGAACATGCCCTACTTCTGCCTGGAGAAGATCACGCGCGCCCTCAACTCGCAGGAGAAATCGGTCAAGGGCAGCCGCGTGCACCTCGTCGGTGTCGCCTACAAGGCCGACGTGGGAGACTTGCGCGAGTCGCCGGCCCTGAAGCTGATCGAGCTCCTGCGCGATGAAGGGGCCGAGCTCTCCTACCACGATCCCCATGTGCCCGAGCTCCCGGAGCACGGCCTCGCCTCGCAGGAGCTGGACGGCTCCCTGGCGAATGCCGACTGCGTCGCCATCGTGACCGCGCATTCCGGCATCGACTACGAGCAGCTCGCGGAGCGCTCGCGCCTCGTCGTCGACTTTCGCAACGCGACGGGCCAAAACGGGTCGGCCAACGGGCGCGTATGGAAGCTCTGAAGCACAGGATCGGCCTCGCCGGCCTCGGCTACTGGGGCCCCAACCTGGCGCGGAACCTGGACGAGCATCCGGACGTGCAGCTGACGTGGATCTGCGACCGCGAGGAGCAAGCGCTCGCACGCACGGCCTCCCGCTTCCCTGAAGCCAGGCACACGACCCGGTTCGAAGACCTACTGGAGGACGAAAGCCTGCAGGCCGTCGCCATCGCGACTCCCGTCGTCACTCATTTCGAGCTTGCGCGCCAGGCTCTCCTCGCCGGGAAGCACGTGTTCGTCGAGAAACCGCTCGCGCTCTCCTCCACCCTGAGCGAGCAGCTGGTTGCCCTCGCCGAGGAACGCGGCCTCGTCCTCATGCCCGGCCACCTCCTCCTCTACCACCCAGGCGTCGGGAAGCTGAAGGAGCTTGTCGCTCGGGGAGACCTGGGCCGGCTCCTCTACGTGTACGGAAACCGCCAGAATCTCGGTCAGATCCGCCGCGACGAGAACGCACTCTGGAGCCTCGGCGCCCACGACCTCTCCGTGATCCTCCACCTCGTCGAGGAGGAGCCGATCGAGGCCTGGGCGCGGGGCGAATCCTTCCTGAACCCGGGGGTCGAGGACGTCGTCTTCTGCTACCTCCGCTTCCCGTCGGGCGTGATCGCACACATGCACCTCTCCTGGCTCGACCCGCACAAGATGCGGCGCATGACCGTTGTGGGTGACCGCAAGATGGCCGTCTTCGACGACATGGAGCTCGAGCGCAAGGTGACCGTGTACGACAAGGGGCCGGAGCAGCGCGCCGATACCTGGGGCGAATGGCAGACCCGCACCGGCGACATCTCCATCCCCAAGGTCGCGAATGACGAGCCACTC
>JAIBJP010000077.1 GCA_020029625.1 Actinomycetota bacterium | reverse complement strand
CCAGATGGCGAGCATCCAGAGCCGTCGATCGCGACGAGCCAGACCCAGGGCGCCGAGGAACATGGCTACAAGCACGAGAAAGACCCACCCCGCCGGCCATGTGAGCAAGAGGCGCGGGAAGACGAGCAGCGTGTCGAGCGGGTTTTGAAGCTGACTCTGAATGTGCTCGAACCTCAGCGCCTGGGGAGCCGGAACCGAGGTCTTCCCGAGCCCTCGCAGCAGCTTGTAGTGGACGAGCGGCTGTCCGTACATCAGTTGGCCGTACAGAAGCTCGAGACTGACCGCGGCCAGCGTGGCTCCGACAAGCAGCGCCACGCGGCGCAGCGGGTAGCGCAGGAGCAGGACCGCAGCCACGACCGTCGGCAGGAGCACGGGGCTGAACTCCCGGATGAGGTAGGTCCAGCCGAAGAGCAGCCCGGCGCACAGGCATGCGGCGCTCTGTGGCCAACCCCGCCGTTCTGCCCAGAGCGTCCGTCCGAGTACGAGGCAGAGCATCCCGGCGGTGAAGGTCGCGGTGGCGGTCGTGTCGGGGAAGATGAAGCTCGAATTGAGGAGGTAGTTCGCGTTCAGGACCGTGAGCAGAGCCGCGGCCGCCGCGACCACGCGGTCCGAGAAGAGCGCGAGGCCCGTGCCGTAGACAGCCGCCGCAATCGCCAGCCCGGTCGCCAGCGGGACGGCGTACAGAGCCGCCTCCGAGGGCCCGAAGAGGAGGATGGCCACGCGAACCGGCGCGATCAGGCCGATGCGGAGTGTCCAGAGGTCGGCGCGGACATCGGGGAAGTCCATCGCCGTCCTGAAGTACCTCGCGGGGTCGAACGGGTGAGGCCCCTGCAGGAGCAGGATCTGGACGATCGCGTACACGACCAGCACGATCCCGCCCGTGATCCAGTCGAGCCGGGCGGGCGTCAGGAGCGAGCCGAGACGCGTGGTCGCGTCGCTAGCCTTCGAGGCCAACTCTTCAGCGAGGGGCGCGACGCCCTCCTCGCCTCCCGCCTTCAAGGGCGGGTCGCGCCGCTCTGGTGGAGCACCCGACCGATCTTGGCTCGCCAGCGGGGCGGAACCTTGCTCTTGTAGCGGTCGGGAAACATCCGCGCGGCGAAGCGGATCGTCCTGGAGGACACCGGCCGCGCTGAAGTCCGGCTCCCGCGCGCTGCGAGAACCGAAGACTGAGCGATCGCCTCAGCCTCGCTGTAGAGGTCTACGTAGCGGGCGCGGGCCACATCGAGCTTGTCGCTGAGCTGGCCGTCGTCCTCGTCGGCGAGCTGCGACAGCAGCTCCCACACCTCCTGGGCCTGATCGCGGAGAGCCGCGGGAATCTCGACGTCTTCTCCCCACTGCGTACGCGAACGGCTCAGGCCCCGGTCGACGAAGTCATGGGCGCGGCGCATGGAGGAGACGGGCGCGTCGCGAACGACGGAGAGGTCGAGAACCTCCCCGACGCGACCCACGGCACGGGGCCAGTCCTCGAGGAGATCCTCGTAGCGGACGAACACCCGCGGTCCTTCGCGGCTTGCGCGCTCGGTGAACAGCATCTGGTTGAGCCAGCCGGCGGCACGACCGACCTCCCCCTGCCAGGCGCCGTAGGATCGCTGCTTGCTGTCGATCACCGAGGCAGGGTGGCGCAGAACGCTCGCAATCCGTGCCTGGACGCCCGCTTCCTCCGCACACCGGCGCCACAGCGGCAGGAACCACGAGAGGCGCGGATCCTTGATGATTACGTGGTCGGCCTCCGAAAATTGTTTGCGCAGCCACGTGCGCAGCTGGCGAACTACATGCTCGTCGAGCGCCAGGTCCGCGAGCTGGGCCCAGGCTCCCGGGCGAGCGTCGGACACCTGCACGCCGGCTCCGCGAAGCGCCCGGGCGTGGAACTCGACCACCCATTGAGATTCGGCGAACCCGCGCGGGTTCGTCTCGTCTGCGGGCACTTCCGGTTGGGGGACGTGGAAGCCCAGACGTTGGAGAAGACCCGAAAAGAGGCTTGTCCCGCTACGCCCGGATCCTGCCACGAGCACGAGCGTCCGCCCCGGAGATGCAGACGGGACAGCGCTCGCAGCGGTCACCGTTGTTTGTCTCTCTTGGGCGTCCATCGACCGAATGTAAGTGAGAAGAGCGCTCCGTGGGCCCCGCGCGGCACCTCAGCGCGAAGGCGCTAGCTTAGCTCGCGCCCCTGGCCGCGCGTACGGGGAGCGGGGCCTGGCGCGAGCCCAGACGGCGCGTACACTCCTTTCAATGGACCCCCTGAGCGATAGCGTCGAGGCGCCGGACGCACCCAAGCCCGCAGCCCCTTCGAGCCCAAACGGCTCCTGGGAGGACGCGACCCGTCGGGAGCCGGAGCCCTCGATGGGCGTTCCTTTCTCCCGTCATGTCGACCAGCGTACGGTGGTCCTACCCGAGCTGCGGGTTCTGTTCCTGCCGGTCCCGAAAGCCGGATGCACGACGCTCCTTTGGCTGCTGGCTGACCTAGCCGGCTTGCCGCTCGAGCGCTTCGCCAAGTCGACGCTGCCGGAAGTGTCGCCGGCGCTGACCGTCCACGACATGAGCCTTTGGGACGACGAGCAGCGGCTTGCCCACTACGAGGACGAAGGAAGGGCGCGCGTGCTCGGCGAGGACGGCTGGTTCCGGTTCTCGGTGGTCCGGCATCCCGGGACGCGGTTGTGGTCGGCCTGGTATTCGAAGCTCCTCCTCCGGGAGCCTCGCTTCCTCGAGGAATTCGGCGGCGAACCGTGGTTTCCCCGCGTGCCCGTGCGCCCAGCCGATCTCGTGGAGGACTTTCGCCGGTTCGTCGCCGCCCTTCCGAGCGGGCAGGTCGAGGACGTGCACTGGGCCGTCCAGCAGGACCTGATCGGGCAGCTCCCGTTGGCCCACGTCGGGAAGGTGGAGCAGCTGGACGACACTCTCGACCTACTTCGCGCGCACGTCGGCGAGGACCGTTGGCCGGGCGAGCTTCGCCACGAGAACCGCAGCGCCTTGCCCCTGCCCACGCACCTCGCCTATGACGACGCGGCCGCTGCGGTCCTTCATCAGCGCTACGCGGACGACTTCGAGCAGTTCGGTTACGACCTCGTTTCGGTCTCTCCCGACAGCGCCGCTCTGTCCGACTGGGAGCAACGCATCACGCCGATGCTCCCGCTACTGCGGGATGCGATCGAACGGAACGCGCGTGTCGGACAATTGCACCAAGCCGCCCGGGTCGGCACGGTCGGGCAACGACGGGCCGCTGCCACCGCTCGACAGCTCGGGCGCTCGACCTCGCCGGTGTTGGCGAACCTCGAGGGCTACAGCGAGTACAAGGTGCGGTGGGCGTGGGCCGACAGCAAGCTCGAGCCGGGCTTCACGGCGGTCGTTCGCGTCAAGAACGAAGCTCGGTCGCTCCCCTGGGTGCTGCCGCCGCTATTCGAAGCTGTGCGGCGCGTGGTCCTCATCGACAACGGCTCGGCCGACGGCACCCCCGAGGTCGCGAGCAAAGTCGCCGAGGCGATGGATGCGAGCGACCGCCTCGAGCTGCTCTCCTATCCCTTCCCCGTCTCCCGTTGCGGAGATGACCATCTCAACACCCCGCCCGAGTCGGTGCACAGCCTGGCCTATTTCTACAACTGGTCGTTCTCCCACGTCCGTACCGCGTATGCCCTCAAGTGGGACGGCGACATGGTGCTCACCGATCTCGCCGTCAAGGCGCTCCGCGATCTGGCCTGGCAGCTGGAAGCCGCTCGGGTCGTGGTCAAGATCCCGCGCTTCCCGCTCTACGTGGCGGACGAGAAGCACGCCTTCTTGGACACGGGGATGACGAACTGCGAGCCGTGGGGCTGGCCGAACCGCCCCGGTTACAAGTTCGTCAAGGCGATGGAATGGGAGCTGCCCCTCTGGCCGGAGGAAGTCGGAACGATCACGTTGCCGACCTGGTCCTCGCTGGAGCTGAAGCACCTGGACCTGGACGAATTCGGGCACTGGTCGCACACCGACTTCGAGGCCTCGGACCGGACGCAGCGGAAGCGGCGGGAGCTGGAGGTCTTTCGCCGCCTGGCCGACGGAGGCGAGCCACCGGCCGGCGTCGCAGCGCTGGCCTCGCCCGACGACAGGCATGTGATCGACTACGTCCGTTCGACGTGGGTGCCCGAAAACGGGTCGGGCCCGCTCTCCCGTGCGGCGAGCGCGGCGAGCGCGACGAAGCCCCAGGCGAACGGGTCTTCGAAGAACGCGTTGTAGAAGAGGCTGTGCGCGAAGATGGCTGTCAGGCCCAACCCAGCCGCGAGCCTGGCAACCGCGATGGTCGGCGTGCTAGCCCGCGCGCCGCGGAAAGCGACTCCGAGGGCGACGACGACCAGCCACACAAAGAGACCAAGCCCGACGATCCCCGTCTCCGCGGCAACCGTCACGGGGGTGTTGTGCGAGGCGGGAGACTTCACCCGCCGGGGCACATCGACTCGCTCGCGGTAAGCCTTCTCGAAGCCCGCGATCCCGACTCCGGCGACAGGATGGTCGACCGCGATGAGGATGCCGTACTTGACGAGATCGAAGCGCCCCCTCGTCGCCCGGTTCAGTCCTTGCTCTGACTGGGCCATGAGACTCGCGCCGGCGTCCTCGGACTTGGTCGGCGGAATTCCGAGCATGATCAGGACCGCGGCAGCGGCGCTGACTAGCACGCCGGCGCGGCGGCGCCACGCGAACACAGCCGCAACGACAACGCCCGCGATGAGCGCCGCGAAGCTCGATTGCGAAAAGGAGAAGAGGAGCCCAACCCACAGGACGACGATCACGAGGACGAGCGGAACGTCAAGCCGTCTCCAGGGGCCAAAGAGGAGGAGCGTCAACGCGACCAGGATCGCCACGACGAGGAAGCGCCCGTAGATCGAGGGGTCCCAGAAGAGAGAGTTCACGCGGTAGAAGGAGGCGAACGTGTTGTCCGCAATCACCTTCGGATTCCAGAAGACGTTCTTCGTCGTCCACTGCCAGATGCCGACGGCGGCGAACAACAGAGCCATGGCCAGGAGTAGCCGGCAGAGCCAGGCGAGCACTCGCTCGCTCCACGGAAGGCGGGCCAGTGCGACGGCCAGGAGCCCGAAGGGAACGATGAAGGCGGCAAGCTGCACGGCGGCCCGCTCCGGGTCGTTGGTCCAGAGCGCCGACAGGCCGAGCCACGCCACGAACCCGGCCAGCGGCCAGGAGACCGCCCCGAGCTCCCGTCGACGGCGAGGGTCCCGCCAGAGGCTCCAGCAGAGCCACACGGCCGCGCCCCCGACGACGACGTAGAGCGGCACGAGCAGGTTGGCTTTCTCGCCCCCGACGGGGACCGGGATCCGAGCCGGCGCGGCCAGGAGCGCTAGTACTCCGAGAGCCCAGGGCCTGCGATCGAACAGAACACCGAGGCAGACGGCGAGAACGACTGCGACGACGGCTGCACCGGCAAGCCGCGCGCCCTCGCCGGACGGGGCCAGGATCGGGACGAAGAGGGCCATTCCTGCGGCCATGACAACCAAGCCGGCGATCCGGACCTGGCGCGGCGAAGCCAGAATGAGAAGGGCGAGCCCTCCGGTGGCGATGGGCCCGCCGAGCCGGGCAAGAAGCTCCACGCTCATCGCCCCGGGCGAACGATGCGGACGATGACGGCCTCGGTCGGCAACGAGACGTTGCCTGCCCGGTCCTGGGCTTCGAGCGTGAGCGCATAGCGTCCCCGCGAGAGCGCGTTTCCTTCGACGGTGCCGTCCCATGTGAGCCGGGCGACCCCGGGGTTACCTACAGGCCCCCGGAGGACGAGTTCGCCGTTCGCGAGCAGGAGCGGGCGGGCACGCTCGGCCAGGCGAACCACGATCGTCGCGCCTTCTCCACCGAACTCGAGCCGGCGGGGCTCGAGGCTTACGAGCTCGATCGTCGGCGGCCGCGTGTCGACCCGTACGGTGTCGGGGATGAGGATCGTCCGGTCTGCCTCGGCGAAATGGAGGCGCAGGCGGTACGTTCCGTCGGGAACGATTTCTCCCCGGTCGTCTCGTCCGTCCCAGCGGAAGACCGTGCGCCCGGGCGCATGACGTTCGCGGGATGCGAGCGTGCGCACCGGGTTGCCGTCCTCGTCGACGATGACGGCGTCGATCGTGTCCGCATCCCGCAGCCTCACCACGAGACGCGCAGTCTCCTGTGGGCAGGCGCAGGTCGGCGAGAACACCGACTTGAAACGGGGCCTCAAGACCGGCGACTGCTCGAGCTTGAGCGCCTCGGTCAGGGCGAATGCCGTAGTCGTCCCCGCAAGGAGCGCAAGCAGCAGCACCGTAACGGCGAGGCGAGGCAAGCCTCGGCGATTCTATGTTTGCCCTGGCGCCGGAAGTGGTTCAATACCGCTGAGGAGGCCGGATGACGAGCTGTAGGGAGTGCGGAGGCGATGTCGAGGCGGCGTTTCGCTTTTGTCCCTGGTGCGGCCACGCCCAGCGCCTCAAGCTGACCGAGTTCTTCTTCGGCCACGGCACCATCGAAGGCGAGGCGCGGCGAGCTCTGCGCATCTCCCGCTACCTCGGCGACGGCGCCCACGAGCGCCATGTGCGTTTCAGCGTCTGGAGCGAAGCCGTTCCCGGCAAGACAATGGTCGAAGCTGCGGTTTCGCTCGACGAGGACGAAGCGAATCGCGTCGCGCGCTTCCTCTCCTACACCTCGGAGCTCGCGCCGCCCGCGGAGACCCTTTAAGCCGCAGCCCTCTAAGCCGCGTCGGGCGGCTCGCCTTCGTCGTCGCGCAGCCTGAGACGCGACACCACCTCTCGCAGGCCGTCCTGAGCCCAGTGGATTCGCTCTTCGAGCAGCCGCATCTCTTCTTGCAGCCGCTCCTTGCGGATGCGGGCGTCGTCCTCGATCTTGCGACCGGCCGCCCTCGCTTCCTCCAGCATCGACTCCGCCTGCGCGCCCGCGTCCATGAGGATGCGCTCGGCCTCGCGCTCGGCCTCGACGCGGAACTGCTGGGTCAGGGCATCCGCCTCCGCGCGAGCCTGCCGGCGGATGTCGTCACCCTCTTCACGGGCCATCGTGAGAATGTGTTGCGCAGCCTTCTCCGCAGCGGTGAAGACGGCGCTCACGCGCTCGCCGATGCCACTGTCGTCGACCCCGGGGTCCTCCCCCGGTCCCGACGCTTCTTCAGCATTCATCGCCCGTCAGCCTACCGCGACGGACGGATGATCTATTCGGGCGTTTCCTTCGGAAGAATCGGATCCGGTTCGGCGCGCCGAGAAACGGCATGGCCACGGAGGCCGAGACGCTCGAGCTCCCGCGCTGCCAATTCGTCGAAGCGACCTTCCTCGAGGTCGCGGAACGGATCAGGGCTGACCGCTCGCAGCTCCTGATAGGGGAGATTGAGAACGGCGCGCCGGGCGAGAAACTCCTCCAGGACCGGGTCGGGGGAGCCCGCAGCGAGCGCACGGCGCACCGCGCGCGCCTCGCGCGTCCAGGTCACGCGCAGCGGCGCGTAGAGTCCCAGAAGCGGGAGCGTCGGAATCAGTCCGATCGAAAGCGCGAGCAGGATGCTGAGGTTCTCGGTGCTGTCCTGGCTGTCGCGCCCGCTCGCCTGGGCGCTCCGACCCGCCGTGCGCACGCGATCGGCCACTTCCCCGACACGGCTTCCAACGAACGGCACGCTTCCGAGGGAGTCCACGAGGTCGCCCGTCTCCTCGACCGCAACGCCGGCGACAACCACCGTGTCACTCAGCTGGCGAAGGTCTCGCACCTCGCGACCGACCAGGAGAGCGAGCACGAGCCAGGCGACAACCCACACGGCGACGACCACATCGAGCGCGCGAATAAGCCGCACACCCGGGACGGGGAAGGCGATTCCCATGCCTCCTTGTACCCGTACAGCGGTGAAAAAGACCCAAGTTTCCATGTTTGTAAGTCGGGAACATGATCTTCATGAACAAACGATCCGAGGAGGCGACGACGATGAGCCGGCCGGAGGACAGCGGGTCCGAGACTGAGCCGGCGGAGGAAGAAGGCGAGGGCGCCGACGCCCCGGAGCCTGTGACGCCCCCGATCGACGAGGACGTGGCGGGGTCCGTGAACGCGGCGGTACACGACGCCGACGAGTAAGAGAGAGGGAGAAGCCGGCGAACGTCCAGCCCTACTCGCCCGGCTCCTGAGATAGCAAGAGCCCGAGCACCGCACCGAAAAGCGCGTGCGCGGCGGCCTCGTAGGCGAAGACCCTTCCGTTGCGAAAGAGCGGCGGCCACGCTCCGGAGCGACGATCCGGGTGGACGCGGTCGACGAACGCCATCGCCGGCCAGAGCACCACGTTCTCGACCTGGGCGGCCATCACGCCCTGCAGCGGCCCGCGCCCGCCCAGGCGCTCGAAGGAGGCCCCGAACACCGCTCCGTTCCCGAGGTGGAGCGCAAGCGCCGCGGCCGGGCTTCGTCCGGTGAGCCCGGCGAGAAGCCGGCGGTCGGAGTACGGGGTTCGGAAGAGCCGCCCGAGCAGGGGCTCGGCGGACGCCCACACGGCCGCGGCGACGATCCCGGCAAGGGCTCCTCTCAGCACGTTCGGAGGCTTATCCTCATGCCGTGCTCACCCTAAGCGCCGAGCGGCGCCGAACGCTGACGCTGGTGGCGACGATCATCGGATCCTCGCTCGCCTTCATCGA
>JAIBJP010000110.1 GCA_020029625.1 Actinomycetota bacterium | reverse complement strand
CGCGTGTTGCGCGCGCGGCTGCTCGAGCTCGAGCGCCAACGCCAGGAAGACGAGCTCTCGGCCACGCGCCGCTCGCAAATCGGTCGCGGCGAGCGCGCGGAGAAGATCCGCACGTACAACTATCCCGACAACCGCGTGAGCGACCACCGGGTCAACCTGACCATCAAGAGGCTCGACCGGATCGTGGAGGGCGATCTCGACGAGTTCACCGAGGCGCTCGCGGCCGAGGAACGGCGCCGCAGTCTCGACGACGCAGCCGCCGCGTGACCTCGCTCGAAGCGGTGCACATGGTCGCGCAGCAGCTCGACGAGAGCGGCGTGCCTTCATCGCGGGTGGACGCGGAGATTCTCGTCGCGGAGGTCCTCGGATTGACGCGCTCCGCTCTCTACTCGGCCGACACCCAGCTCTCCGAGAAGCATGCCCTTCGTCTCCGGTCGCTGGTCGACCGGAGACGAGCTAGGGAACCGCTCGCGTACATCCTCGGGGAATGGGGCTTCCGCCGGCTGACGCTCAAGGTCGATCGCCGAGTGCTCGTCCCGCGGCCGGAGACAGAGGTGCTCGTCGAGCGCTGCCTGGAGCATCTCCGTGATCGTGCAGAACCACGCGTCCTGGATGTGGGCGTGGGCTCCGGAGCGATCGCGCTGGCGATAGCGGACGAGCATCCGGCCGCTCGAGTCCTGGCCGTCGACCGCTCCGCGGACGCGCTCGCAGCCGCACGAGAGAACAGTGATCGTGCCCCCGTCGACGGCCGCATCGAGTTCCGCCAGGGCGACCTGCTCGCGGGCATCTCCGGGCCCTTCGACCTCGTGGTTTCGAACCCACCGTACGTCTCCCCCGAGGATTTCGACACGCTCGAGCCCGAAGTCCGCCTCTTCGAGCCTCGCGAGGCGATCGTCGGGGTGGGCGTGGGCGCCGAGATCGCCCGGGCGGCCCGCGCCGTACTTGCGCCCGGCGGCTGGCTGCTGCTCGAGTGCGGCGACGGGCAGGCGGCAGACCTCGCCGCCGAGCTCGAGCGCCTGGGCTACCTCGACGTCGTCAGGACACGCGACCTCGCGGAGCGCGAGCGAGTCGTCGAGGGCCGATGGGCGTAGAGGAGACGGTCGCCGCGCTCAGGGCAGGCCTGCCCGTGATCCTTCCGACGGATACGGTCTACGGTCTCTGCGCCGACGCCTACCGCGAAGCCCCGGTGCGGCGCCTGTGCCGATTGAAGAGGCGCGCGGACGACATGCCGTTGGCGCTCCTCGCATCGGACCTGGAGGTCATCCTCGATGCGGTCCCTGAACTTCGCGGACGCGCAGCAGTCCTGGCCCGAGCCCTCCTTCCGGGCCCGTTCACGCTCGTCCTGCCGAATCCCGGCCGCCGGTTCCGCTGGCTCAGTGGGGCCGACCCGGAAAGCATCGGCATCCGGGTCCCGGAACTACCGGACGAGTCTCGCGCGGTCCTCGAGCGTGTCGGAGCGGTTGCTGCGACGAGCGCGAACCTCCACGGGGGACGCGACCCCGCCCGCCCCGGGGACGTTCCGGAGGAGATCTGGAGTGCCGTCGGCGCGCTCGTCGACGCGGGCGAGCTACCAGGGACGCCCTCGACCGTCGTCGACCTGAGGGAGCCTCAGCCGCGCGTGCTGCGCGAGGGGGCCGTTCCGGCCGCGGATGCGCTCGCTGCGATCGCGCGAGTTGCGAGCGAATAGGCGGCAAGAGTTCCCACGACAGTGGCCACCCACTGGAGCGCGGGCCGCGACTGCAGCGGGAGCGCCATGGTGAGCCCCACGGCGAACGCCGGCACGACGAGCGACGTGGTCGCGAACGCCGCCATCCGGCTCAGGCCGAAGCTCCGGCGCAGATCTCCGTACTCGCGTGCGAGCGGTATGAAGACGATCCCCGCGAGTAGAGTGAGGAAGACCATGGAGGGGGCCAATTGTCCTCCTTTAACTGGGAAATACCTAATCGGGTTACGGCGTCGATCGGCTTTCTCGCGCCGTCCGAGTGACTAAGCTGGCAGGCGTGGCGGTCGCGCAGGGAACCTTCCAGGAGCTCCGCGACGCAGTTCTCGCCGACATCGACCCCGAGACGGCCTCGCTGATCGGCCGCGAGCTCGAGCGTCAGCGGAACACGATCGAGCTGATCGCCTCTGAGAACTTCACGTGGCCGAGCATCCTCGAGGCCGTTGGCAGCGTCCCGACCAACAAGTACGCAGAGGGCTACCCGGGCCGCCGCTACTACGGCGGCTGCGAGATCGTCGACGAGATCGAGCAGCTCGCCATCGACCGCGCGAAGGAGCTGTTCGGAGCCGAGCACGCCAACGTCCAGCCGCATGCAGGCGCCCAGACGAACATGGGCGTCTACTTCAGCTGCCTCGAGCCCGGCGACACCATCCTCGCCATGCGTCTCGATCACGGCGGGCACTTGACCCACGGCCTGAAGGTCAACTTCTCCGGAAAGCTCTACAACATCGTCGGCTACGGAGTCGACCGCGACTCCTTTCTGATCGACTTCGACGAGGTCCTGCGCCTGGCGAAGGAGAGCCGTCCGAAGCTGATCGTCTGCGGCGGCTCGGCCTACCCGCGCAGGATCGAGGCCGAGCGCTTCCGGGAGATCGCCGACGAAGTCGGGGCGCTCCTCCTCTGCGACATGGCGCATTTCGCCGGCCTCGTCGCCGCAGGTTTCCACCCGAACCCCACGCCGCACTGCGACTTCGTCACCTCGACGACCCACAAGACGCTCGCCGGCCCGCGTTCGGGCTTCATCCTCTGCAAGGAGGAACACGCCCAGGCGCTCGACAAGGCGGTCTTCCCCGGGATGCAGGGCGGGCCGCTCCTGCACGTCATTGCTGCCAAGGCGACCTGCTTCAAGATCGCGGCCTCGGAGCCCTTTCGTGAGTACCAGGGACAGATCCGCGCCAACGCCGACGCGCTTGCGGGCACGCTCATGGAGCGCGGCCTCGACCTCCTCACGGGTGGAACGGACACCCATCTCATGCAGGTCGACCTGCGTAAGAGCGACTGGACCGGTAAGGCCGCCGAGGAGCGGCTCCACGAGGTGAGGATCACCGCGAACAGGAACACCGTCCCGTTCGACGAGCGCCCCCCGATGGAGGCCTCGGGAGTTCGACTCGGCACGCCGGCCGTGACGATGCGCGGCTTCGACGAGGACGATCTGCGGGAGGTGGGTGCGATCATCGCCGGCGCGCTCGGGGCCGGCCCGGACCTCGCGGCTCTGAGCTCTCGAAGCCAGGCACTCTGCGAGCGCAGGCCCCTCTACCCGGGCTTTCGCGGGTACCCGGCCTACACGACCGAGCCGTGAGCGTGACCATCGAGAACGTCGTGGTCGTCGACCACCCGCTCGTCCAGCACAAGCTCGGGCTTCTCCGAGACAAGACGACGCCGACCCAGGTCTTCCGCCAGCTGGTCGACGAGCTCACGCTCCTGCTCACGTACGAGGCCACGAAAGACATGGCCACCGAGGAGTGCGAGATCGAGACGCCCCTCGAGCGGGCGACGGTGCAGCGGATCTCCGGGAAGAAGGTCGCCGTCTGTCCGATACTGAGAGCGGGGGTCGGGATGCTCG
>JAIBJP010000021.1 GCA_020029625.1 Actinomycetota bacterium | reverse complement strand
GAAGTCCACGCTATCGGCGAAGAGTCGCGGAACGACGTCGGCGGCGTTTCCGACGAGAGCGACCGTTCCCGGGCCCTCCGGGTCGAGGTGCGCCGCCAGCGCTTCGTCGTAGCCGGCTACGAGGTCGACCCAGCCGTCGCGGGCGCGGCGATCTGCCCTCTGCGGGTCGACCTCGACGACGAGAGCTCGGCCCCCGTTCTGCGTCACGGCGAAGCCCTGGGCGCCGCCCATCCCGCCAAGACCGGAGGTGAGCACGCGCTTCCCTGTGAGCGTGCCGCCGAAGTGAGTTGCCGCGATCGCACGAAACGTCTCGTAGGTGAAGCCGAGGATGCCCTGCGTGCCGATGTAGAACCAGCCCGCAGCGGTCATCTGCCCGTACATCGTCAGGCCCGCGTCCTCGAGTGACCGGAACGAATCCTCGTCCGACCAGGCGGGGACGACGATGGCCGTCGAGATGAGGACGCGCGGCGCGTCCGCGTGTGTCGGCAGGACCACGACTGCCTTCCCGGACTGGACGATGAGCGTTTCCTCCGAGCCGAGGCGCTCGAGCGCGGCAACGATGTCCGCCACCGCCTCCGCGCTCCTCGCCGCGCGGCCCCGTCCGCCGTAGACAACGAGCGCGTCGGCGTCCTCCGCGACCTCGGGATCGAGGTTGTTGAGGAGGCAGCGCAACGCTCCCTCCTGCTCCCAACCCTGGCAGCGAAGCTCGAGCCCGCGCGGAGCTCCGCGGAAAGCAGTGTCCACCACGGTCCGATCGTATGTCTGGTGCTGAGTCAGGCCGAGCTGGCGTCCGGCTCGGGCATCCCGTGCGCCGGCGCCTCGACGGGGCGAAGGAGCGCCGCCGCGAGCGCGGCAGCGACCGCAGCGAAGAGCGCGCCCACGATGAACGAGGCGTGGTAGCCGCTGGTGAGCGCTTCGGCCTCCGTCACGCCCGAGGCGAGCAGGCTGTCCGTTCGCGACGTGCCAATCGCCGCGAGCACCGCGAGGCCGAGGGCGCCGCCCATCATGAAGGCCGTGTTCACGATCCCCGAGGCGAGACCGGCTTCCGAAGGCTCGACGTCACCCATTGCCGCCAAGAGCAACGGGTTGAACGTGATGCCTCCGCCGAGGCCGAAGAGGAGCATGGGGACCAGAACGTCCATAGTGAAACTTCCGTCCACGGGCGCTCGCGCGAAGAGAAGCAGGCCGCCGATGAAGAACGCGAGACCGCCGACGAGCGGCGGCTTGATGCCGAAGCGCATGACGAGGCGGTCGGAAAGGAAGAGCGAGGAGGCTCCCCAGACGAGCGTCGAGGGCAAGAACGCAAGCCCCACCTCGAGCGGGCTGTAATCGAGCACCAGTTGGAGATAGAGCGCCGAGAAGAAGAACATCGCGAACATCGCTGCCGCCATGAGGATCCCGACCACGTTGGCGACGGAGAGGTTGCGGTGCCGGAAGAGGCCCAGAGGCATGAGAGGAGCCGGGTGGCGCGCCTCGATCGCGAGGAAGACGAGGAGCAACGCGAGCGCCGCGCCGAGGATGCCGAGCGTTTGAGCCGACGTCCAGCCCACCTCGTTGCCCTTGACGATGGCGTACACCGCGAGCATCAACGAGGCGGTCACGGTGATCGCTCCGCCAAAGTCGAGCCGCCGCTCCTGAGACGGCGCTTGCACAGTCGGGCAGAGGTAGACCGAGAGCACGAAGACGGTGACGCCGACGGGGATGTTGACAAGGAAGATCCAGTGCCAGCTCAAGAGGTCTGTGAGGATGCCGCCGAGGAGCACGCCGGCAGTGCCGCCTCCGGAGAGCACGAAGCCGACGACGCCCATCGCCTTCGCACGTTCGGCGGGCTCGGTGAACATGATCATGATCAGCGAGAGCACGACGACCGAGACGATGGCGCCGCCGAAGCCCTGAACCGCGCGCGCGGCGATGAGGAATGTCTGCGAGGTGGCGAGCCCGCACGCGAGCGAGGCTGCAGTGAAGACCGAGATCCCGATGAGAAAGAGTCGCCGGTGCCCGAACAGATCCCCGAGCCGGCCGCCCAGCAGCAGGAAGCCGCCGAAGGTGAGGAGGTAGGCGTTCACGACCCAGGCCAGCGAGGCCTGCGAGAACCCGAGGTCGGCGCGAATCGACGGCAAGGCCACGTTCACGATCGTCCCGTCGAGGACGATCATGATGTCCCCGAGGCAGAGCACGTAGAGCGCGAGCCAACGGCTGCGGTTGTCCAGATTCACAGCTCGCCAGGGTACCGATCCCGTGTGCCGGCACGCGCTAGTCTCTCGGCATGTGCCGAAACATCCAGACGCTCTACAACTTCGATCCACCGGCGAGGGAAGAGGACGTCCACGCCGCCGCGCTGCAGTACGTGCGCAAGATCAGCGGCTTCACGAAGCCGTCGCAGGCGAACGCCGAGGCGTTCGACCGGGCAGTGCACGCCGTCGCAGACGCGTCGAAGCGGCTCCTCGACGAGCTGGTGACGTCCGCGCCGCCCAGAGATCGCGAGGCTCAAGTCGCGCGGGCTCGGGCTCGCTGGACCGAACGCCAGCCCGCCTAAGCGGTCGAGCTAGTACTCGTATGACGGCGCGTCGGGACGTCGTCTTCCGCGCCCTTCGGCGCCCGCTCGAGCAGTTCGCGCCGGGCGGCCAGCCATCCCCGGCGCGTTCCGATCTTGTGCTCTGTCATTGCGGCTGCCTCCTCGGTCGTTGAGTGGACGGAATGCAACCACCCCAGCTGATGCCAGCCGGGGAGGGGCTGCCGCAGGCGTGTTAGATTGCCGCGCCGGCCAACCGTCGGTAGGGGGAGATAACCGGGAGGTGACTCGATGCGAACGTCGGTCAGGCTGATGTTGCTCTCGCTCGTCGCCATGGTGGCGCTCGCGCTGCCGTTCACGGCCAGCGCGGATCTCGCCGAGGCGGTGAGCACTTTCACGTACACGCCGAACATGCACCCGCAGGGCTTCTCCGAGCGGGCGGTGCCGTTCACAGGCGCCGGTTCCGGCATCTTCAACTCGGATCTCGCGTTCTGGGGCAAGACCGCCTACCAGGGAACGTACGAGGGCTTCAGGATCATCGACGTCGCGGATCCCGAGAATCCCGTCGAGCTCAAGAATTTCACCGACTGCGTCCAGGGGACCGGCACCGGTAACCAGGGCGACGTAATCGTCTGGGGCAACATCCTGGTCCGCTCGTGGAACTCGCCGACTCCCGCCGGTGGCAGGTCGTGCGGCGGCGTGTTCACGCCCGCTGGACAGGAGGGCGTCCACATCTTCGACGTCAGCGACCCGGCGAATCCCGTGGGGCTCAAGTTCGTCTCGACCCCGTGCGGCTCGCACACGGCGACAGGCGTGCCCGACCTCGCCAACAACAGGCTCCTCGTCTACAACAGCTCGTCCAGCGGCTCGCCCGGCTGCCGGGGAATCGACATCCTCCAGGTCCCGCTGGCCGCACCGGCCACCGCGAGCTACCTGCGCTTCGAGGCCTCCGGCCAGCCCAGCCCCACGGTGACCGTCAATCCGCCGTCCTCAGCCGCCGGGACCTATGCTGCCGCCGGCGCCGACTTCGGCCCCGCGCCGAGCGTTGCCGGCACCTCCGGCTCCTTTGCCCTCGTCGACGACGGTATCGCTCCGACGAGCGACGGGTGCACATCGTTCACGCTGCCCGCCGGCGCGATCGCGATCATCGACCGTGGTAACTGCGAGTTCCAGCTGAAGACTCAGAACGCTCAGAACGCCGGTGCCAGCGCGGTGGTCATCGTCAACAACGTCGCCGGCCCAGCCTCGCAGATGGGCGGGACGAACCCTGCGATCGTGATCCCGGCCGTGCAGGTGTCGCAGGCCGACGGCGCGACGATCAAGGCCGGCCTGCCCGCCACCGGCAGCGTGCAATCGTCGGCCGTACCGGACCGCTCCTGCCACGACACCGGCGTGATCCTCGGCGACGTCCTGAAGGCCGCCTGCGCCGGCGGCAACGGCATCACTGTCTGGAGCCTCGATCCGGCGGATGGCGGCTCGCTGGAGGATCCCAAGATCCTCTACTCCCGGTCCTTCACGGGCGTCACGATCGGTCACACGGCCGCCTTCAGCTGGGACGGCAAGTACATCGTCTTCGGCCACGAGCCGGGCGGGGGTGGCCAGGCACGCTGCCAGTCGACGAGCGCCGCGATCGACAGAACGCTGTTCTTCCTCGACGCGGAGACCGGCGATACGGCGGGCACGATCCTTCACCCGCGGCCGCAGACCGCGACCGAGAACTGCACCTGGCACAACCTGAACGTCGTGCCGACGAACAAGCGCTACGTGCTCGTGTCCGGCAACTATCAGTCAGGGATCTCCGTGGTCGACTTCACCGACCCGGCGAACGCACGGGAGATCGCCTTCGCCGACCCGGCGCCGCTCAGCACGACGAGCATCGTCCTCGGTGGTGACTGGTCAACGTACTGGTACGACGGCCGCATCTACGAGTCCGACATCACGCGCGGCCTGATCATCTGGAAGCTCAGCGACGCCGCGGTGGCCGGCGCGAAGAAACTCGGCCACTTGAACCCGCAGACGGCCGAGACGTCGTTCGCGTTCAAGGGCACGCCGTTCGGCAACTAGCGGCTCGACTCGGCCCAACTAGAGAGGGCGGCCTTCGGGCCGCCCTCTCGGTTTTCAGTGGCGGCGGAGAGCGGGCAGGCGCTCAGCGCAAGTTCGAGTTCCGCCCTCGTCCTTTCTGAAGGCGGTCGGCCACCCAGTCTTGGTGGTCAGATTCCTAAAGATTCCGGGGCAAAACGTCGATGGGTGGCGCATGAGCGTCTACCCGGACGGCCCCCGGTCCCGATCAGCATCTCCGCGATGGATCGATCGATGGCTGGCAGCCTGCAGCGAGCTGGCCGAGCTCGAGCGCTCAAACCCGATGACGGATGCCGTGATCGACGAAATCGACGGACGAATGATCCGCATCGGCGACCGGTGGTTGGCCGACTTCGCCTCCTGCAACTACCTCGGATTCGATCTCGATCCGGAGATCATTGCGAGCGTCCCTGAGTACCTCGAGAAGTGGGGAACGCACCCAAGCTGGTCGCGCATGCTCGGCAGCCCCGTGCTCTACCCGCAGATCGAGGAGCGTCTGATCGAGCTCCTCGGGTGCGAGGACGCGCTCGTGATCCCAACGATCACACTGATCCACCTCTCGGTGATCCCAGTGCTGGCTGGAGACGGGACGATCTTCGTCGACAACCGGGCTCACAAGACGATCTACGACGGCTGCCAATTCGCGGCCGCGCGGGGGGCGACGATGAAGCGATTCCGCTTCGAGGATCCCGACGATCTCGAGCAGCTCCTGCGCCAGGACCGCTCGACCACGCGGCTGATCTGCATGGACGGGGTCAACAGCATGACCGGGAACGCTCCCGACCTGCAGGAGTTCGCCCGGATCGCCCGACGCTACGACGCAATGCTCTACGTCGACGACGCTCACGGCTTCGGGGTGATCGGCGAACGGGCTACGGACGAACCGAGCCCGTACGGCCTCCGCGGGAACAGCGTCGTCCGCTACTGCGGCGAGTCGTACGACCGGATCGTGCTCGTCGGAGGCTTCTCCAAGTCGTACTCGTCGCTGGCAGCGTTCGTGGCCTGCCCGACCGAGCTGAAGGAACTGCTCAAGACGGCTGCGCCTCCCTATCTCTACTCGGGTCCCTCGCCGATCGCCTCACTGGCAACTGTGCTCGCCGGCTTCGACGTCAATGAAGCCCGCGGGGACGCGATCCGCGCGGATCTGTGGCGCAAGACCGACCAGGTGCTCCGGTGCCTCGATCGACTCGGAGTCCACACGCCAAATCGTTCGGGCTTCCCGATCATCGAGGTTCCGCTCGCCCGCCACGAGGACATCGATGCGGCCGGGCGCTTCCTCTTCGACCACGGCGTGTACGTGACTCTTGCCGCCTACCCGCTCGTGCCGAAGAGCGAGGTCGGGTTCCGAATCCAGATCACGGCTGCCAACTCACAAGCCGAGATCGAGCAGCTCGTCGAAACACTGGGCAAGCTCGCCAACACCTTCGATCTGCGGCCCGCCCGACAGGAATACGCAGCGTGAAACACCTCGCCGGCATCAACTGGCGCGGGCGGCTCTGGATCCTCTACCTCGCCGCCGGCGGCCTCCTCACAGCAGCGTATCTCTGGTTCCCGCCGCTGAAAGCAAGCGGTCCCCTGATCAACTTGCTCGGGCTCTCCTCGTCGGTCGCGATCGCAGTCGGGATCTATCTCCACCGGCCGAAGGCGCGCGCCGCCTGGATCCTGTTCATCGTCGGCAACTTCCTCTTCTTTGCCGGCGACCTCTACACGTACAGCTACCCGAAGCTCTTCGGCGTCGAGGTCGAGTTTCCGTCGCTCGGAGATGCGATCTACCTGACCGTCTACCCGGCCCTCGTGGCGGGACTCCTCGTCCTCGTGAGACGACGCAACCCACGAGGCGACCGAGCCGGCGTCATCGACTCCCTGATCCTGACCGTGGGCGTCGGTTTGCTCTCCTGGGTCTTCCTCGTCGCCCCGAACATCCACCTCTCTGGGCTCACGTTCCTCGAGAAGTCGGTCTCTGCCGCCTACCCGCTCGGCGACATCCTGATCCTCGCCGCGGCGATCCGCCTCGCGGTCGACACCGGCAAGCGTGCGCCTGCCTTCTATCTCCTCGTCGGGAGCATCGTCTCGCTCCTCGCCGTGGACTCCGCCTACACCTTTGCGTTGCTCACGGACGCGTACAACCATCAACTCAGCTACGACGTCGGCTGGATTGCCTACTACCTGCTCTGGGGCGCGGCCGCGCTCCACCCCTCCATGCGTACGCTCGAGGAGCCTGCGCTCGATTCACGCACTCGGCTCACCCCGCTTCGGCTCGGACTGCTCGCCGGAGCCTGCCTGATCGCGCCCGGGGTCCGTTTCTACCAGGAGCTGGGCAACCCGGACATACTGGTTCTGATCGTGGCGTCAGGCTTGCTGTTTCTCCTCGTCGTCACCCGTATGGCCGGCCTGGTGCGTCAAGAGCAGCGTGCAGCGGCGCGCGAGCTGGCGCTGCGCGGCGCCGGAGTGGAGCTGGTCGCCGCGGCCGGTCGGGAGCAGATCAACGAGGCTGCTATCTCGGCCGTCCTCGCTCTCGTCGAGAGGCCGACGAGCGTTCGCCTCGTCCTCCTGGACGAAGAGGGCGCGGTCGTTGCCGCGTCGTCAGACGAAGAGGGTCACTGGTCGGTATCGAAAGCGGCCTCTGGGTGGCTGCGTGACTCCGCCAAGACCACCCAGCAGCTCGCCCTTACGAGACTGCCCGAGGACGTCCGAACACAGCTTCGGCTTGAGGACGGCGAGGTCGTGCTGCTCCTCCCCCTCTCGGTTCGTGACGCCGCGCGCGGGTTGCTCGTCCTCTGCTCGCCGGAGCGCATACCGCGAGAGCTCGTCGACTCGCTCGAATCGGTCGCTTCGCAGGTCTCTCTTGCCGTCGAGGGGGCATCCCTGGCCGAGGACCTCCATCGGCGCCAGAGCGAAGCCCGATTCCGGTCCCTGGTGGCCCACTCGAGCGACCTCATCACCGTCCTCGACGCACATGGCACCGTGACCTACCAGAGCCCGTCGGTCCAGCGCGTCCTCGGCTATCGCGCCGACGAGATCGAGGGGCGGGACTTCGCCCGGCTGCTCAGCGAGTCCGACCGGCCGCGGCTGGCGCAGATCGTGGCCGGCGTGGGCGAGGCCTACGTGGGCGGCGGCGCTGAGACCCACGTGATCGAGTGCTCCCTTAGACACCGCGACGGAGCCTGGCTTCAGTTCGAGGTGCAGCACACCGACCTCCTACAGGACGAGCATGTCCGCGGCGTTGTCCTGAATAGCCGCGACGTCAGCGAGCGCAAGGCCTTCGAGGATCAGCTCGCGCACCAAGCGTTCCACGATCCGGTGACCAGCCTCGCCAACCGGGCGCTGTTCGCAGACCGTGTCCAGCATTCCATCAAGCGCTCGAGTCGCGGCGGCCCGGCTATCGGCGTCATGTTCATCGACCTGGACGATTTCAAGACGGTCAACGACAGCCTCGGGCACGCTGCCGGAGATACGGTTTTGCAAGAGGTGGGGCGACGCCTTCAGGGAGTCGTGCGTCCGGGCGACACGGTCGCACGCTTCGGCGGCGATGAGTTCGCGATCCTGCTCGACGGAATCACGGACTCGGCGGAGGCCGCGGACGTCGCAGGGCGGATCCTGGGCGTCCTCGAACTCCAGTACGACATCGACGGCAAGCAGGTCTACCCTCGTGCGAGCGTCGGAATTTGCCTGGCCGGCGAGGAGTTCGACTCCTCAGACGCCGAAGAGCTCCTTCGCAACGCCGACGTGGCGATGTACATGGCCAAGCGGGATAGCAAGGGCAGCTATCGCGTCTTCGAGCCGGCGATGCACGAGCGCGTGGTCGAGCGCCTCGAGCTCCAAACGGAACTGCAGCGCGCGCTCGAGCTGAACCAGCTCGAGGTCCACTATCAGCCCGTCGTTCGTCTCGATGAGCAAGCCGATTACGGCGTCGAGGCGCTGCTTCGCTGGATGCACCCGACGCGCGGGACGATTCCGCCCCTCCAGTTCATCCCGCTCGCGGAGGAGACGGGGCAGATCGTCGCGATCGGGCGCTGGGTCCTCCAGGAGGCCTGCCGTCAGGGCGCCCGCCTGCACGAGCGGTTCCCACGGACGCCGCCCTTGACGATGAGCGTCAACCTCTCGGTCAAGCAGCTCCAGTCGGAGACGATCGTCGACGACGTGCGAGGGGCGCTCGAGGAGAGCGGTCTCCCGCCGTCCGCGCTCGTTCTCGAGATCACCGAGTCAGTGATGATGGCCGACACGGACCTGGCAGTGCGGCGGCTGGAAGAGCTGAAGTCAGTCGGCGTGCTCTTGGCGATGGACGACTTCGGAACAGGCTACTCGTCGCTCTCCTACCTGAGCCGCTTCCCCGTCGACATTCTCAAGATGGATCGTTCCTTCCTCTCGCCAGAACATGAGGAGTCGGGGCTGATCGCAGCGATCATCGCGCTCGGAACCAGCCTCACTCTCGACGTGGTCGCAGAAGGAATCGAGCTACCCGAGCAGATGGCGTCGCTTCAGAATCTCGGCTGTGATCTCGGCCAGGGCTTCCTGTTTGCCCGGCCGATGAATCGCGAAGCGCTGGTCGAATACCTCGTCAACGGGGAGCAAGCGACCGGCAAGCCGCGGTCGTATGCAGCATAGCCACGAGGGGCTCGACCGCCCGGGCGGCTTTTCCCGGGTAAACCTGCTCGCACCGCTGCGTCATCGGGACTTCCGGCTGCTTTGGACCGGGATGACCGTCTCCCTCGTCGGCGACGGCATCTTCCTGATCGCGATGGCCTGGCAGGCCTACGAGCTTTGGAACGCTCCGGCCGCCCTGTCGCTGCTCGGGATCGGCATGACCATTCCGACAATCGCCTTTCTCTTGCCGGCGGGAGTCCTGAGCGACCGGCTCGACCGGCGTTCGCTCATGTTGTGCGCCGACCTCGGCCGGGCGGTGATCATCGCCGCCCTCGCGGTCCTCTCCCTCACAGGCCTCCTCACCTTCTGGGAACTCATGGCCATTGTCGCCCTCTATGGCGTCGGGACCGCCTTCTTCACACCGGCATTCGAGGCAATCGTCCCGGACATCGTCCCGGCCGCAGACCTCGCCGCCGCCAACTCGCTCGACCAGTTCGTGCGGCCGATCGCGCTTCGCCTAGCCGGACCGGCGCTCGGCGGTGCCCTGGTGGCCGGCGTCGGCACGGGAGCCGCCTTTGCCCTCGACGCCGGATCCTTCGTCGCGTCCACCATCGCCATCTTCCTGATGCGCCCACCGGCCCACGCCCGGTCGGAGCACGCCGAGTCATCCGTCAAGGCCGTCAAGGAAGGTCTCCATTTCGTCCGGCGCCGCGTCTGGCTGTGGGGCACCCTCCTCTCTGCGGCGGTCGCCTACCTCGCTTTCATGGGGCCCGCCGAGGTCCTGCTGCCCTACGTCGTCAAGAACGAGCTGCACGCCTCTGCCGGCGACCTCGGCCTGGTGTTTGCCGCCGGAGGCGTGGGCGCCATCGGCGCCGCCCTCTTCATGGGGCAACGCGGCCATCCAAACCGTGACGTGACGGTCATGTACGCAACGTGGACGGTCGCGACACTGGCGGTGGCGGGCTACGGCCTGGCGACGGCGTCCTGGCAGCTCATGGTGGCGTGCCTCGCCTTCAACGCGCTCGAGACGGCGGGCACCATTGTCTGGGCGACGATCAAGCAGCGCCACGTCCCGGCTTCGATGCTCGGTCGGGTTTCGAGCCTCGACTGGATGATCTCGATCGGTCTTCTCCCGCTTTCCTTCGCCCTCACGGCTCCCGTCGCCGCCCTGATAGGCGTGCGCGCAACGCTGATCGGAGCCGCCCTAATCGGCGGCGTGATCACACTCGGCGCGCTCTTCCTCCCGGGCATGCGGGACATCGAGGGGATAGCCGCGGAGGACCCGCAAAGGGACGCGCCGCCGCTCGACCCCGAGTTTCTCAGACCCCCCGCCCTCGTCGATCTTCGACGCTAACTCCCTGCGGCCACGCCGCTGTCGGGCGCGGAGGGGCCAGGCTCGGGCCCTCCCTGGTCGAGGCGGAAGGGCGGATAGACGTCGGTCATGAGCGCGGCGTACGCAACGACCCGGAATACCCACCGGTTCAGTCCCACGACGAAGTCGAAGATCCCCCGCGGGTAGCGCGTCGTGAAGAGCAGCGCGACCCCGGCGAAGAGCGCCAGGAGGACGATCAGGCCTGGGCTCGACCCGCGGCCGTCCTCGTCCCAGCCCTTGTCCCAGGCGAACCAGCCTCCGCCCAGGAAGACGCCGAGGAGGAGGTAGTGCGGGATCGCGAGCAACCACCACTTCACGAGCACGAGCCCCCGCGACAGCTGTTCCGGGTACTGCACGTCGAGAGTGGCCGGGTAGTCGGGCTCGGGCCCGAGAGTAAACGGGGGATAGCGGTCGGTCCCGAGGGCGTCGTAGGTGTAGAAGCCGACGCGCCACGCCCAGCGCAGCACGCCGAGGTTGAAGTCGAAGATCGAGCGCGGGTACCGCCCCGTGAAGACGATCGCGAAGAACGCCACGATCGTCAGCACCAGGAAGGCGATGAACAAGAAGAGGAGCACAACGAAGTGCGGGATCGCGAGGAGCCACTTGACCAGCCAGAGCCAGCGGCTCAGCTGCGGATCGAGTCGTCCCTCGACGCGAACCGGGTTCGGTGAAACAGCGGACATGTCGACCTCCGATCGCCTCTAGCCTCGGAACCCTTTCACACCGACCTGCCGGCCGTCGGAACGAGCATGCATGCGCTCGTGCAGAAGGTGGCCCCGGCTGACGCCGAACTGGACGAACTTAGCCTCCGGCGCAAAGTCGTTCGCCAGGTGTCGCTGGCCAAGGTCTCGAGGATGCGCCAGCGCGGCTGGCACGCTCGCGAAGCAACTTGCGCTGCTGCACGTTGGTCGCAAGCGTGGCTGCGTGGTCGAACTCGCGACTCGCCTCGTGGCCGCGCCCCAGTTTCGCGAGGAGATCGCCGCGCACGCTCGGCAGCAGGTGGTAGTCGCGCAGCGCCGGCTCGTCGGCGAGGGCGTCCACCAGCTCCAGGCCCGCCTCGGGTCCGTAGGCCATCGACACGGCCACCGCGCGGTTCAACTCGACCACGGGCGAGGGCATGACCTGCGCCAGCGCGTCGTAGAGCGCCACGATCTGCTTCCAGTCGGTGTCCTCCGGGATCCGGGCACGCGCGTGGCAGGCGGCTATTGCAGCCTGAAGGGTGTACGGCCCGAGCGGTGCTTTCAGGCTCGTCGCCCGTTCGAGTGCGGAGAGACCACGCGTCACGAGCACGTAATCCCAGCGCGAGCGGTCCTGGTCGTTCAGGAGGATCGGCTCGCCGCTCGGCCCGACACGGGCCCGCGACCGCGACCCCTGGAGCTCCATCAGCGCAACGAGGCCCTGGACCTCCGATTCCTCTGGCATCAGCCCGGCCAGGATGCGGCCGAGGCGAAGCGCCTCCTCCAGTAGCTCCGTCCGCAGCCACGAATCCCCCGCTGTCGGCGAATAGCCCTCGTTGAAAATCAGGTAGATCGACTCGAGGACCGATCCGAGGCGCTTCGGCAGCTCGTCGCGGTCCGGCACCTCGAACGGCACGTGCGCCGCGGCTAGCGTTTTCCTCGCGCGCACGATCCGCTGGGCGATGGTCGATTCGGCGACGAGATAGGCCCGTGCGATCTCTACTGTGGTCAGCCCGCCAAGCAGCCTCAGCGTCAGCGCGACCCGGGCATCGGCCGACAGCACCGAATGGCACGTGGTGAAGATCAGCCGCAGCAGGTCGTCCTCGATGGTGTCCGGGATCGCGGCCGCCAGATCGGCCGGGTTGGATGCGCCGCTTCGCTCCAGCTCGCGGACGAGCTCGGCCGTCTTGCGCTCGTGCAGACTTGCCCTCCGCAGCCTGTCGATGGCGCGGTGCTTAGCGGTGGCCATGAGCCAGGCGCCGGGCCGCTCCGGGACGCCGGATTCGGGCCACTGCTCGAGCGCGGCCACAAATGCCTCTTGGGCCAGGTCCTCGGCGAGTCCGACGTCGCGCACGATCCGCGCCAGCCCGGCGATAAGTCTCGTGGACTCGATACGCCAGATTGCGTCGATCGTGCGCTTGACGTCGGCCTCGGGCACGGCCCTACTTGTTCTGCTCCGTCTGCTCGCGGATGCGCCGCTCCTGGTCGCGCAGCTCGGGCGTGAACTCCTCGCCGAAGTCCTCTTCTTCGAGAACCGGCCGGATCTCGACCACGCCCTCCTGGAACGGTGCGCGCTTGAGCCACTCAACGGCCTCGTCCATCGACTTGACTTGCCAAAGCCAGTAACCGGCGATGAGCTCCTTCGTCTCGGTGAACGGCCCGTCGATGACGCGTCGCTCAGTCGGGCCGTTGAACTGGACCCGCTTCCCGCGCGAAGTGGGGGCGATGCCCTCGCCAGCAAGCATGACGCCTGCCTTTACCAGCTCCTCGTTGTACTTGCCCATCTCCGCCAGATCCTCGGTCGAGGGCATCTCCCCCGCCTCGGACTCCGAGCTCGCCTTGACCAGCACCATGACTCTCATTGACTAGCTCCTTGGTTAGTCGGTTTTACCTACTACCTACTTGTCGAACGAGCCAACGCGAAATCGACATCGCTTGCTGGCCTCTGTCTTTAGAACCTCACGCCGCGTGAAGTGGTCCCAGCGTGAACCCGCCCGGCGAGCGGCTTTTGGGAGCTCGTGCCAAGCGGGCGTCAACCTAAAGCCGCAATCGACGAGGCAAGCCCGGGCCTGGCGTGGGAGAGGCTCACTGAGCTGCCGGGAGTACGTGCGCGAGCACAGCGGCGAGCGGTCGCGGGACGCGGTCGACGTCGAGCGCCTTGATCAGCAGCACTCCGTACTTGAGCTTCCGGTTCCATAGAAAACCCCGCAGCTGTGTCTCGATCGCCCGCTCCCGGTGCGCCGGTTGCTTCTGGTAGGTGCGAAACGCGCTGAGCTCCCCCTGCGTTGCGAGCAGCTCCTCCATTGCCGCAGGGCCCATGGCGCGGGTGAGCTCGTCCTCGAGGTCGGCGTCGCACGCATAGAAGCCAAGCGCCTCGAGGTCAGCACGCGTGAGGCCCGAGCCGAAGCCAGCCCGCTCGAGTCCGCGCTGGAAGTGGGGCTCCTCCGGGGCGTCGTAGAGGCCCGCGAGCCGAACGCCGAGCCCCGCAGGCCCGTACTTTTCGAGGAAGCGACCGAGGTTCCCGTACCCACCCATCGTGACGATCGACACGCCCTCACCATCGAGGTCGTCGCCTCGCCGCTCGGCGAGCGCCCGAAAAACTGCCCTGTCGCTCGGTCCCTCTACGAGCACGATAGAGCGGAGCTCCGTCTCGGCCATGCACAGCCAAGCTTATGGCGGCAGGATGTCCGCTTCGCCCGATCCCCGGCGTCGTGCTTCTTGCGCGGCGATTACAAGAGTAGGCAGCGCCGGCCCTCAATTGGTAGCCACCACGCTTGGGCGCTACCTTGACGCACCGCTTGACACGCGGTCTTCAGCGAAGAGACGTCGAGTGGCGAATGGCTTGGAAAGAGAAGCCGACGCCCGGACTCGAACCGGGGACCCCTTCATTACGAGTGAAAGACGAGTAGGAGACGCGCGTCCACCCGCGGGCACGCGCGGGTACGTTGTCGCTGGAAAATGAGCGGTTCTTGAGCTGAAGTAGTGGACGCGCATGCCCGCGCGTGCCGGACCTGACATACCCGTCTTGTACCCGGCCGTAGCCGCATTCCGATTTCGACCGTCATTCGTCCTTCAAGGTGCTGAGATGGTGAAGCACGTGTTGAGGCCGAACTCGCGCGGTCGTAAGCCATCGGGGTCGGCGGGAGGCGCGCCGCGCACCTTCTCGACCTCGACGAGGAAGTGCGCGCTTTCCGAGACAGCGGCAGCCCTCGTGCGCGAGACCCTTACCATCCGGCAGATGAACCCTCGCCGCCCGGCGCGCGCCGAGGTCGTCGGCAGCCTGCTCCGGCCCTCGGAGTTGCAGGCGGCGGTCAAGCAACGCTCCGACCCCGCGCATCTCGGCGCCGTTACGGACGCCGCCATCGATCGGGTCGTCCAGCGTCAAATCGAGATCGGCCTCGATGTCGTCTCCGACGGGGAGTTCCGGCGCTGGATGTTCCTCAACTCGTTCTACGACGCCGTCGAGGGGATCGCGACCGACCGGAGTGCTGTCGAGTTCACGAACGAGCGGGGTGAGACCGTGATTTTGACGGTGCCCTCGATCGATGCGCGGCTCGTGAAGGTGGACAGCCCGGCCGCGAGAGAGGCCGCCTTCGTGGCGCGACTCACCGATCGTCCGTTCAAGATCACCTTCCCGGCCGCCTCGATCTTCGTGCACCCGTTCGGGGTCTCGGCCGGCGCGTACTCGACCCTGGACGAGTTCGTCGCCCATGCAATCGCGATCGAGCGCGAGCTCATCGCCGACGCGGTCGACGCCGGTTGCTGCTACGTCCAGCTCGACTTTCCGCTCTACCCGTACCTCGTCGACGCCGACTGGAGCGCGCGCTTCGAGGCGGCGGGCCACCCCGTCTCGGAGCTCCTCGAGAAGGCCATCGCCGCCGACAAGGCGATCCTGGAAGGGATCCCGGAAGGAGTGACCACGGGACTGCACGTCTGCCGAGGCAACTACCGCTCGCGCTGGATCTGCGCCGGCTCGCTCGAGCCGGTCGCGGAGCGCCTGTTCGGCGAGCTCCCCTACGACGTCTTCCTCGTAGAGTGGGACGACGTCGGTCGCGACGGCGGTTACGAGTCGATCCGCTTCACACCGTCGGGCCGAGTCGTCGTCATGGGGCTCGTCAGCTCGAAGCAGCGCGAGCTCGAGAGCGAGGACGACCTGCTACAGAAGCTCCAAGAGGCATCGCTGTACTTGCCGCTCGACCAGCTCGCGCTGTCGACCCAGTGCGGCTTCGCCTCGGTCATCGAGGGGAACGAGATCGACGAGGAGACGCAGTGGCGCAAGCTCGAGCTCGTCGCGCGGGTCGCGGGCCGGGTCTGGCAGAGCTGAGAGCTCGTGTCGGAATGAGGCCTCGTCGCCGGGGCGCGATGGGCGATGCGAGGCAAGGACGCAGGGAGCGCTCGTATCGAGTGAGATACGGGCGCGACCGAGGACGACGCATCGCGCAGTCCAGCGCGGCCTGGCGGCTCAGGTCCTCATTTTGAGACGGGCTCTAGGCAGCGCTTACGCTCGCCCAGCGAAGGCGAAGCTCGGGCGGCCGGCGGAACGCAAAGCCGCGCGGCTCGGGCGCCTCGACGAGCTCGAGGCCCGGCAGGCGGTCGAGGATCGCCTGAACGGCGATCGGCCCCTGCAGGCGTGCCATGTTGAACCCCAGGCAGTGATGCGCGCCAAAGCTGAAGGCGAGGTGGTGCCTCGCGTTCTGGCGGCGAACGTCGAAGCGGAGCGGGTGCTCGAAGATCTCCGGATCGCGGTTGGCAGCGAGCGTCGAGACACCGACGAACTCACCGGGGCCAAGATCCACATCGCCGAGCGCCGTCGCCGTCGCCGTCCAGCGCTCGATGAAGGCCACGGGCGGGATCAACCGCATGGCCTCTTCGACGGCGTTCGGGACCAAGCTCGGTTCCGCTTGCACCGCGCCCAGCTCCTCCGGATGCTCGAGCAGGAGCAGAACGGCGTTCACGACCATGGACTCGACCGTCTCGATCGCCCCGAAAAGGATGACGCGCAGCTGCGCGACGATCGCGTCGTCCGAGAGCTCTGTCGCCGGATCGTTCGTGACGGCCGAAGTGATCGAGCCGTCCGGTTGCTCGCGGACCCGCGCCAGCTCGGTGAGGAGGATCTCGTTGAAGGCTGCCCGCGCGGCGTCGGCGCGTCGCTGCGGCTCGGGATCGCCGTCGTAGGTCATCGCGCCCGCGAAGGCCTCGTAGAAGTCCTGGATCTTCGGCACGTCGTCGAGCGAGAGGCCGAGGATGTCGCCGGCGACGCCGATCGAGAACGGCGCCGCAAAATCGCCGATTAGCTCACACGACCCGCGCGGCGCAAGCGAGTCGAGGAGCCGCTCGACGCGAGCAGACACCCGATCTTCGAACCGCTCGCGCACCGAGCGCATCCGGAACGGCTCGTCGAACGGCTGTCGCTGGCGCTCGTGGTCCGGCGGGTCGCTCGTCAGCATCATCACTCCGAGCGAGGCTCGAACCAGGTTCGGCTCCGCCCAGACGGTGAAGTCGCTTGTCCTCGCGAGGACGTTCCGCCCCAGCGGATGCGACGTTACGAGCCAGCCGCCGAGCGCCCGCACCCAGGAGACCGGCTCGGTCTTGCGGAGTCGGTCGAGCGCCGCCGCACGCCCGTGCTCCTCCAGGTCCGCGAACTCGATCGCAGCGCCCACGGGGAAACGCTCCTGCCGCTCCGCTTCCTCGGCTTCGGCGAGCTCCACCTGCGGGACGAGCGCGGGAGTCTCAGCCAACCGCAGCCTCTGCACGGCGCCACCAGGCGTCGAGCCCGAGATCCTGGGCGATCGCGCCGGCCGCGTTGTGCCCGCAGGCACCGCCGATCGACCCGCCTGGGTGCGTGGACGAGCCGCACAGATAGACGTTCTCGAAGGCAGTGCGATAGGGCGGGTACTCGTGGAAGGGCCGGAACACGCCCAGCTGGTCCTGGGTCATCTCACCGTGGTTCCAGTCGCCGTGCTTCATGCTCGGCATCCGCAACTCGATGTCGAGCGGGCTCGCAACGTAGCGACCGACGATCCGTTCGGATTCGATGCTGCCCGGCCCGACGTAATCGCGCCAGCGTTCGAGGACCGTCTCGGCGTACGCCCCCTTTGCCTCTTCCCACGCGCCCGGGCCGCCCTCCCTTAACTCGTAGGGCGCGATCTGCTCGCAGAAGGAGGCCGCCTTTCCCGGCGGGCAGAGGCTCGGCTCGAAGAGTGAGGGATGGACGGTGAAGAGACCCGGCTGGCGGGGCGGAATACCCAGGCGGCAGTCGGAGGCGTTGTCGTCGAGGACGTCGAGCGATTCGCAGAGCGAGACGGCGAAGCACTGGTCGACGCCTTCGTCCCAGTCGGCGGCCTTCCAGTGGACGGGTGCCTCGAGGGCGAGATAGACACAGAACATCGAAAGCTCGTCGTAGCGCCAGCGCCGGCAGGCGCGGGCGAAGGCCTCCGCGAGCTCCTCCTCGCCGACGAGCTCGAGAAAGGTGTGCTTCGGGTCAAGGTTCGAGACGAGGATCCCCGGCACCGGGATGCGCGTGCCGTCCGCGAGCTCGACCGCCCGTGCGAGTCCACCCTCGACCTCGATGCGGACGACCGGCGCGCCCACGCGAACCTCGCCCCCGTGGCCTTCGAGGAAGCGCACCATTGCCTGCGCGAGGACGTTCGAGCCGCCGACGCAGATCGCCCAGCCGTAGGGCTCGAGCGAGCCGGCGAGCATGACGGGGTAGTTGGCGCCGAGCCCGAAGACGTCCCCCGTGCC
>JAIBJP010000076.1 GCA_020029625.1 Actinomycetota bacterium | reverse complement strand
CCGCTCTTCACGCGCATGGTGCCGAGCTCGGCCATCGCGGTGATTCTAGCTAGGGCGCGAGCAAATCAAGGGCGGCCGCAGGCTCCTTGAAGGGCGGAATGACATAGATGCCGGCCGCACGCTCCCGCGCCTCGTCCGTCAGCCGGCGCGCCAGGTCGAACCCGACCTGCTTTGCGTCCGCGCCCGCGTCGGCGAGCTGCTGCTGGATCTCCTGCGGAATCGTGATGCCGGGCACCTCGTTGTGGAGCCGGAACGCGAGCTGGAAGCTCGAGAGCGGCCAGATGCCGACGAGGAGCGGGATCGGAGACTTGCCGCCCAGCGCCTCGAGGAAGCGATCGAGGTAGCCGATGTCGAAGAGCGCCTGGGTCATGCCGAAGCGGGCGCCCGCGTCGAGCTTCTGCCGGAAGCGATCGAGCTCGGTGGCGAGATCCTCCGCGGACGGGTTGACCGCGACGCCGACGTAGAACGAGGTCGGCGCGTCGATCGCCTTGCCCGAGTAGTCCTCGCCCTCGTTCAGGCGGGTGACCAAGCTCGTCAGGCCGATGGCGTCGACCTCGTACACGCCGCTCGAGCCGGGGTAGTCGCCTACGTGCGGCGGGTCGCCGGTCACGGCGAGGACGTTGCGAATCCCGGCCGCGTGGGCTCCGAGGAGCTGGGACTGGAGACCCATGACCGAAGCGTCGCGCGGCGTGACGTGCGGGATCGTCTCGAGGCCCACCGTTCGCTCGATCTCCACCGCTGCCATGAGCGCGGAAAGCCGTGCACGGGCCATCGGGTTGTCGTTGATGTCAGTCGCGTCCACGGCGCCTGAGTCCTTCAGGCGCTGCGCGACGAGAAGCATCGAGTCCATGTTCGTGCCCTTGGGCGGATCGAGCTCGACCGAGACGACCCACTCCTCGGCCTCGAGCTTGCGCTGCAGAAGAGTCTTCTCCTTCGCCTGCAGCGCAGGCGCCGTCGCCTCGCGCTCGACGACGAGCATCGCCACGCGCGGTTCCCGAGCCTCCTCGACCGCCGCTCTGATCGCGGCGATCTGCGCCGGAGTCGTACCGCAGCAGCCGCCGATGATCCGCGCGCCGAGATTGCGCGCCTGGGCCGCGAACTCGGAGAAGTAGTCCGGCGTCGCGTTCGGGTAGATGATGCGTCCGCCCGAGCGGCTCGGAAGCCCGACGTTGGGCTGTGCACTGAGGGCGATGCCGTTCGAGCGGCTGCTCATCTCCGACAGAGCCGCGAGCGCTGCCTGCGGGCCGACTCCGCAGTTCGCGCCGATGGCGACGACTCCGAGCCCCTGCAGACGATCGACTGCCTCGCCGGCCGAGACGCCGGCCAGCGTCTCCGCGTCTTCGTCGAAGGTGAGCTGCGCCACGATGGGGAGCGACGAGGCGTCCTTGACTGCTGCGATCGCCGTCTCGAGCTCCTCCAAGTCGAAGAAGGTCTCGACCATGAAGAGGTCGACGCCTCGTCCTTCGAGGAGCCGTGCCTGCTCGTGAAAGACGTCGTAGGCGTTCTCTGCGCCGTGGCTCCCTTCGAGGTCGCCCAGCGGGCCGATCGAGCCCGCGACGAGGACCGGCGAGCCCGAGACATCCCGCGCCTCCCGGGCGAGCTTGACGCCGGTCTCGACGATCTCTTCCAGGCGGTCGTCGAGCAACTGCGCGGAGAGCTTGCGGCGGTTGGCGCCGAAGGTGTTCGCCTCGATCAGCTCGGCGCCCGCGCGGATAAAGCCGAGGTGCACCTTGACGACCGCCTCCGGGGCCTTGAGGTTGGCTTCCTCGGGACACCGCAAGCGCGAGACCGCCGCTGTGAGGAGGGCGCCCGTCCCGCCGTCGGCGACGATCACCGCCCCTTCGCTCAGCCGTTCCAGTGCCCTGCTCACGGCGATGAGCGTACCGACGCCTAGTCCCGCGCGAGGAGGATGGGCCCGCCAGGATTCGAACCTGGGTCCCACGGATTATGAGTCCGCTGCTCTGACCGCTGAGCTACGGGCCCGGCCAGCGGCAGACTAGCGCGGTTCCTTTTGGACACGGGCGCCGCGGGCGACTAAGAATACCGGGAGCGGATCCTTGTCATCCTCGAATCGGAGGTGGGGCTCGAGTGAAGGTCTTCCAGCAAGAGCGCAGTCTCAGGACGAGAGGCGGGCTCGAGATCCGCGACATCACAGAAGAGGTCAAGGAGTGCGTGGCCGAGAGCGGCGTGAGCGACGGCATCGCGTGCGTGTACTCCCCGCACACCACCTGCATGGTGCGCGTGAACGAGTTCGAGACCGGCTTCCTCGAGGACTTCGTCCGTCTCCTCCGTCGCCTCGTGCCGAGCCAGAAGTACTACGCCCACGACGACTGGGAGCGGCGTACCGAGAACGTCTGCCCGGAAGACATGGACGTCGGCAACGGGCATTCCCACTGCATGGCGATGCTCATGGGACCTGCCGGCGAGTCCATTCCCGTTCGCGACGGAGAGCTCTGCCTCGGCACCTGGCAACGCGTCCTCTTCATCGAGCTCGACCGCTCGCGCGACCGCCGCTGGCTCGTCCAGGTCGTCGGGGACTGATTCCTTAATTCCCTAAAGAGAAACGGGGCCGCCGCAGCCCCGTCTCGGTAAAACCTGACCGGGGTGCCCCCGCCGCATCGGGGCCTTACCCGGATTGTTCGTCGTGCCCGCAGTCTGCCGCTTCGGCAGGCCGCCGTCCCCCCTCCGGGGGAGTTGACTGCCTCCCCCTTTCAGGGTTGACCACGCCGCTTCACCAACGTCAGCAGGTCAGCTGCTCGCGCTCGTCGCGATGCTCGGCGCTTCGCTGGCGGAGATGGGCTGGCTAGGCCGCTTCCGCGTTCCGCTCCTGCTCGGCGATCATGTGGTCGATCGCCGTCAGGGTTTCCTTCTTGACCGGACCATCAGCCAGGCCTCGACCTCTTCGCGCCGGCGGAGAAGGGCTGCGATCACCGCGGCGGCGTCACCGGTGTCCCTAGTTTGAGCCAGGCACCGCTCGGAGGCCTTCGCCCCGTTGGTGCTAGTGTGGATTCGCCTTGCCTCAGCCCCTCGGCAGGCAATCTTTTTCGGCTCCGACGCTCAGCCGCGATCCGTCATGCCTCAGCGAGTGAGTCGATCGACCACTTCCTAGGAGGAACGGATGTCCGAATCCATGGATCCCACGACTGCAGAGCAGATCGATCGCTGCAACGAGACCGGCCGCACGCCGGTCGTCTTCGTGCACGGACTCTGGCTGCTGCCAAACAGTTGGGACCGCTGGGCGGCGGTCTTCGAGGAGGCCGGCTACACGGCGTTGACGCCGGGATGGCCGGATGACCCCGAGACCGTCGAGGAGGCCAAGGCCAACCCCGAGGTCTTCGCGAAGAAGACCATCGGACAGGTGGCCGACCATTTCGCCGAGATCATTGGGGGTCTGGAAAACAAGCCAGCAGTGATCGGGCACTCCTTCGGAGGCCTACTCACGCAGATGCTCGCCGGACGCGGCCTCTCGGCCGTGTCCGTGGCGGTCGACCCGGCGCCTTTCCGGGGCGTGCTGCCGCTGCCCATCTCGGCGCTCAAGGCGGCGTCGCCCGTTCTAGGCAACCCGGCCAACCGCCACCGCGCTGTACCGCTCACTTACGAGCAGTTCCGGTTTGCCTTCGCGAACGCCGTCAGCGAGGACGAGGCCAAGGAGCTGTACGAGACCTACGCCGTGCCTACGTCCGGTGCGCCGCTCTTCCAGGCCGCAGCCGCCAATCTCAACCCGTGGACCGAGGCGAAGGTGGACACGAAGAACCCCGACCGGGGACCGCTGCTGATCATCTCCGGCGAGAAGGACCACACGGTCCCCTGGGCCATCGCCAACGCCTCCTACAAGAAGCAGGAGCGCAACGAGGCCGTGACCGAGATCGTCGAGATCCCTAATCGCGGGCACGCGCTCACGATCGACAGCGGCTGGCGTGAGGTCGCCGAGACGGCCCTCGCATTCGTGCAGCGCTTTGCCAACGCTCATGAGCCTCAGCCGGCGGGGAGCGCACTGGCGGCAACTCGATAAGGACGCGGACGCGCCTGTGCCCGACGGGGCGCAGGCGCGTTACCCCTTGGACACATGGGAGGAGAAGGGGGCCGGCACCCGGCCTCGCGCATTGGATCGCGGAAGTCGATAACGGGGCGGTTGCCGCCTTAGGGGGTAACCCGTGGCGCGTCCCCCTCAGGAACGGAGTGTCCAAGGAAGGACCGATGGCGAGCTACGAGTCGGTTTAGCCCATCCACAAGCGCGGATGCCCGGAGCGTTCGCAAGGAGCGCCCAAGCGGGCGAGTGAGGCGGAGCTCGGCGAACAGTGACACGCCTCCGCCGCGATCTCCGGAAACCGGTCTTCCATCGCGAAGGACGAGCCACCAACATTCGCCGCGCGCCTCCTGCGGGACGGATGCGAGTAATTGATCGGCTTCCGGGTCCGAAAGCGGAAGCAAGGCTAGCTGCTGGGGCCGGTCGAGCCTGGCGACGCCCCGCGCCGCCCAGCGGCAGAACTTTCAGCCGTCCGAAAAGAGGAGAGCGGGACGCGCAAGGCTCAGCAGCTATTCGTTTCGGGCCTCGGTGTGGGCCGGCTTCTCACCACTAATGACGATGTAGCCGAGGTAAGGGACGGCGCGTCGCATCCGTGGCATCAGCCAAGCCATCTTCTTTGCGTACGCGGGCCGTGTCATGACCCGTCCCATGACTGAGAGGCTGCGCGTGAATCCTTCGTCCTGGACGAATCCTTTCGGGGTCATCATCTCGAACGGTCCGTCGTCGATCTCAATGTTCGAGAGGCCCGCCTCCGTGTAGATCCGAACCCAGTCGTCCGCTGTGTCGAAGCGGAGCCCTGGGCATACCTGGCCGAGGAATATCTCTCGAGCTTCTTCGCTGGGTGGGCGCCGCCACATGAATTCGGTAGCGAGCACGCGCCCGCCAGGACGACAGACGCGGATGAGCTCCTCGGCGGCTCGAGATCGATCGACGAACATCGTTACGGCCTCGGCGATGACGACGTCGAAGGCGTCGTCAGGAAAGTCGAGGGCCAGGATGTCGCCTTGGCGGACGTGGACGCTCTCCTCCGCATCCGCCGCGTTTACGGCTTCATGGGCTCGCCGCAGCATGAGGGGCTCGATGTCGACCGCGGTGACGTCTGCGCCAAAGCGCTCGGCGACAGTGATCGCTGTGGTGCCAACCCCGCATCCAACGTCGAGCACCTTGGTGTCCTGGTCGATCGCTGCGCGCTCGAGTAACTGCTCCGTTGCGGCCCGGCCGCCGGGATGGATCACTCGCTTTCCGATCACGGCCATGAAGACGTAGGGATCCAGCCGCTCGATGTCCGCGGCCTCAAGCCGGCGGGGCCGCTGGAGTGAGACGCTCACCGCTCCCCGACCTCAGTAGCTGAAGACGGTTGCTGCCTCTTCCCCGATCCACTCCCAGAGCGGGGTGGCGCCGCCCAGCTTCGCATTTGCGACTAGGTGAGAGTCGTCAAGCTTTCGAGCGCTGAAGCAGATTGGGCAGACGAGCAGCTCGCCCCCTCCGTCCGCGTATTGCTGCATCAGCCGCTCGACTGGCGGACACCCGTCGCACGCGACGGCGCTGCCATAGCCGGGCAGGGCAAGCCGCACGGCCTCTTTGGTCAAGAACATGGTCACCGTCTTTCCTTGCTCCGCGGCCGCTCCGCCGACGAGGAAAGCCACGGTCACGCGTTCCGCGTCTTCCAATCCAGTCGCCAGGTTGATCACGACCTTGCCGCTGCCTGCCATCTCTACCTCCGTTTTTTGAACGCTTTCACAGTGGTACCGCGGGCTCCGTATTGCTCCGCTTTGCGGCGCGTGTCTTCAAAGGCTGAGCGAGCGTAGGTCTCCACGAGATCGCCGGTCTGGATCCGCTCGAATCCGTGTCGCTCGAGAAGCTGCGCGTACTCTGCTTCCAGCAGAGCGCCGGCAATTCAGCCAGTCCAGAGGTCGATCTTTCGCCGCCCTTCCTCTGAGACAGGGTTCTGGATCGTCACGTCGGCGATCTGGATACGACCACCAGGGCGGAGCACGCGCTGGATCTCGGAGAACACGGCGTCCTTGTCGGGAATGAGGTCGATGACGCCGTTCGAGATGACAACGTCGAAGCTCTCGTCCTCAAAGGGCAAGCTTTCTGCCTCTCCCTCGACGAAGGCTACGTTCGTTGCCTCCATCTCGGCTGCGGCAGCTCGCGCCTTCCGAAGCATCTCTGGCGTCATGTCCAGTCCCGTGACGCTCCCCTCGGCGCCCACCATCTGAGCGGCCACGAGGGAGTCGGTCCCTGCGCCCGAGCCGACGTCGAGGACAGCCTCGCCGCGCTGGAGTGTCCCCAGCGCGAAGGGATTCGCTACCCCGGCAAACGACTCGGCCGCCGCTTCGGGTAGGCGGTCGACGAGTTCGGGCGGGTAGCCGAGGTCAAGGACCCAGGCGCGCCCGGTCGGAAAGATGAAGTCCTCCTCCGGTTCTTGGGAAACGCGCGCGTAGGTCTTCTTGATCTCGCACTTCAGAACCTCGACGTCGATATCTACCTCGACAGCCATCCTGCCTCCTTCTCGTTTTCACGCGATGCAGGCGCGCCCATTCCAGGCAGCTCGCCTTCGCTTAGCTCCTGCGCCTCGTCCAGTTCGAGCACCGGAAGGCCGGCCGCCTTCCAACCGGCGAAGCCGCCGACCATGTCGGTCGACGACCGACACCCGAGATCGCGCACAGTGACGGCCGCGAAGCTGGAGGAAAAGCCGTGGGCACAGAAGACGATGATCCTCTGCTCGAGCCGGATGTGGGGGTTCGAAAAACCCGAGTCTGGGTCGAGTCGCCACTCGAGGACCGACCGCGGGATGTGAATCGAGCCCGGGATGATGCCCTCCCGTCGTCGCTCGTCCTGGGATCGGAGGTCGACGAGGGCAGCTCCTTCTCCGAACGCGGCGAACGCTTCTGCCGGATCGAGGCGCGGCGCGATCCGACGCTGCGCCTCGGCAAGTAGCTCGGACGCCGTTCGGCGCAGTGGAGGCGGGCGCTCCCCCCAACGAGTCGCCGCTACCCAGATGCCGCTGCCCGCCGTGAGAGCCGCGACCACGACGATGGCCGCGCCGCTTCCGAAAGCATCGGCGATCGTGCCCGCCAGGACCGCCCCGACGACGAAGCCGAAGTCGCGCCAGAAGCGGTAGACGCCGACGAGTTGGGCGCGGTCGACGGGCTGCGCCACATCGGAGACTGCAGCGATCAAGGTCGGATAGACGAGCGCCGTACCAACGCCAAGGAGGATCGCCCCACCGAGGGCAGGCATGAACGCACCGCCTCCGGCGACGAGTAGGGCAAGCGCGCCTGCCTGCACCAGCATGCCGCTAGCGATCAACGATTTTCGACCGGTGTGATCTGAAAGGGCGCCGGTCGCGAGCTGACCCAGGCCCCAGACCCCCGGGTAGATGGCGGCGACGATTCCTACTTCCGTGATGCTCGCGCCGTTCGCCGCCAGGTAGAGGGGGGCCAGTCCCCAGGCGAGCGCATCGTTGAGGTTGTTGACGAGGCCTGCCTGCGAGCAGGCCCGCAGGACGCGGTCTCCCACGGTTCCACGGACGAAGGCCGAGCGCAGCGTGCTCGCCACGGCCGCTCCCCGTAAGCGTTGCTCCTCGCCAACATGAGCGCCCGTATCGCGGATGAAGAGAAGCGAGACGAGCGTTCCCAATCCGGCGATGGCGGCCGCGCCAGTCCAAACCAGCGTCCGTGGCGCGTAGGTAGCGGCGAGCGCGCCGGTTGCAAAGGCGGTCAGCGCGACGCCCAGATACCCGGCCGACTCGTTCAGCCCGAGCGCGAGCCCACGACGGCGAGGGCCGACGAGGTCGATCTTCATTACGACGGTCATCGACCAAGCCAATCCTTGATTCAGCCCGAGGAGGACGTTGGCGGCGACGATCACCCACCAACTCGGAGCGACGGCGATCAGAAGAGGAACCGGCAGCGCAAAGAGCCAGCCGAGGACAAGCAGACGCTTTCTCCCCACCCGCTCGGCGAGGCCACCTGCAGCCAGGTTCGCGACCGCCTTGGCAATGCCGAAGGCAACGACGAAGGAGAGGATGGCGCTCTTCGAGGAAAGGCCGAAGTCGTCTTTCCCGATCAGCGGAAGGACGCTGCGCTCGAGGCCGACCATCGCCCCGACGAACGCGTTCAGAGCAACGAGAAGCGCGAACTGACCGGCGTTCGCCCGTAGCCCGAGGCGAATCCCCGCCGTCCTCATGCCTGGGTCGGCGAAAGCCCGCGTCTATTGGCTGCGACGATCGCCGTCTGGTCGACCGGAGGCGGCGGTAGGTCGACGAGAAGCGCGCGGACAAAGGCCTCTTCTCCTGCATGAGCGAGGGCCTGGTTGTTGACCCGCTCGAAGCCAATCGAGGAGAAGGGGTTTGCCGATAGCGCCCGCCCGCAGACGGAGCCGCCGAAATGACTCGGGTAGACGAGGGTGTGGTCCGGCAGCTCGAGCAGGCGTCCGATCGAGCGAAAGAGTTCGCGCGCGCGTAGTTCGGGGTCCCCGCCCGCGTGCAGGTCAGGTCGACCGACGTCGCCGACGAGGAGCGAGTCGCCGGTGAAGACGAGCCAGGGCTCCTCCGTTCCCCGCCGCCGGTCGGCGACGACGTAGGCGTTGTGTGCCGGCGCGTGTCCAGGCGTGGCGAGGGCACGAACGATTGTGTTTCCAAGCTCGAC
>JAIBJP010000109.1 GCA_020029625.1 Actinomycetota bacterium | reverse complement strand
TCGGGCATGCGGCGAGTCTATTCGCTGTTCACAGCCCGCAACCAGGGCGCCGCCGCCGAGTCCACCCGGACGACATCAGTGCCGGCGCGGCGGTCGTGGAAGCCGCGGCGGTCGTCTCGGGTGATCACGCCGATGAACCCGAGGCCGAACGGGATCGCTACGAGGCAGGCCCAGAAGGTGACTGAAAGGGTTCCGGCGATGAGCGGGACCACGCCGAAGTTCGCCTGGAGGAAGAGCGGCGCCCACTCCGTTCCGGTGATGTAGTCGAGGAAGTTGACCTCCTGGAAGAACTGAAACGCCGGGAGGAAGAGGGCTAGAACGATTCCGAGGGTCGTCGCCACCGAGACCAGCGCGCAGAGGGCGAGGATGCCCTTGATCACGGCCTCGCCCCACCGCTTTCGCGGCGGGGCGAGGGTCAGCGATTCGGCTCGGGTCGCCAAGCTCGTGGTCACCGCCGCAAATGCCGTTGTCTGCCTGCTCGGCTGCAAACCTTCGCAGGCCGGTGTCCTCGGTCGGCCCCGTACCTACAGTCGGTACGGGGCCTTCCTGCGTCCGTGCCCTGCTCGGTTTTCGCGCGGTCAGACAGGAACGTATTCACGGCAGCGACCACTAGCTGGTGGCGGCCTCGAAGTCCGAGCTCGACTTCTGCGCCTGCTCGTCCGTGAGCGGCACGAAGAGCGCTTTCTGTGCGATCGCCTCTTCGTTGTCGAGCAGGTACTTGACGAATGCCTTCACCTCGGGCTTCTGCAGCGAGGCGTTCTTGACGTAGATGAAGAGGGGCCGGGACAGTGGCGTGTACGAGCCGTCCTGGACCGTCTCCGTGCTCGGTGACACGCAGCCAGAGCCGCCGTCGATCTGCACGTCCTTCAAGTTCGCCTTGTTCTGCTCGAAGTAGCTGAGCCCGAAGTACCCGAGCCCGCCCTTGTCTCCCTCGACGGCCTGGACAATGACGTTGTCGTCTTCGGTCGCCTGGTAGTCGGTGCGGCTCGCGTCCTCCTCGCCGTTGATCTCCTTCGTGAAGAAGTCGAAAGTTCCGGAATCAGTTCCCGGGCCGGCGAGTGTCAGCTTCTCGTCCGGGAAGCTGGGATCGACTTCCTTCCAGCTCTTCACCTTCGAATCGGGTCCCCAGATCTTTTTGAGCTGCTCGACGGTCAGGCACGAGGCCCAGTCGTTCTCGTTGTTCACGACGACCGCGATCCCGTCGTTCGCGATCTGGAGCTCCGTGTACTCAATGCCGTTCTCCTGACAGACCGGCACCTCCTCGTCGTCCTTGATCGGGCGCGAGGCGTCCGAGATGTCCGTCTCCCCGGCGCAGAAGCGCTCGAAGCCGCCGCCGGTCCCGGAAATGCCGACCGTCACCTGGACTCCCGAGTTCTGTTGCTGGAAGTCCTCCGCGCCGGCCGTCACGAAGGGCCCGACCGTGCTCGAGCCGTCCACCTCGATCCGGCCAGAGAGGTTCTGTGTCGTGGTTCCCGTCGGCGTGACGCTCGCGCCCGCCGAGTCGGTATCGCTGCGGCCGCAGCCGGCAACGAGAAGGGCGACAACGGACAGCGCCGCCGCCAGGGTCAATGGGCGAATTCCCACCGTTCTCCTTTCGCGTCGTTCCATCTCCGCTTCGAGTGTGGGCTCGCCGCGTCGAGCCGTGGGCTGAAACGTGGTGAACGGCGCGTTACGGAGTGGTGAACGCGCAACGGATGGTCAGTCCGCGACCACGCTCCCCTGATGCCTCGACGGTCCCGCCCGCTGCCGTGACCACGTGCTTGACGATCGCGAGTCCGAGGCCCGTCCCGCGTGAAGCGCGAGCGCGGTCGGCGCGGTAGAAGCGCTCGAAGAGGCGCGGGAGATCGTCCTTGTTGACGCCGACGCCGTCGTCTGATCCCGCGAAGACGGCTTCGTCGCACTCCCGGGAAAGGGAAAGCTTGAACGTAGCTCCAGGCCCTGCGTAACGGATGGCGTTTTCCGCAAGGTTCTGGGCGAGAACTCGGATCATGCGCGGCCGCAGCGGCAGCTCGACGTCCTCGTCACCCTCCACCGCAAGCGTCATCCCCGCCCGCGCAGCTTGCTCCGAGAGCCCTTCCGCAACCTCCCGGAGGATCGGCAGCGCCGGGGTGGATCCCAGGGCGACGACCTCACGCCCCGACTCGAGCTCGCTGAGAAAGAGAACGTCGTCGATCAGCTCGCCGATCTGGGTCACCTCGGCCTGCGCCTGCTCGATGAGCGCGTCACGGTCCGATCCAGGGAGCGTCGCGGTCTCGAGCAGCGCGAGGACCCGGGCGAGGGGAGTGCGCAGCTCGTGGGAGACCGACGCCGTGAACCCCGCGCGGAGCTCCTCGTACGCCGCCATGTCGCCCGGGTCGCGGAGGTAGACGAGCGTCTCGCGGCGCCCGCCGACTTCGTAGGGCACGGCCAACTCGGAGCCCCGATGCACGGCGGCCGGCGGCGGGGAGCCGTCCTCCAGATCGTCGATGAGCTCCCGCGCCCGTCGGCTGGCAGCGACCACCCGCCCGTCGTCGTCGAGGACGACGACGATCTCCCGGCTCTCTTCGACCAGGACCCGTCCCCGCTCGGCCTCGAGGCGTGAATCCCCGTCCTGGGCCGGGCCGCGATCTCTTCGGAACAGGGATTTCACCAGATCTTTACCACTCGTACACCGCCAGGCGAGGCATCATCTAGGGAGCATGCCCAAGGTTCTCATCATCGAGGACGACGAGGTGATCGCGCAGGGCATGGCGAGCCACCTCGCGGCCGGCGGCTTCGACCCGCTCTGGGTAAACAAGGGCGAGCCCGGGCTTGCGCGCCTACGCTACGAACAACCCGACGTGTGCGTCCTCGACCTGATGTTGCCGGGCGTGGACGGGTGGCGGCTGATCGAAACCGCACGCGCCGAGGGGATCGGGACGCCGATCGTCGTGGTTAGCGCGCGCGGGACGGAGCACGACCGCGTCCATGCGCTCGAGATCGGCGCAGACGATTACCTCGTGAAGCCGTTCTCGATGAAGGAGCTCGTTGCGCGCGTGCGCGCCGCGGCGCGCCGCGGTGTGCGCGTTCAGGAAGAGCAACGAGGCCAGCCGCTCGAGATCGAGGAGCTGCGAATCGACCCTCTGAACGTCCAGGCTTACATCGCGGGCAAGAGCGCCGAGCTGACCCCCACGGAGTTCCGGCTCCTGTACGCGCTGGCGCTCGAGACCGGACGCGTGGTCTCCCGCGACGAGCTCCTCCAGAAAGTGTGGGGCCGCCGGATCAGCCGTCGGGACCGTACAGTCGACGTCTTCGTCCGCAAGCTGCGGGACAAGATCGAGTCGCACGGAGCCCGTCATACGTTCATCCAGACGCGTTACGGCGTCGGCTACAAGCTCGAGGCGGTCCCGAAGTAGCGAATGTCCTCTTCGTGTGCGTCCAGAACGCGGGGCGCTCTCAGATCGCACGGGCGCTCTTCGGCGAGAAGACCGGAAGGCACGAGGCTCGCTCGGCGGGAACGCGGCCCGCGGAGCGGGTCCATCCGGAGGTGGCGGAGGTCATGCGGGAGGTCGGAATCGAGCTCGCGGCCGCCGAGCCGCATCGTCTCGAGCGAGCCGACGCCGAGTGGGCCGACGTGGTCGTGACGATGGGCTGCGGGGACGAGTGCCCTTACATCCC
>JAIBJP010000075.1 GCA_020029625.1 Actinomycetota bacterium | reverse complement strand
ACGTTCGACTGCTACGGGACCCTGATCGACTGGAATCGGGGCATCGGCGACGCTCTCGCTTCACTGTGGCCCGATGCCGATCGGGAGGCTCTCCTCTCCCGCTATCACGAGATCGAGCCGCGGGTCCAGCTCGATTCGGCACTCCCCTACCGGGAAGTGCTGCGGCAGGCCCTCGTTCTGCTGGCAGGCGACGAGGATCGCCTGCTCGTCGAAGCGGACGAGTATGCGCTCGCCGACTCCCTCCCCTCCTGGAGGCCGTTTCCAGAGGTGGCCGGCGCGCTCGCCGAGCTACGGGGCCGTGGCTTCAAGCTCGCAATCCTCTCCAACACGGATCCCGACCTGCTCGACGCCTCTCTGGAGCGGATCGGCGTCTCGGTGGACGGTCTCGTCACGGCGGCGGAGGCCGGTTCCTACAAGCCCGCGCCCGGCCACTGGGAGCACTTCTTCGCTCGGTACGACGCCGATCGCGAGCAGCACGTCCATGTCGGAGCGAGCCTCTACCACGACATCGAACCCGCCTCGCGTCTTGATCTGAAGGCCGTCTGGATCAACCGCCTGCACGAGCGGAGCGATCTCCCGCGCGCAGGTGAGCTCAAGGACCTCGCCCGACTCCCTGAGGTCCTGGACGAGCTCCTGCCGGCAGCTACCTTGTAGGGAATGTCGCACCTGCGGGCACGGTGTCCCGACTGCCGCACGCTCACTGCGGTCGCGCTCGGTGCAGGCGATTACGAGTGCCACTCCTGCGGGCGAGGCTTTCCGGCCGCGCTCGTGCGGGTGCCCCGCGCCTGGGGCGATGGCGGCGAGGAGATGGTGGAGGCCGCCTTTCTGCCGCTCCCCTATCCAGAGGCGGGGGTCGTCGAAGAGGACACGCTCACGGAGCAGAATCTCGCTCTCGCAGCCTCGCTGCCAGAACGTCCCCTCGTGCTGGGCGGCTGCTGCTGCGCTCACGTCGGCGCCGTCGAGGGCCTCGCCACGCGCTATGAACGCCTTGCGGTCGCCTGGTTCGACGCCCACGGCGACCTGAACACACCGCAGAGCTCGCCGAGCGGGAACCAGTGGGGCATGCCGCTCCGCATGCTCCTCGACTCGGGCACGGTCTCTCCCCGGGACACGGTGCTCGTGGGCGCGCGCAACCTCGATCCGCCGGAGAAGGAGTTCATCGCGGCGACCGGCCTGCGGTCGGGCGCGGAGGAAGTCGGGCCGGCGCTCGAAGGCGTGGACGCCGTCTACGTTGCCTTCGACTGCGACGTCCTCGATCCTGAGGACGGGATCGCCGCCTACATGCCCGAGCCGGGCGGGCTCTCCATTGCGGCGAGCGCGGAGATCCTGGCCGGGATCGCAGCGCAAAAGCCGCTCGCCGGTGTCGGCCTGACGGGTCTCTCCGCCGATCGGGGCAACGTCGCGGCGCTGGCCCGGGTCTGCGGCGCTTTAGGCCTGTAGTGGTCCATCTGGCCCGACCAGGCCACGCCACCGGCCCGTGAACGGCTGCAACGCTTAGCCAGGCTGTGTCCTCGGTCGCCCGCGTATCTATCGTCGATACGCGTGCTCCCTGCGTCCTTGCCTGGCTTGCGTTTCGCGCGTCACGGCCTCGGCGCCGCGACCTGGCCGGACCATCGCCGTAAGATAGGCGCCCATGGCAAGCCGCATCGACGTGTCGATCCAGCATCGCGGACCCGAGCCCGAGCAGGAGCGGAAGCACCCGAATACGTGCCCGAGCTGCCATTCCCACTACAAGGACGAGGAGCTCGAGGCGAACCTGCGCGTCTGCCCGCAATGCGGCCACCACTTCCCGGTGCGCGCGCGGGAACGCGTGATCCAGCTCGCCGATCGGGGGACCTTCGAGGAGGTCGATGGCGATCTCCGCTCCGCCGATCCCCTCGAATTCTTCGACCTGCGCGCCTACAAGGAACGCCTCGCGGAGGCCGAAGTCGCAACGGGGCTTGGAGACGCGATGATCGCGGGGGCCGCGGTCATCGAACGGCGGCCCTGCGAGCTGGCCGTGATGGACTTCGCCTTCATGGGGGGCTCCATGGGCAGCGCCGTCGGCGAGAAGTTCGTACGCGCCTCCGAGCGCGCCGCCGCGCGTCGCGTTCCCCTCGTTTGTGTCACCGCTTCCGGTGGCGCCCGCATGCAAGAGGGGATCCTGTCGCTGATGCAGCTTCCCAAGACGGTAGCGGCGGTCGACGAGCTGCGAGAGGCTCGGGCCGCGCTCATCTCAGTGATGACGCATCCAACGACAGCGGGGGTAATCGCAAGCTTCGCGAGCCTGGGAGACGTGATCGTCGCGGAGCCGGGCGCGTTGCTTGCCTTCACTGGACCGCGCGTCGTACAGCAGACGGTCAAGGGCGAAAAGCTGCCCGACGACTTCGGCCTGGCTGAATCGAATCAGCGCTTCGGCCATGTAGACGCGATCATTCCGCGGCCCGAGCTCCGTCCCTACCTCGGACGATTGCTCGCTCTTTTCGAACGCAATGGCGGCTGAGAGGACACAGGGTGCCGTCGAGCAGTTGAAGCTGCGCGAGCGGCTTGCGAAACTGCGTGACCTGCCACTCCTACGCGGTGTCGGCGTTTCGGGAGAGATGGCGCGCCTGCAGCGCCAGATCGATCGGATCGGGGCTGCGCCAACGGAGGATGAGGTGTGGCAGGAGGTCGAGCTCGCACGTCACCAGGACCGCCCGTACACGCTGGACTACGTCGAGCGGATGTTCGAGGACTTCATCGAGCTCCACGGTGACCGCGCGCTAACCGACGACAAGGCCATCGTCGGAGGACTCGGTCGCTTCAACGGCCGTACCGTTGCTCTTGTAGGCCATCAGAAGGCTCGAGACATTCGCGAGCGAGTGGACCGCAACTACGGCATGGCTCATCCCGAGGGCTACCGAAAGGCGATGCGAGTCATGGAGCTCGCAGACCGACATGGGTTCCCGTTTATCGCGCTCGTGGACACTCTCGGTGCCTACCCTGGTGTGAAGGCGGAGCAGCACGGTCAGGGCGGCTGGCTCGCGCGTTGTCAGCTTCAGATGATCCGCCTCGGTATTCCGACCGTGTCCTGCATCATCGGTGAGGGCGGTTCTGGCGGGGCGGTGGCGCTCGCGGTCGCGGATCGCGTCCTCATGCAGGAGAACTCCATCTATTCCGTGATCACGCCGGAGGGCTGCGCCTCGATCCTGTGGCGCGACGCCGGCGAGGCGAAGAAGGCAGCTGCGGCCCTCAAGCCCGACGCGGCCCACTGCTTCCAGCTCGGGGTTGTGGATGCGGTCGTCCCGGAACCGCCGGGCGGCGCTCACAACGATCACGACGCGGCGGCGCGGCTCCTGGCGGCGTCGCTCAGCGAGGCTCTGCGGGATGTAGAAAGCCTCGATCCGGTGGAGAGACGACGCCTCCGGCATCGGAAATTCCGCGATATGGGCGTGTTTCTCGAGTAACCGACCGGTCGCCGTCCATCCACATTATCCACAGGGTTTTCCCCTGCTCGACGCAACCTTTCCACCATGGCCTTGAGGCCGGTATCGCTACCGGCCTCAAGTGCCAACCCCCCCTGGTCGGCAGAGAAGTCGCAAAGGAATCTTCTCGGGTTGGCTTCTACCCGGCGCCGGACCGACTAAACGTGGAACCGTTCAAAAAGCGGCCTGGGGAGGCATGCTAGGAGCGTGGCGCGCCTTCGCGAATACGAGCGCAAGCGAGATCGCAGGAAGACGCCCGAGCCTTTCGGAGAGGGGGCGCGCCACGAGGAGCGACCGATCTTCGTGGTGCAGCGTCACGACGCGCGGCGCCTTCATTACGACTTTCGGCTGGAGCGAGACGGGGCTCTCGCCAGCTGGGCCGTCCCCAAGGGGATTCCGCTCGAGCCGGGGCAGCGAAATCTGGCGGTGCACGTGGAGGATCATCCCCTCGACTACGCCGGCTTCGAGGGCGAGATCCCTCAGGGCCAGTACGGCGCCGGGCAGGTGGAGATCTGGGACAAAGGCACCTACGAGCTGGTCGAGGAGAAGAAGGACGGCGGGCTGACCGTTCGGCTCGAGGGCGAGCGGCTGCAGGGGACGTGGACGCTCGTGCCGGCGAAGCTCTCCGGCGATCCCAAGAACTGGCTCCTGATCAAGAAGCGGGACGAACAGGTCGCCGAGCGGCCACGCGGCCACTACGCCCCGATGCTGGCGACTCTCGCGAAGGAGCTGCCGAAGGGCCCCGGCTGGCTGTTCGAGGGGAAATGGGACGGCTACCGGACGATCGCCTACTTTCGCGGTGGGGATCCGAATCTGCGGACGCGTCGCGACCAGGACTACACGGAGCGCTTCGTCGCGGTCGCCAGGGAGCTGCCGAGGGCGCTCCGCACGTCGGACTGCGTCCTGGACGGGGAGGTCTGCGCGATCGACGAGCAGGGCCGGACGAGCTTCTCCGCCATGCAGAAGGGCGGCTATCCGCTCGTCTACTACGTCTTCGACCTGCTCGAGCTCGAAGGCGTGCCCCTGATCGACTTACCGTTCGTCGAGCGTCGCGAGCGGCTCGACGCCATCCTCGATCGCAGGAACCGGACGGTTCAGCTCTCGGAGACCTTCGAAGACGGCCACGCTTTGGAGCAGGCTGCGCTCCAACGAGGCCTGGAAGGAGTCATGGCCAAGCGGGCACAATCGCGCTACGAGCCGGGACGTCGCAGCCGGGAATGGCTGAAGATCAAGCCGGGTAAGCAGCGCCAGGAGTTCGTCATCGCCGGCTACACGAAGGGGCAGGGCCGCCGGGCGGGTCGGCTGGGGGCGCTGATCCTGGCTGCCCATCGCGGCGGCGAGCTCCACTACGTCGGAAACTGCGGCACCGGCTTCACGGAGGCGGAGATCGACAGGCTGCTGAAGCTCCTGAAGCCGCTCGAGCGATCGACCTCGCCCTTTCCTGCCGTCCCCAAGATGCCTCGGATCCGCAAGGGGGACGTCGTCTGGGTGGAGCCCAAGCTCGTCTGCGAGGTCGAGTTCGTCGAGTGGACGCACGACGGCCACCTGCGCGCCCCCTCGTATCAGGGGCTGCGCGAGGACAAGAGCCCCGAAGAGGTGCGCCCGGAGCTTCCGCTCGAGACGGAGATCCGGCGCGGGAAGCGAGTGCTGCGGCTCTCGAACCTGGACAAGGTCTTCTGGCCGGAGGAGGGGATCACGAAGGGCGATCTGCTCGCTTACTACCGGGACGTTGCGGGCGTACTCGTCCCGCACCTCGAGAACCGCCCCTTCACGATGAAGCGCTATCCCGACGGCGCCTTTGGAAAGTTCTTCTTCCAGAAGGACGCGCCCAAGCACATGCCGGAGTGGATCGCCCGGAAGGCTTTCCGCGCCACTTCACGCGAGAGCCGGCAGAAGCGAATGATCAGCTATCCGCTGGTCAACGACGAGCTGGCGCTGCTCTGGATGGTGAACATGGGCTGCATCGACATGAACGTCTGGTACTCGCGGGTGGACAAGCCCGAGCGGCCCGATTTCGTCCTCTTCGACCTCGATCCCTCGCCTGACGTCGGTTTCAAGGAGACGGTGCAGGTCGCGCTCCTCGTCAAGGAGGTGCTGGACGCGCTAGAGCTGGAAGGATTTCCGAAGACGAGCGGCTCGGATGGAATTCACGTCCTCGTTCCCGTCGCCCGACGCTACTCCTACGCGGACACTCGGGAGTTCGCCGAGATCGTCGCGCGCACGCTCGCTTCCACCCACCGAGGACTCGTGACCACCGAATGGTCGAAGCAGAAGCGGCGCGGAGTGCTGATCGACTCGAACCAGAACGGGGAGGGGAAGACGATCGCGTCGGTCTACTCGGTGCGGCCGCGGGAAGGAGCGCCGGTCTCGACTCCGCTCCGCTGGGAAGAGGTGACCGAGGAGCTCGACCCGCGGCACTTCACCATGGAAGTCGTCCTGGGTCGGATCGAGCGCGACGGCGACCTCTACGAGCCGGTGCTCACGAGGCGCCAGTCGATCGGCGCGGCGCTCAGGAAGCTTCGCTGAGCAGGTAGGCATAACGCTCGCCGACGCCGTCGAAGCCGAGCCGCCGGTAGAGCTCCTTGGGCCAGTCGCGGGCATCCGCGGTCAGGAAGACGAATTCGTGATCCATGGCGCGTGCTTCCTCCAGGGCACGCATGACGACAGCGCTGGCGTGGCCCTGCCCGCGGTGGTCTGGAAGAGTTCCTACGTCCTCGATCTGCGCCGTGCGGCCGTCGGAGTAGAGGTCGCTGGAGCTGACCGGAACGCCGCCCACGACTGCCGCGAAATGGCGTGCGTTCCCGGCTGCGGCGACCAGGCGATCGGCCTCGCTGATCTGGCGAAGGACCTCCTCGCTCGGCTCGGTGAGCCACTCGCGCAAGATGCTCTCCCGGATCGGCGCGAGGGCTTCGCGCTCGACCTCGGCGACGTCGCTTGTGTCCACGGGGCGGTTGGGCTCCCGGCGCGGGATCATGAAGAGGTACGCGTCCGTCTTCCAGCCCAGTGCGTTGAAGGGGTCCTCGAGCCCGCGGCCCTCCGCTTCGTCGAGGACCACGACACGGCGGTGCGTGAGCCCGGCCTCGCCCTGGAGGCGCTCGGCCTCCGCCGCGATCTCCTCGGCCGTCGCGCCGGTCCGCTCGACACGGAGGACGTTCAGCGACCAGACGAGCGGAAGTGTGTCGTTGAAGACGGCCGAGCCGAGGGGCGAGGGGACCACTCGCTCGGAGACGGCGTCGCGCAAGGCCTCCTCGAAGGCCGCCGACCGGGCGAGCTCACTCGTCATCGCGGAGCGAGGTCGGGTGCCCGAGCATCCCGAGCTCGGCGATGTCGCGACGGAAGAAGAGGGACACCGTCCAGTCGGTGACGACGCGAAGCTTCCGGGTGAGGAGCGGGAGCTGGTAGAGGTGGTAGGTGCGGGTCACGAACCAGCCGAGGAAGCCACGCAGACGCAGACCGAGGACGTCTGCTATGCCCTTGTGGCGGCCCAGGGTGGCCACCTGTCCCAGCATCCGGTACCGGTAGGGGCGCGGGGTGCCGCTGAGGTTCTTCGCCAGCCGGCGCGCCTGGCGGAGGGCGTGCTGGCAGGTGGGTGGATCGAAGCGCCCGGGCGTCGCCTCGTTGGGGACGCGGGCACCGTCGCCGAGCGCCCAGACGTCTCCGAGGCCCTCGACCTGGAGCAGGGAGTTCACGACCACCCGCCCGCGGTCGTCGAGCGGCAGCCCGAGCCGTCCCTGAATCGGATTCGCCTTGACACCTGCGGTCCAGACGAGCGTCTCCGTGTCGAGTCGGCTCCCGTCCGAGAGCGTGACGGCGTGCTCCTCCACGGACTCGAGTGTGGTCGAAACCCGGATGTCCACGCCGCGCTTCCAGAGCTCGCGGGCCGCATAGTCGCCGAGCCGCGTGGGGATCTCCGGGAGGATCTTGGGCGCCGCGTCCACCAAGACCCAGCGCTGGCGGATGTCCTTCAAGCCTGGGTAGAAGCGCGAGGTGTCGCGGAGGAGATCAGAGAGCTCGGCGAGTGCCTCTACACCGGCGTAGCCGGCGCCGACGAAGACGAAGCTCAAATGGCGCTTGGCGTCGTCGGCGCTGAGAGCCGCCTCCGCGAGCTCGAGCTGGCGGAGGACGTGGTTACGCAGGTAGATCGCGTCCGCGAGGCTCTTGAAGCCGAGCCCATGCTCGGCGAGCCCGGGGATGGGGAGCGTGCGAGCCACGGCGCCGAGCGCGATCACGAGGCGCTCGTAGTGAATCTCCGCCGCCCCGACTGGCGCGGTCGATGCGCTCACCTCGGTTTCGACCCGCACGGTGCGTGCGGCGGTGTCCAGCGAGACAGCGCGTCCAAGGACGAGCTCCGAATGGCGGCACATCATGCGCAGCGGGACGACGACGTGGCGCGGCTCGAGCGTTCCCGACGCAGCCTCAGGGAGGATCGGCGTGTAGAGCATGAAGTTCTCCCGGCTGACGATGGTCGAGCCGCGCTTCCCGAGCAGGCGCGCCACGTAGCCGCCGGCGAAACCGCCGCCGAGGATGAGGATCCCGCCGCGTGCCTGACGCTGTTGCAATCCGGTTTGAGCACGGGTCGGCCCCTCCATCTCAGGCGGCCCTGGCCGTGAGCATTCGCCGGAGGAGGGTGAGCGCCCCGGCCTTGTCGAGGAACTCGTTGAGGTTGCCGCATTTCGGCGACTGGACACACGACGGACACCCGCTCTCACAGGGACAACCGGCCAAGAGCCGCTCGGTGTCGGCTACCCAGCCCTCGAGCTGGTCGAATCCGCGCCGCGCGATGCCCACCCCGCCCGCGTGGCCGTCGTAGATGAAGACCGTCGGGCGGCCGGTCTGGAAATGGATGTTGGTCGAGAGGCCGCCGATGTCCCAGCGGTCGCACATGGCCCAGAGCGGTAAAAGCGCGATCATCGCGTGCTCGGCAGCATGGAGCGAGCCGAGGAGGCGCTCGATCGCCTCGAGCCCTTCGAGCATCCACGGCTCGGGCAGGTACCAGACGGCCTCCGTCTCGAAAGTCGTTTCCGGAAGCTCAAGCGCGACCAGCTCGAGCGTGGCCTGGTCGCGGATCCCCTTCTTCTGGTACGCCACCACCTGCTCGGTGACGCTCACGGTGCCGAACGAGACCTCCATTCCCAGACGACGCTCCGTGAGCTCCGCGCGCTCGATGGCCGTGGTCGTCTCCTTCTTCGGCTGCGTGTAGTAATCGCTAGTGAAGGGCTCGACGAGAGCGGTGCGCGCCTCGAGGTCGAGCTCAAGGACGCGGTAGGACTCACCCAGGTGCAGGTAGATCGCGCCTTCGTGAACCGTCGAGTACGCGCGCTCACGCTCGACGACGCCCAGCACCGAGCCGGTCGTGACGTCGACCACCGAGAAGGCATCGGGGGTGGTGGAGCGGAGAGAGAAGCGCGCTGCTGG
>JAIBJP010000074.1 GCA_020029625.1 Actinomycetota bacterium | reverse complement strand
CCGGCTGGGGCTGATTCCTGTCTTCGTCGCCCTCGCCATCGCCGCGGGAGGGGCATCGAGTTGGCCCGCGGGAGCCGTTTTCGGTGCCGCCGGGATCACCGATCAGATCGACGGTTGGCTCGCGCGGCGGTGGCGGGTGGAGTCGGAGTTCGGGCGCTTCGCCGATCCTTTGGCCGATCGGCTGATGATCGACGCCGCCGTCGTGCTCCTCTGGTTCTACGACCGCTTGCCCTGGCCCGCCCTCGCGATCATCCTCGTCCGCGACGGCGTGCTGTTCCTAGGTACGCCGGCCGTCTTGCGTCGCGGCTACGAGTTCTCGGTCAGCTTCATCGGGAAGGCCGCCACCTGGGTGCTCTACGCGTCGATTTCATTCGTCCTCGTCACGGATGCCGGCACCGATTGGCCTGTGGCGCTCTTCTGGGCCGGGGTTGGCTTGGCGATCGCTGCGGGAATCCTCTACGTCATGAGGGCCTGGAGGACCACGCGATGAAAGCGGTAGTCATGGCCGGCGGCGAGGGAACGCGCCTGCGCCCGCTGACCTCGAACCAGCCCAAGCCGATGGTCCCGATCGTGGGGAAGCCGTGCATGGAGCACATCGTGGAGCTCCTGCGCGCCCACGGTTTCGAAGACATCATCGTGACGCTCGCCTTCATGCCGCAGGCCATCCGCGGCTATTTCGGAGCGGGGGAGACGCACGGCGTCTCCATCCGCTACTCCGTGGAGGAATCGCCTGCGGGCACCGCCGGCTCGGTCAAGCTCGCCGAAGGCGCGCTCGAGGAGCCATTTCTCGTCATCTCCGGCGACGCGCTCTGCGACATCGACCTGGGCGAGCTCGTGCGCTTCCACCAGGAGAAGGAAGCAGTCGTCACGATCGGCCTGAAGCACGTCGACAACCCGCTCGAGTTCGGGATCGTGGTCACGGATGCCGACGGCAGGGTCGAGCGCTTCCTCGAGAAGCCCTCGTGGGGCCAGGTCTTCACAGACACGATCAACACGGGCATCTACGTCCTCGACCCCGAGGTTCTGCGTCACGTCCCGACCGACAGGCCCTTCGACTTCTCCAAGGAGCTCTTCCCGCTCCTCCTCGAGATGGGGAGGCCGATCTACGGCTACGTCGCGGAAGGCTACTGGCAGGACATCGGCAACCTGGATCAGTACCGGCAGGCGAACTTCGACGCTCTCGACGAGCGGGTGCGCCTGGACATCCAGGGGATTCGTCTCCGCGGCAACATCTGGGTCGGGGAGGGCGTCGAGCTCGCGGACCTCGAGTCGGTCGAGGGCCCGGCCTTCGTCGGCAACTACTGCCGGATCGGCCCGCGAGCGTCGGTCGGGCCCTATTCGGTCCTTTCGACGAGCGTCACGCTGCGCGACCACGCGCGGACGGTCCGGTCGGTGATCGACAGCGCCACGTATGTCGGGAGGAGCGCGCTCATCGAAGGCGCGATCGTCGGCAAGTCCTGCGACATTCGTCCGCACGCCCGCCTGCACGAAGGCGTCGCCGTCGGAGACTCGTGCACGATCGGGGAGCAGAGCGTCGTCCTGCCCGGCGTCCGCATCTACCCCTTCAAGGAGGTCGAGTCGGGCGCCGTGGTCGACCGGCACCTGATCTGGGAGTCGCGGATGCCGTCCCGCCTCTTTGGACGGGACGCAGTCGCCGGACTGATCAACGTCGATCTCACTCCCGAGACGACGCTTCGTATCGGCATCGCGCTCGGCACCGCACTCAAGCGCGGAGAGCGAGTCGTGACGAGCAGGGCCGCGCCCCCCGCCTGCCGCCTGCTCAAGCGGGCAGTGCTCTCCGGCGTGATCTCCACCGGAGTCCACGTCGCCGACCTCCACGTCATGGCCCCGGCGGTCAACAGGCACTTCCTCAAGAACGAGGGGATGGGCGCCGGAGTGCACGTGCGCCCGAGCGCGCAGGACCCCGAGGTGATGGAGATCCAGTTCTTCGAGCCGCCGGGAATCCAGGCGTCTCCTGAGTTCATCAAGGAGATCGAGAAGCACTTCCAGCGGCAGGAGTTCCGTCGGGCCGCGTACGACGAGGTGGGAACGATCACCTCGCCGGCGCGTGCGGCCGAGGGGTATGTGGCCGACCTGATCCGTACCGTCGACGTCGACGCGATCAGGGCTCACGGTTTCCGAGTCGTCGTCGAGTACTCGCACTCGGCCGTCTCCCTCGTTCTACCGCTGGTGCTGGGCGCGCTGGGTGTGGAGGCGATCGCAGCTCATCCCTACGCGGGGGAGTACTCGCCGCGGGTCACCCTCGGGGAAGCGCTCGGACAGACGAAGCGGCTGGTCGCGGCGGCGGGCGCCCATCTCGGCGTCGTGCTCGACGAGAGCGGCGAGCGCCTCTACCTCGTCGACGAGCACGCCCACGAGGTGCCGGTCGAACAGGAGCTGCTCCTCTTCCTCAGCCTCCTGGCGATGGACGGAAAGGCGGGGGCGCTTGCTCTCCCGACGACGGTCACGAGCCTCGCGGAGCCGCTCGTGAAGGGCAGCGCGCTCGAGGTGCGGCGGACACCCGCTTCCCTTTCTGCGCTCACGCGTGCCGCCGCCGGCGACAACGTCGTCTTTGCCGGTTCCATCGGAGGTGGTTTCGTCTTCCCCGACTTCCTGCCCGCCTACGACGGGGTCGCCAGCCTCTGCAAGCTGCTCGAGCTGCTCGCTCCCCTCGACAAGCCTCTGTCGGAGCTGGTGGCGAGCCTGCCGGTGTCCACCGTCGTCCATCGCGAGGTGCGTTGCCCCTGGGCTCGCAAGGGGGCGGTGATGCGAGTCCTGACGGAGCGGATGAAAGGCAAGAAGGTGGACACGCTCGACGGAATCAAGGTGTTCGAGAGGCGCGGCTGGGCGCAGGTGCTTCCCGATCCCGACGAGCCTCTCGTGCACGTCTACGCGGAGGGGAAGACACCGGCGGATGGGGAGAGCCTGGAGGCCGAGTTTCTCGCCCTCGTCGAGGAGGTCGTGGGGGCCGACGGCGACGGAGCAACGCCCGAGGAGCTCTAACCCTCAAGCCCAGGTTGAAGGATCGGCCGCCGCTTGACATACTTGTAGAACCGTGGAAGTGCTTCCCGATCTCGACTCACTCTCCGACCAGGAGCTTCGCGACCTCATCCATCGTCTGATGGAGGACGAGCGGAAGGTTTCCTACGAGCGGCGGATCCTGCACGGCAAGATCGACATCCTCCGGGCCGAGCTCCAGTCGCGCCTGAAGCAGGAGGTCGGCGAGGGCAAGAGCCCGTTGCACGACGTGGACGTCGACAAGCTCGCCGAGATCCTCGCCTCGAAGGCGCTCCCGCCGGCCGACTGAGCCGCCGGAGATGAGTTACGTCCACTGTCCCGAGTGCGGTTTCCAATGAGGGGGGACACCCCCCTCATCCACCCCCCGACGGCATGAGTTACGTCCACTGTCCCGAGTGCGGTTTCCAGAATCCGGAAGCGGCCAACTACTGCTCCAAATGCGGCGCGCTGCTGATCCACGATGAGCCGGGCGCGCACACGACGATGACCTTCACGCCCGAGGAGGTCTCCGAGGACGACTCGCTCTCGCTGGCCGACCTTCGCATCGAGGGTCCCGCGCTCGTGGTACGCGCCGGTGGCGGCAGGGCGGGGGAGACGTTCGGGCTCGAAGGTGACCGCGTGGGCGTCGGGCGAGGGCCTGAGAACGAGGTCTTCTTGGACGACGTCACCGTCTCACGTCGCCACGCGGTGCTCGTGAAGCGCGATGACGGCTATTACGTCGACGACGAGGAGAGCCTGAACGGCACCTACGTCAACCGCCGGCGGGTCGAGAGCGCCAAGCTCGAGGACGGGGACGAAGTGCAAATCGGCAAATACAGGCTGACCTTCCTCACGGGGTAGGGAGATGGCGACGGTCACCTCGGATGTCGAGCGCGAGGAAAGGGAGAGCGACTCGCGGCCGCTGACGATCGGGGCGGTCTGCCGGCGGCTCCAGGCCGAATTCCCCGACATCTCCATCTCCAAGATCCGCTACCTCGAGGATCAAGGCCTGATGACCCCCCGGCGGACGCAGGGCGGGTACCGCCTGTTCACCGATGACGACGTCGACCGGCTGGAGATGATCCTGCGCCTGCAGCGCGACGAGTTCCTTCCGTTGCGCGTCATCCGGCAGGAGCTGGCCTCGCCACTTCGCTCTTCCGACCGCAAGCGTCCCGCCAGAGGCGGGCTCCGTGCGGACGACGAGGAGATCGACTTCGAGACACTCTGCGCGCGTTCGAGCGCGAGCCGCGAGTTCGCCCTGGAGCTCGAGGATTTCGGGCTCCTCCAGCCTCGCGTCGAGGACGGGACACGTTTCTATCCCGAACGGGACATCGACGTCGTCGCCGCTTGCCTCCGCCTCGCCCGTTTCGGCATCGAGGCGCGCAATCTCAGGAGTTTTCGAGCAGGCGCGGATCGCGAGGCCGGGCTGCTCGAGCAGATCGTCGCTCCCGCTCTGCGCTCGCGGAACCCAGAGCGAAGGCAGGGTGGACTCGAGGATCTCGAGGCGCTCGCGTCGCTCTCGCAGGAGCTCTCGCAGCTCCTCTTCTGGCGCGCGCTGCGCTCGCTCGTCCCCCGCTAGGCTCCAAGTGGCTCGCCCGACGGCATCATGTGGGCGCCTAAGCGGCTGCAAAGCGTCGCCGGGCAGCGTCCTCGGGCGCGCACATGCATAGCATGCACGCTTTCTGCGTCCTACCCCGGCTCGCTTTTCGCGCGCCATGCACCCGCTAATGCCATCGAACGAACCACTCGACCTGGCCTCCAAGATCCGGGACATCCCGGACTTCCCGAAGCGCGGCATCGTCTTCAAGGACATCATGCCGCTGCTCGCCGATCCCGACGGGCTGCACGAGACGGTGGAGAGGCTCGCGGAGTTCGCCGAGCCGCGCAAGCCGGATCTGATTCTCGGGGCCGAGGCCAGGGGGTTCATCCTCGGGGCGGCGCTCGCCTACCGCCTCCACTGTGGCTTCATCGCGGCCCGCAAGCCCGGCAAGCTCCCCTGGAGGACCGTGAGCGTCAAGTACGCGCTCGAATACGGCTTCGACGCGCTGGAGCTCCACGCCGACGCGATCACGCCAGGGAAGCGAGTGCTCATCCACGACGACCTGCTCGCGACGGGCGGAACGGCGAGAGCGAAGGTGGATCTCGTCGAGCAGCTCGGTGGCGAGGTCGTCGGTCTAGCCTTCGTGATCGAGCTCGAGTTCCTGAACGGACGCGAGCGCCTCGAGGGCTACGACGTCTTCTCGCTGCTCAAGTACTAGGAGGGCTTGGCGGAACGTCGCTCGTCGTCGGGACGCGCTGGTCGTTCCGAGGCAAGGACGCAGGGAGCCCTCGTATCGAATCTAGATACGGGGGCGACCGAGGACGCCGCCTCGGGGCGGGCAGCGCGCCTCCGACGGCACAGACTATGTTTCGCCAAACTCTCCTGGCTCTGGGACGCGGGATCTCGTTTGCCGTCCGCCCTGCCGATAGATAATCGACACATGTACGACGGGCTGACCGCGCGGTACACGTTCCCGTGCCCCCGGCGGGGCGAGGTGCAGCTGCCGCTGTCCGAGTTCCGCGTCCTCGAGCGCCTTCCAGGAGCGACCCATCCCGCCGTGTACAAGGTCACCTTCGCGTGCTCGTGCGGAGATGACCACGAAGGACTCGTGACTCACGACGAGCTCGACTGGGCTCCGCTCGCCGGTCCCGAGACGCCGTTCCTGAACCTGATGACCGCCCAGTTCGAGGCCGCGGCCGAGGAGCTGTTAGACCTGGCCGCGACCCGCATCCGGGCGGGGGACTGGCCCTGGAGCTTCTTCTGCTATCCCGAGGAGCGCCCGAGACCGGTGTTCCCATCCGCCTTCAGGCTTCTCTCCGCGGGGGACGACCAGCTCGGTCTCGCCGTAGAGTGCCCCGCCTGCTCGCGTACGTCCGTCAACCTCGTCACGCGGCCGCACGTGGATCTCCCGTTCTACAACGACCGCGAGGTGGGCGTCGTCGAGCACCTGTTCGTCGCCGACTGCGAGCACACGTTCGAGACCTTCCGCGCGGAGCTCTATTCCGCCGGTTTCGACGCCTCGCGGCGCCGTCTGGCCGCCTAGCTCAAAAAAGACGTTTCCGCGTTAGAGGCTGTCCCAGAACGGGAAAATCCCAACTGGACGTGCACACAACCGAACGAGGTGACGAAAAGTGGGCATCTTCCGCAGACACGAACGCGACGACGTCGTCACTCACCCCGACGGCGACGACGTCGTGACGAGTGACGAGCCGGTCGCCCGCGACCGCGTGGTCACCGACCGGCGGGGCGATTGGGGCGGTCCGCCGTTCGTTCGCGCCATCTTCACGCTGCTCGGCGTCGCCGCGGCAGGGCTCCTGATCTGGCTGGCGAGCTTCTTCGATCTCACCAGCACGAGCGAGTTCTGGGCCGCGATGGGACTCATCGCCGCGGCCGGCCTCGCACTGGGGCTCTCGCAGCTCTTCGGCGGCTGGACGAAGTGGGGGATCCCGATCGTCAGCCCTGGGGTCTTCCTCCTCGCATTCATTCCGGCGGCCATCGTCGTCGGCTGGGTCTTGCTCGCCACGCAGCCGGAAGGCGGCTGGCAGCACGATCGCCTGGCCGGCTGGTCGAGCGACATCGGGGTCACGGGGCTGGTCAACGACCTCGGTACCTTCCCGGCGGCTCTGGCGATGGGTCTCGGGATCGTGTTCGCGTTCTCCTTCGATACGACCGGCCCGCGCCGGCGCGAGGTGATCGACCGAGAGCGCGAGATCGTCCCCGACGAGGACGTACACGACTACGACCGCGACGTCACGACCACGACGCCGGTCGGCGAGCACACGACCGTCCGCGACCGTGAGACGGTCCCGGCAGCCGACGGCTCCGGCGACCGGGTCGAGACTCCCGATCCGAACCGGCGTCGCGAGACGCCCTAGGTCAGTCTCGAGCAATCGTCAGAGAGGGGCGCCCGCAGGCGCCCCTCTCTCGTTCGTCACTCGCGCCAGGGATCCACTTCGGCGGCTTGGGAGTCGATGAGGAGGGCATGGCCGCCGCAGGCCACAGCCGCCCCGGGGACAACCGTGGAGCCCCGCGCCTTCTCGAACATTGCGCCGCCTACGAGCGCATGCTCGGAGCAGAAGGACGTAGCGCCCGCGCGCGACTCGACACCCTGCTCGGGGGCGAGTTTGCGAGCCTCCTCTGCCGCGCTCTGATCACCGCGCCGCGGCCCGCGTCAATGTGCAGCTTCTAGTGGCCTAGCGGCGGAGCGGGTCGGCCCCGAAAAGGCGCACGTAGAAGAAGATCAGCGTCCCAGCGACGAGCGCGAACAAGAACGCCGTCCCGCCGGAGACGCCGATGGCGAGCAGGCCGAGCCAGATGTACGCGCCGAGACAGAAGCCCCATACGAAAGACGTGAAACCAGGGCTGAAGGCTGGAAGGCGCGGAGGGAAGGCCACGCGACCAATCTATCCAGGACCAAAAAAATTCGCCGAGCGGGTGGCGCTTTCGTCCGCTTCCCCGGCCGGCTTTTCCCTTGCGGGTACAACCGCCCGGTGAAACTTCAACCTACTCGCGCTCCCTGCTCGGCGCAATCGGCACCTTAGGACGTGCGGGAAACCGTTGCAAGGGGCCGTTCAACTTAATCTACGCAATTTGCGAATAGTTCAGTTTTCCACAGTTTCCACACCGCCTGGCGCGACGTGTGGGATCTCCTGTGGAACGCGGCACGAAGTCTAGGGACCCGCGAGGGCGGCACGAGTGTAGACGCCCCCGGCGTTCCAGAGGAGGAAACCTTCGGCTCCGGCGTCGCGGGCGGCCTGGATCTGGTCGCGGACGTCGGCGAGAGTGTACGTGCGGCCCAACGAGAAGTCTTGGAGCCAGGGCACGAGGCGGGTCCCGCTGCCGCGGAGGGCGACGTCGAAGTCCCTCAGCGCGAGCGCGACGGTGCGGCCGGGCTGCGCATTGGGATTGTCGATGTTGTATTCGCCAGGCCCGAAGTGGGAGGGATAGACCATTGGATAGATCGCGTCGAGATAGCGCGCGATTCGGTCGGGGCGCTGGCCGATTCTCATGTTGCGCGTGGCGGAGAGCCCGAAGACGTCGGCCGACACACGCACTCCGAGAGGCTTCAAGCGGGTCGACGCGTACTTCAAGAAGTCCGCGATCGTCCTTGCCTTGGATTTGTGACCAGCCCCGGCAAAGATGGCGTTCGAGAGGTCTCCGTCCGTCGGAAAGCGCACGTAGTCGAACTGGATCTCGTCGAACCCCGCCTTGGCGGCTGCCTCGCCCAGGTCGGTCGCGTACTCCCAGACGCGCTCGTCGTACGGGTTGACCCAACCGAGCCCGCCGGCCGTCTGCCACACGCCGCCGTCCTTCGTCCGGATGGCGTAACGCGGCTTGCGCTCGGACAGGATCGGGTCTTCGAAGACGACGATGCGCCCGACGAGGTACACGCCACGCGCGTGCACCCGGCGAGCCACCTCGGAGGGGTTGTAGTAGCTGGTCGCCGCACCGGTCTCATGCGCCAGCGGCACGACCGGGCGCCGGAATCCGACCTGACCGTTCTCGTCCTTGATGTCGAGCTCGATCGTGTTCAGGCCCTCACGGGTGAGACCGAGGTACTCGTCGATCTTGCCGTCGAGCGAGGCCAGCGCCATGGTCACGTGGATGCCGCGCATCTCGGCGGGGAGAGCCCTGGGCTGCGGCTTCGGCTCGGCCCTTGTCTGCGTCGTCGCCGGGGGGCTCTTCGGAGCATGAGCTTCCTTCTTTTCCCCCGCAGTGAGGAAGCGAGCGCCGAGGGTGAGTACCGCCGCGGTCAGCGCGACCACGGAGAGGAGGGCGATGCGGCGGATCGCGCGCCGCCTCCTGGCCTGTCGACGCCTGGATCTGAATCGTTCGTTGGGGTCGATAGGCTCGAGGAGCATCAGAACCCCGGCACGCTAAAGGGTCACAAGGACGCCCGCAAGGCGCTCGCGCGAGCTGCGCAACACTTTCCGTTGCGTTACAATGAAAGCATGCCCGTCGAGCCTGCAGTGAAAGTGGAAGCGCTCAGCCGCGACTTTCGCTCCCAGCGGCGTCTCGCCGACGCG
>JAIBJP010000073.1 GCA_020029625.1 Actinomycetota bacterium | reverse complement strand
GGGCGCAGCTCTTTCAGCTGCGCGTCGGCGAGCTCCAACTCCTTGGCGAGCGTGTGCACCCAGCGCTCCGCGATCACCAGATCGGTCTCGAGCTTCTCACGCTCCTCTCGGAGCGTTTCCAGGTCCGCACGCAGGCTTGCCAGCTCGGCATCCTGATACTCGAGCCGGTCTACGAGCTCGGGTACAAGGGCTTCTTCCTCCCACACGGGTGGGCGTCTTTGCGGCTCCATTGGCTCCCCCTTCGGTAACCCCCGCCCTCTCATCTTCGTGACAAACCGCGAGTTGTAAAGGGAGCGCCGATAGCCCCTCGCCGGCTGACGGCAGGATTAGAGTACGCAACCAGTGACTCAAGCTGGCGACGCGGCCCACTTCTTCACGGACGACGACTTCGTCTGGGTGGAGCCGGCTCTCGAGACCGCGCCGACCATGCCCACGACGCTTCCGGCGCCCATGCGCCGGCGGCGGCGCAGACAGACCCGGACGTTCGCGGGCGACCTGGCCCGCTTGCGGGCGGGGATCGCCGCTCGGGCGGAGAGCCTGCCGCCCCGTGTCCGCGCCCTCGTCGCCGCAGGGGTCCTGGCAAGCCTGCTCGCCCTCGCGCTTGTCGTGACGATCCGCCCGGCCGGTCGCTCCAAGGAGGCAGTGCCTCCAAAGGCGCTGCCGAAATCGGGCTCCCTCACGAAGCAGGCCGCGGAGGGCAATGCGTCTCCCGCCTTCAAGACGTTGCGCGCGGGTGATCGAACGACGGCCGTCGCCGACCTCCAGCAGGCCCTGGGCGCCCTCGGGCTCTATTCGCAGGCTGTCGACGGTGATTTCGGAGATAGCACGGCCGCTGCGGTGCTTGCGTTTCAGAGCGCCCACGGACTGCTGGCGGACGGAGTGGCCGGGCCCACGACCCTCCAGGCTCTGGTCGAGACGCTCGGCGCGGACGCGAGGAGCGACGCGGCGGTGGCGCAGGACGGCCTGGCGGCCGCCGTAGCCGCAGGACGCTTGTCCGACGCTTCGGCCGACCGCTACGGGTCGCTCTTGGAAGCATCTCTCGAGCGGCTTCGCACCGCGCCTCCCGGGCGCGTACCCACACTGGCACTCGTCTTCCACGACGTGGCCTCGTTCAGCGCCGAGTACGACGAGCCAAGGGCGCTCACCCTCTTCTCGATGCTGAAGGAAAACGCGGACTACCTCGTGAAGCGCGCGCCGCCTGCTCAATTCACCGACACCCGGGCGGCCGACGGGGTGGTCTACCGCTTCATCAATGACCACGGCTTCCAATTCCACCCCATCGCCAACTTCTCGCGGCTGAACACACTCGTCCGGAAGGGGCGTCCCGCGCGGGTAAAACGCCTTGCGAACGAGCTCGTGGCACGCGGGATCCGCCAGAGGAACAGTCTCGTCTGGGAGTACTACTTTCCTTTCGGGGGGCCGACCCGCTGGACATCGGGGTTCGCACAGGCGATCGGCGCGCAGGCCCTGGCTCGGAGCTCGGCGCTGCTCCACGACGCCAAGCTCGCGGAAGCGGCGCGGGCGGCGTACCGCGGGATTTCGCGCGGGCTCTGGCTCGAGCAGGGTGGCGGGCTCTGGATCCGTGAGTACGGCTACAGCGACATGGCTGTCCTCAACGCCCAGCTTCAGTCGCTCGTATCGCTCTACGACTACGTCAAGACGAGCGGGGACAGCCTCGCGCGGGCGGACGTGGCGAAGATGTCATCCGCTACGAGCACGCTGCTGCCCCAATTGGACACGGGCTGCTGGTCGCGGTACTCCCTCGGCGGCTCCCCGGCTTCGCTCCACTATCACACCTACCACGTCAGCCTCCTGAACCAGCTCGCCGAGAGGACGGGAAACCCCCTCTGGAGCACGACCGCCGCCCGCTGGGACGGCTACCTCAGATCCGGCGGCCCGACTTCCTGCTAGGAGGGCTTGGTGCAGACTTTGTTTCGCCAAGCCCTAGTGCCTAGGGCTCGACAAGCTCGCGCAGCCTGAGCCCGTTCTTGACGGCATAAGCGCTCCAGTCGTTGTTGAAGTAGGCGTAGATGTCGGCGCGCTCCCGCCAGCCCTCGATCCGCCGGGCCCAGTCCTCCAGCTCCCGCTCGGAGTAGTTGCCGCCACGCCCGCGGCTCCCGTAGTGGAAGCGGATGAACGTCCAGTCGGCGGTGAGCTCGTGCGTCTGGAAGCGCCGCTCGGGGTGGTCGCCGATCACGAGCGCGGCGCCGTGCTCGCGGAGAAGCGCATAGACCTCCTCGCGGAACCAGCTCGGGTGGCGAAACTCGAAGCAGTGGCGCCCGGGCGGCAGACCCGCGAGCGCCGAGGCGAGCCTCCCGTCGTCTCGGTGGAAGTTCTCCGGAAGCTGCCAGAGCAGGGGGCCCATCTTGGCCGAGCGAACCAACGGGTCGATTCGCTCGTAGAAGCGCTCCACTCCCCGACCGAGGACCGTCAACCGCTTCATGTGGGTGAGGTAGCGGCTCGCCTTCACGGCGAAGAGGAACGTAGGCGGGGTCTCCGCGACCCAGGCGGCCACGGAGTCTCGGCGGGGAAGCCGATAGAAGGTGCTGTTGACCTCGACGGTGTCGAAAAGCTCTGCGTAGCAAGCAAGCCAGCGCCGGACGGGGAGGCCCTCGGGATAGACAAGCTCGCGCCAGTGCGCGTAGTTCCACCCCGAGCACCCGACTCGGACCGTTCTCACGGGTCCGTTATGCCGCGAGCGGCGGGATCTACGCTTGTGCGGGAGCTGCAGTCCGCCGCCAGCTCAGCAGCGGGCGGACGAACAGCACCAGGGCGGTCGCGAGGAACGTGAACCAGACCCCCACCTCGAGCGCCGAGGGATCTCCGTTGTAGCCGAAGAGCGCCGTCAGGAACTTGCCGAAGTTGGAGTCCTCGCTCACGATCGCGTTCGTATTCCAGAGGTGCTCGACCGTCCCGGGGAGGATGCCGGCCTCCTGGAACTCGTGCGTCGCGTGTGCGAGCAGCCCCGCTGCGAAGACGATCAGGAGGATTCCGGTAACGGTGAAGAACTGGCGCAGGTTGAGCCGGCGGGAGCCCATGTAGATCGCAACGCCGAGCGAGATCGAGATGGTGAGCCCGACGACGGCGCCGATGCCGGTCGCCAGGGGCGTCGAGCTCTCGCCGATGGCGAAGAGGAAGAGCGCCGTCTCCCACCCCTCCCGAAGCACTGCGAAGAAGACCACCGACGCGAGACCGACTGCCGACCCGGCGGCGATCGCGCTCGCGAGCTTCGCCTCGAGCTCGCGCTTGATGTTCGCGGCCTGCCTCCGCATCCAGAAGATCATCCAGGTGAGGACGGCGACGGCGGAGAGCATGGCGACACCCTCGAAGATCTGCTCCGAGCGGCCCTGGAGCTCTCCGATGGTGAAGAAAAGGGCCGCGCCGGTCGCGACCGATGCGGCCACCGCGGCTGCCGCGCCGAGCCAGATCAGCCGGAAGTAGCGCTGGTTGTCGGTCTTGGCCAGGTACCCAAGGACGATCCCTACGATGAGCGAGGCCTCGAGCCCCTCCCTGGTCATCAGAAACGCTGCTCCCACTTACTCCCCTCGGTTCGGCGTGTCGGGACCGATTGTAAGGTGACCCTGACAAGCGGCGCGGCAGGAGCATAGGTGGCCCCGGCTCGGCCTGTCAAACTGGAAGAGGTGAAGTTCGCCGCAGCTCTCTTCGGCGCCGCCGCCCTCGCACTGCCGGGCCCGGCCGCAGCCACTCCGCTCATCTGCATCGATCCCGGCCACGATGCCACACCCGACCTCTCGCGCGAGCGGATCGGCCCCGGGTCGACGACCTACAAGATCAAGGACGGGGGCGGCGCTCCGGGCGAGGCGACGGTCGTCCTCCAGATCGGCTTCAAGCTGCGGACGATCCTCCGCCAGCGGGGGTACCGCGCGGCGATGACGCGGACGACGTCGGAGTTCACGTACGGCAACCGGGGCAACATCGCCCGCGCCAAGTTCTGCAACCTGCGCGGCTCCGCGCTCATGGTGCGCATCCACGCCGACGGGTCGAGCGATTCGAGCCGCCACGGGGCCTCGACCCTGTTCCCCGCCTGGCACGTCGGCTGGACGGACGACATCCTCCCCGCGAGCCGACGGGCAGCGCGGCTCGTGCAAGCGCACGTGATCGCGACGACAGGCGCGCTCGACCTGGGTCTCGTCCGCCGTCCCGATCTGACCGGCTTCAACTGGGCCAACGTGCCCGTCGTCCTCGTCGAGACCGGTTTCATGTCGAATCCGACCGAGGGCCGGCGCCTCCGCAGCGCCTGGTACCAGTGGAAGGTCGCGCGGGGACTCGCCCGCGGAGCGGCGGCGTTCAGGCCGCTCTAGTCCCCCTCCACGAGCACTTTCAGCGCGTTGAGATCGGCCTCGAGCTGCCGCTGGGCGCGGCGCGTGACGAGTGGCCCGGCCAGTCTCGCGAGTCGGCTCGTGTACTGCGTCTCGACGACCGTGCTGAGTCGGGTGCCCTCACCGGCTTCCTCGAGCCGCTGCGTGCTCGTCGCCTCGAACGCGCTCCCGCGCAGCCGAACGACGAGGAGACGGGGCGCGTCGCGTCGCTCCACCACGGCGTCGAGCTCGATGCGCTGGCCGTGGTCTTCGAAGACGTCGCGGAACCGGCCTTCGTCGAGCGGCTCCGACTCGACGAGCGCGCCCATCCAGCGGAGTCGCTGCTCGCTCGCGTCCAGGAAGGGGAACACTCGCTCCGGCCGCGCCGCGATCTCCACAGTGTGCTCGATGCGGGCCAGTGGCTACGAGTCGGTCTCGGCCCGGCGACGCATCTCCTCCGCAGCCGCTCGACCCTCTTCGTGCACCCTCCTGCGCATGGCCTCGAACTCGTTCGCCGGCGGAGGCTCGCGGCCGGGCTCCTCCGCGATGATGGTCTCGGCGCCCATCCCGGCCACGGTGAACTCGCTCTCGTCCACGTCGGCCTGGCGGGCCTCGTCGAGCTTGCGGCGCAGCTCGTCCGCGCGAAGGTCGGCCGGCGGCGCCGACCTGGCGAGAACCCGTGGGCGCCTGCGCCCGAGAAGCACGGCGGCGACGCCGCCCGCGAGCGCGCCAAGTACGAGTGCGGCCTTTTGATTCACAAGCGTCACTCTCCCATGACGAGCCCTGGGAGGGCAACCCTATCGGGCTCGCTATACTCGAGCGACTTCCTGTCTCGCCCCGGCGCCGTCCGTTCCCGAGCGGCGCGAGCAGGCGAGGCCGCTAGACCGAGGGAAGGAGGGTTCGGGAACCTTGAACGCATACGAGATCATGCTCATGGTCGATCCTGAGCTCCCTGAGGAGCGCCAGAACGAGATCCTCGCGCGCGCGCGCGAGTTGATCGAGAAGCGCGGCGGGAGCTGGCTCGGGCACGAGCCCTGGGGCAGGCGCAAGCTTGCCTACGAGATCGACCACAAGGGCGAGGCGAACTACCACGTCTTTCAGTTCGACGCGGATGCGGAAACGCTCGCGGAGATCACCCGCGTGCTCAAGATCACGGACGGTGCCCTGCGGCACATGGCCGTCCGGCGGCCCGTCGTCAGGGCCAGGAGAGAGGCTGTCACCCCGACCGGGTAGCATCGGAACAAGTGTTCGACTGAGGAAGGAGAAGGATCCGTGGCAAACATCAATCGAGTCGTACTGGTCGGGAACCTCACCAAGGACCCCGAGCTCCGGCACACCCCGAGCGGAACGGCGGTCTGCAAGCTTCGCCTGGCCGTGAACACGCGCCAGAAGGACGCCTCCACCGGGGAATGGGGCGACAAGCCGAACTACTTCGACATCACGGTCTGGGGCAACCAGGGGGAAAGCTGCGCGCAATACCTCTCGAAGGGCCGGCCGGTCGGAGTGGATGGACGGCTGGACTGGCGTGAGTGGGAGGCTCAGGACGGCACGAAGCGCCAGGCCGTCGAGATCATCGCCGAGTCGGTCCAGTTCTTGGGCGGGCGCAGCGACGGCGAAGGGCAGTCCCAGTACATCCCGCCGTCGGACGTGTCCGCAGACCAGTCCGACTTCGTGAAGGCCGGCGCCGGAGCCGCGGCTGACGACGATATTCCGTTCTAGGAGAAACGCCACCGCATGCCACCACAGACGAAGCAGCAGAGCGGCCGTAGGCGGCCGTCGGCCTCCACCGGCCCGATCCGGCGGAAGAGCTGTTACTTCTGCAAGGAGAAGATCGAAGAGGTCGACTACAAGAACTACAACCAGCTTCGCCGTTACGTCTCGGAGAGGGGCAAGATCCGCTCGCGCCGGATCACGGGCGCGTGTCGCCGCCACCAGGATCAGATCGCGGTCGCCGTGAAGCGCGCGCGCGAGATGGCGCTCCTCCCGTACGTCTCCAGCTAACAGTGCCCTCCATGGACGTGATCCTGCTCCAGGACGTCGACAAGGTCGGTCTGCGCGGTGAGGTCGTCTCGGTCGCCCGCGGGTACATGCGCAATTATCTGGCCCCGAGGCGGCTGGCGGAGGAAGCGACTTCCGCTCGCGTGGCCGAGCTCGAGAAGAGAGACTCGCAGCGGGCGCGCCACGAGGCCGCGTCCTTCGAGCAGGCCCAGGAGATCGCGGACAAGCTCTCGCAGGCGGAGCTTCGCTTCGACGTGAACGCGGGCCCTCAGGGCACGCTCTTCGGCTCGGTGACGCCGACGGATATCGCCGACGAGATCTGGAAGCAGCTGAAGATCCGTGTCGACAGGCGGAAGATCGATCTCGCGGAATCGATCAAGCGCGTCGGCCGTTACCAGATCCCCATCGAGGTCTTTACCGACGTGAGTGCCGACGTGAAGATCATGGTCGTCCCCGAAGGCGGTGAGCTGCCGCCCGAGGAGGAGCTCGAGGCGATGGCGGCGGCCCAGAGGGAGGCCGAGGAGGCCTCGGCTGCCGCTGCAGCCGAGGCCGCGGCGGCAGCCGAGGAGGCGATCGCCGAGGTGGAGGCCGAGGAAACCGAGGTCGAGGCCGAGGAAGCGACCGAACCCGACGCCGAGCCCGCCGAGATCGCGGACCCCTCCGCCGAGCGCTCGTAGGAGGGCTTGGCGGAACGGGCCTCGTCGCCGGGGCGCTCTGGGGGATGCGAGGCAAGGACGCAGGGAGCGCTCGTATTGAATGAAATACGGGCGCGACCGAGGACGCCGCCTCGCGCCGCCCAGGGCGATTCCGACGGCACAGAGCTTGTTTCGCCAAGCCCTCCTAGCTCCTCCACAGGCACTCTCCACACCCGTCTGGACAGCCGCACGAACTTCGCGCTCGCAGCGAGAAAACAATGCACAGGCGCGGGAACGCTCGGTGGACGCTGTCCGGCGCGTCTGGGAACATTTGTTCCCTTATGCCTGCAAAGAGGGAGCTTCCGCTTGTGGATTCGCGATCCACAGGGCCGTTTACAGGGCCATTACAGTCCCGTCCGATGGCGACAAAGACAGCCCCGACAGAGCAGACGAACGGCGCGCACGTCCCGCCGCAGAACCTCGACGCGGAGGAGTCTGTCCTCGGCGCGATGATGCTCTCGCCCGGCGCGATCGCCGTGGTGAGCGAGATCCTCTCGAGCGACGGGCGCGAGTTCTACCGGGAGAGCCACGCGAAGATCTACCGCGCCGCGCTCGGCCTGTACGTCAAGGGCGAGCCGGTCGATGCGATCACTTTGGCCGACGAGCTCGACGAGCGGAGCGACCTCGAGGACGTCGGCGGCAAGGTGCGCGTCCAGGAGCTCGCGGCCACCGTGCCGGCGACCGCGAACGCCGGCCACTACGCGCACATCGTTCGCGAGACGGCGACCCTGCGTGGCCTCATCAGGGCCGGCGCCGAGATCGCGCGCCTCGGGTGGGAGCGGCCGGGCGAGGCGACCGAGCTCGTCGACCAGGCCGAGCAGGTCGTGTTCGACCTCTCCCAGCAGCGGGCACGCGGCGAGTTCAGCCATATCGAGGAGCTGCTCAAGGAGAGCTTCGAGCGCATCACCGCCCTCTACGAGTCCGGTGCGGACGTCACCGGCATCCCTTCGGGCTTCCGCGACCTCGACCGCGTGACCTCCGGCTTCCAGGAGGGGAACCTCATCATCATCGCGGCTCGCCCCAGCATGGGGAAGTCGGCGCTCGGGCTCTGCATGGCCGCCAACTTGGCCGTCCGCAAGGGCGTCCCCGTCGCGCTCTTCACCCTCGAGATGTCGAAATCCGAGGTGACGCAACGTCTGATGTGCAGCGAGGCCAAGGTCGAATCGCAACGGCTTCGCACCGGCAAGCTCGCCGCCGACGACTGGCCGCGGCTCACGGCTGCGTGCGACAAGCTCGCCAAGGCGCCCATCTACGTCGACGACACCGGCTCGATCACGATGATGGAGATCCGTTCGAAGGCGCGCCGCCTGAAGCAGAAGCACCCCGACCTCGGGCTCATCATCGTCGACTACCTACAGCTGATGACGTCCGGTGTTTCGGCCGAGAACCGGGTGCAGGAGGTCTCCCAGATCTCGCGCTCGCTCAAGGTGCTCGCACGCGACCTGGACGTCCCGATCATCGCCCTCTCCCAGCTTTCGCGAGCGGTCGAGCAGCGGCACGACAAGCGGCCGATCCTGTCCGACCTGCGCGAGTCCGGGAGCCTCGAGCAGGACGCCGACATCGTCGTTTTCATCTACCGCGACGAGTACTACGAGGCCGAATCCGACCAGCAGGGCCTCGCCGAGGTGCACGTGGCCAAGCACCGCAACGGGCCGACCGACACCGTGAAGCTCTCCTTCCTCCGGCGCTACGCGAAGTTCGCCGACCTGGCGGCGGCCTGATGGCAAGTTGGCGCCCACTGCTACGCGAGAGACCCTTAGCCCACCCGAATCACGGCATCTCCCGCTTGGGGGGTCACGTTGTCAGAGCCGACGAGCTCCTCGCCCTCGCCGATCGCCTCGCGGAATGTGAAGAGGATCTCGCCGTTCGCGCCCTCACGGACGACGCGGAAGGGGGTCGGGGCGCTCATCCGCTGCTGGACGCTGCTCGTGACGGCCTGGCCCGCGATCTCGAGCTCCTCTTCACCGCGCTCGAGCGCTCCAACATGGCCGCGGACTAAGCTCCACTCATGCCCGCGACCGTGATCGTGGGGGCGCAGTGGGGCGACGAGGGCAAGGGCAAGATCGTCGACCT
>JAIBJP010000108.1 GCA_020029625.1 Actinomycetota bacterium | reverse complement strand
CCTTCTTGAGGACGCGTCCGTGGGCGTAGATGAAACCCGTGTCCCGGCCGCCGGCAATGCCGAAGTCGGCGTCTCCCGCCTCCCCCGGTCCGTTCACTGCACAGCCCATGACCGCGACCTCGAAGGCCTGCGGATAGGACTTCAGCCGCTGCTCCACGACCTCGGCAAGCTTCTCGACTCCGACGTTGTCGCGCCCGCACGACGGGCACGCGATCATCACCGGCCCGCGCTCACGGAGGCCCAGCGCCTTGAGGATCTCCCAGGCGACCTCGACCTCCTTGACCGGATCGGCGGTGAGGGAGATCCGGATGGTGTCCCCGATGCCGTCCATGAGGAGGGAGCCGACTCCGATCGAGCTCTTGATCGAGCCCGTGGCCGGCGGCCCAGCCTCGGTGACCCCGAGATGAAGCGGGTACTCGACCTTTTCGGAGAGCATGCGGTAGGCGCGGATCATCGTCGGCACCGAGCTCGACTTGACCGAGATCTTGAAATCGCGAAAGTCCATCGACTCGAGCAGGCGTACCTGCTCGAGCGCCTCCTCGACGAGCGCGGCTGCAGTGTCCTCCTGCGCGAGCGCCACGAGGTGCTTGGGCAGCGAGCCGGAGTTGGCGCCGATTCTCATCGGGATCCCCTTCGCCTTCGCGGCTTTGACGACCATGGCGACCTTCTCGGAACCGCCGATGTTGCCCGGATTGATGCGCACGGCTGCCACTCCGGCTTCGATCGACTTCAGCGCCAGAGAAGCATTGAAGTGGATATCTGCGATAACCGGGAGCGGGCTCAGATAGACGATCTTCTTGAGCGCCTCCGCGTCCTCGGTCTTGGGGACGGCCACGCGAACGACCTCGCAGCCAGCTGAGGCGAGGCGTGCGATCTGCTCGATGGTCGCGTCGACATCATGCGTGTAGGTCAGCGTCATCGACTGCACCACGACCGGTGCGCCCCCGCCGATCGGCACGTTGCCTACTTTGATTCGACGCCGGCTCGCCACCCTGTAGGAGTCTAGCCCCCTCTCAGCCGGTCGACGTCGTTCGAAAGCCCGATGAAGAACAAGAAGAGGACGAGGACGATGCCCAGTGCCGACGCGCGCTCGTAGGCCTCACGGGAGATCGCGCGGCCCCGGATCCCCTCGGCGAGCGAGAACGCGATGTGCCCACCGTCGAGCGGGAGAAACGGCAGCAGGTTCAGGAGCGCGAGCGACAGGGAGATGAGCGCGAGCACTCCGAGGTACTCGCGGTAGTCGACCTCCAGCGTCTGGCTCGAGGCTTGGACGATGCCTACGGGACTCGCCACGTCCTTGCGACCCGAGCCGGTGACCAGGCGCCCGAGCGACGCACCGATCGCCTTCGTCACCTCCCAGGTGCGACCGATAGCGAGCCGGAAGGCGGCCAGCGGCCCGTACTTGCGATATTCGAGCGACAGGACAAAGCCCAGCCTGTAGGCGCCGTCCTGGAGCACGGGCCGCGCTTCGACCGTCAGCCGCCGGGCGCTGCGGACGACCGTGAGCTCGATCGGGCGCCCCCCACTCGCCCGGATGCGCTGGGCGATCTGGGCGGACGAGACCGGCTTGCCATCCACCGCGACGACGCGGTCGCCCGGCTGGAGAATTTGCGCCGCCGGAGTGCCTGGATCGACCTTGTCGACAACGGGCAGCACCGCCTTCGGCACTCCGAGCATGAACACGGCCGCGAGGAGCACGACGGCGAACGCGAGATTCGTCCCCGGCCCGGCGAGGATGACGGCCACCCGCTTCCAGACGGGCGCACGCCAGTACGCATCGACCGAAAGGCCGTCGTCGACCTCGTTGAGGCCGCGCTCGGCGCTCCTTCGTGCGGGGTCGGAGAGTCCGGCGCGCTCCACGGCGGCCCTCAGGTCGGGAAGGGCCGCGCGAGCGTCGTCGAGCCGGCTCTCCTCCAGAGCCGCTTTGACGGGCGAGATGTGCCGCTCGAGCCACGGCGCCTCGTCTAGCGCCCGCCCGAACTGAGCATCGACGTCGCCCGCCGCGGGCTTGTGCATCCCGGGGATCTTCACGTAGCCGCCGAGCGGGATCGAGCCGATGCCGTATTCGATCCCATTGTGGACGCGCTTCACGAGTGCGGGCGGGAAGAAGATGTAAAAACGCCGCGGGCGCATCCGGACGGCAAGCGCCACGAAGAAGTGCCCGGCCTCGTGAATGAGGATCAGGAACGCGAGGCCTCCGATGGAGACGGCGATGTTCACCGGATGCCGACCCTCAATGCACGAGCTGCCGTGTGTGGGCCGAGGCGACGCGGCGGGCCTCCGCGTCGATCGCCGTGAGGTCGTCGAAGTCGCGGGCCTCGACCGCTTCGATCGCGTTGAGCGTGCGCTCCACGACCTCGGGGATGCCGAGGAAGGGCAGCCGGCCGTCCAGGAACGTTGCGACCGCAACCTCGTTCGCGGCGTTGAGGACGCACGGCATGGTACGGCCGGCTTCCCCCGCCGCACGCGCGAGGGCGAGGGACGGAAACGCCTCCTCGTCCGGCGCCGAGAACTCGAGGATCAGGCCCGAGGAGAGATCCAGCGGCGCGATCGGCGTTTTCGCGCGCTCCGGGTACGTGAGGGCGTAGGAAATCGGGACTCGCATGTCCGGGTATCCGATGTGAGCGAGCGCGGCGCCGTCCCGGAACCGCACGAGCGCGTGGACGATCGACGTCGGGTGGATGACGACTTCGATGCGCTCGTAGGGCAGGTCGAAGAGGAAATGAGCCTCGATCAGCTCGAGGCCTTTGTTCATGAGCGTGGCCGAGTCGACCGTGATCTTCGGCCCCATGTTCCAGGTCGGGTGCGCAAGCGCCTCGGCTGGAGTTACCGCGGCGAGATCGGCGCGCGCCCGTCCGCGGAAAGGCCCGCCCGACGCCGTCAGAACCAGGGAGTCGACAGTCTCGCTCGCGCGGCCTTCGAGCAGCTGGAACGCGGCTGAGTGCTCGGAGTCGACCGGGAGGATGGGGCCGCGGCCCTGCTCCCAGGCGGACCGGGCCAGCTCTCCCCCCGCCACGAGGCTCTCCTTGTTCGCCAGAGCGAGATCGATCCCGCGCTCCAGCGTCCAGACAGTGGCGGGAAGCCCCGCGAAGCCGACGACCGCGTTCAGGACGACGTCGGGCTCAGCGCGCTCGAGAAGTTCGGTGAGGTCGCCTCCGACCTGCGTCAGCGGGGCGAGGCCGTCTACCGGCTGGGAGCCCGACGCAGCCGCCACGAGCTCGAGCCCCGGATGGGCGGCGATGATCTCGAGCGCCTGGGTCCCGATCGACCCGGTCGCTCCCAGCAGGGCGACGCGCCTCATTCGATCCAGTGTAAAGAGCGCTCCCCTACACCCGGCCCAGAGCGAGCAAGGTGAAGTACGCGGCCGGCGCGGCGAAGAGCAGGGAGTCGATGCGGTCGAGGACCCCCCCGTGCCCGAGCAGGATCCGGCCGGTGTCCTTCGTGCCCAGGTCTCGCTTGATCAGGGACTCGAAGAGGTCGCCGAGCGTGCCCGCGGCGACCACGACCGCGCCCAGCACCAGAGTCTCCCAGGTGTGCTCGAAGACATCCTCCTTGTACAGGGCCAGGAAGCTGGTGAAGACCCCTGCGACCGCGCCGGCCGTGAAGCCCTCCCAGGTCTTTCCCGGCGAGACAACCGGCGTCATCTTGTGCCGCCCGGCGAACCGGCCCGCGAGGAAGGCCACCGTGTCGGAGACGAAGACGGTCAGGAGCACCGTGACGGCCGCCAGGCGCCCGTTCCCCTCGAAGGCCCGGATCAGAACCAGATGGCCGAGGCCGAGGCCGATCCAGCCAGCGCCGAGCGCCGTGGTCGCAATGGCAACCGTGGTCGACTG
>JAIBJP010000072.1 GCA_020029625.1 Actinomycetota bacterium | reverse complement strand
AGCTCGTCGTTCGCGTAGCGGTCGTTCAGGATCTTGATCGCCACGCGCCGCCCGAGCTCCTCGTCCTCGGCCAGATATACGTTCGCCATGCCTCCGGAGCCGAGCTTGCGCAGGATCCGGTAACGCCCGTCGAAGAGCGTGTTGATCAGCGTGTCCGTTACGGCCATCTGAGATTCAGACTAGGGATTTCTCTTTAAGAGCGCTTCGATGATCGCCTTCGCGATCGGCGCGGCGGTGGCGCCACCCGTGCCGCTCTGGCCCGACAGGGCGACGGCAACCGCGACGCGGGGCCGGTCGGCAGGCGCGAAGGCGATGAACCAGGTGTCGTTTCGGCCTGAGACGCCGGTTTCGGCGGTCCCGGTCTTGCCGGCGACGGGTACGCCGGAAATCTGGGCAGCGGTGCCCGTGCCCGATTCGACCACCGCCCGCATCATGGCGGTGAGCTCGGCTGCCGTGCGCGGTTTGATCGCCTCCTTCCACTCCTTCGGGTTCGAGCGCTCGATCACCTTCCCGTCGGGCGCCACGATCCTGTCGACCAGGGTCGGCTGCATGACGATCCCGTCGTTTCCGATGCCCGCCGCGACCAGCGCCATCTGGAGCGGAGTTGCGAGGAGCCGCTCCTGGCCGAAGGCGAGCCTGCCGGGGTCGACCTGGTTCGGGTCCCTGGGCAGGTAGAGCCGGTTCCTGCGGTAAAGGCCGCTCGGCGCCACCTCTTCGGAGGGCAGCTCGATGGGCGGCTCCTCGTAGAAGCCGAAGCGCTGCGCGTAGTCCAGCACGACGGTCGGCCCGAGCTTCTTGCCGATGTTGCAGAAGACGGCGTTGATCGAGTGCTCCATCGCCTGGGTGAAGGAAACGTTTCCAAAGACCTCGGGCCCGCTTTGGTCGGCGAAGTTCGAGACCCTCTTGCCGTACTCGATGCAGTAGCCGGGGTCGTCGAAGCGGCTCGAGGGCGTGAACCGGCCAGTGTCGAGCGCCGCTGCGGCGGTGACGACCTTGAAGGTCGAACCGGGGATGAAGCGGCCCTGAGTCGCGCGGTCGAGCAACGGGCTCGCGCTTCCGCACGCGGCCTTCGTCCGCAGGATCTGGTTGAAATGACCCTCGACGAGATTCGGGTCGAATGAGGGCTGGGACGCGAGCACGAGCACGCGACCCGTCGAAGGCTCGAGAGCCACGGCGGCACCGCACTTCCCCCCGAGGGCGTCCATGGCGACCCTTTGTGCTCGCGCGTTGATCGTCGTGACGACGTCGTTTCCCTTCTGAGTGAGGCCCTTAAGCTTGTCGAGCGCGTTGTCGAGGACGGTGTCGAGGTTCGCGTTCGAGCCCGTCAGGAAGTCGTTCAGCGACTTCTCGAGACCCGTGCGCGATCTCTCGATCGTCGAATAGCCGACCGGGTGGGCGACGAGCCTGCGCTGCGGATAGACGCGGAGGAACCACGTCCTGCCGAGGCTCTTCTGCTTCACCTTGCGGTTCCGGGCGAAGACGGTCTTGCCGTCGGCGGCGAAGATCCGCCCGCGCTCGATCGTCAACTGCTTGACGAGCAGTGTGGGATTCCCGCGCCGGGCTTCGAGGTCCGGGGCCTTCCAGAGCCACCAGGTGGACATGCCGATGACGGCCACGAAGAGGGTGACCAGGACGAAGAAGAGCCGCCGTATCTGAGGATTCATGAGCGCTCTCGGTTGACGTGGTTCGAAACCATGAGCAGGAGACCGACGATGAGGAAGTTGGCGACGATGCTCGACCCGCCGTAGGAGACGTACGGCAGCGTGATCCCCGTCAGCGGGATCAGGCCGGTGACTCCAGCGGTGATGATGAACGCCTGAATCGCGAGCGCCGAGGTGAGTCCGACGGCGAGGAGCTTCGAGAAGCCGTCGTCAGCCATCAGCGCGATGCGGAAGCCTCGGTACAGGAAGACGACGTAGAGAAGGACGAGCGCGGCCGCGCCTGCGAGCCCGAGCTCCTGCGCGATCGCGGCGAAGATGAAGTCGGTCGAGAGAAAGGGGATGTAGGTGTGCCCCTCGGGCGAGATGAGCACGCCTTCCCCGAGCCCCTGCCCGAAGAGGCCCCCGCCGGAGATCGCGTAGATCGACTGGGCGAGCTGATAGCCCTCCGTGTAGACGGGGCAGGCGTTCGAAACCGTCCAGCTGCAGTCCAGCCAGATGGCGACCCGGTCCTGCACGTGCGGCGTCACGTGATAGAGGGCGTAAGCGCCCGCGGCGAAGAGCAGTCCTCCCACCGCGACGTACGCCCAGCGGGCCGTCGCCACCCAGAGCATGGCGAGGAAGATGGAGAAATAGAGGAGGCCGCCCCCGAGGTCGTTCGTCTGGAAGAGGACGAGCATCGCGCCTCCCCAGATGATCAGCAGCGGTCCGAAGTGCTTCAGGGAGGGAAGCCCGTAGCGACCGCTTCCCATCGAGAGCATCTCCCGGTTGTCGCGCAAGTACCCCGCTAGAAAGACGACCAGCAGGACCTTGGCGAACTCGCCCGGCTGGAAGACGACGGGCCCGACGCCCACCCACAGCGAAGCGCCGTTGATCGTGCGCCCGAGACCGGGTACCGCGGGAAGGGCGAGCAGAAAAATGGCCGCGAGCCCGAGGATGTACTTGACCTGGTCGAACGTCCGGTAGTCCTTGAGGAAGAGCACGAGCGCCGCGAAGGCCGCCAGCCCGATGACGACCCAGAGCCCTTGCCGGAAGGCCAGATCCGGGTCGATCCGGTAGATCATCGTCAGCCCGAGGCCGGTGAGAACCCCGGAGAGGGGCAGGAGGTAGGGGTCGGCGAGCGGTAGGGCGACCCGGACGACGAGGTGCGCTGCGACGTAGAGCGCCACGAAGAAGGCCGCATACGACAGCGAGGCGGTCGAGACGACGTCCTGCCGGGCGATGTAGACGGCGGCAAACCCGGTCGCCGTCAGGAACCCGACTAGGAGGAGGTTGACGAGCTCCCTGTTTCTGAGCGTCAGGGAACGCCCTCCGCCTCGTAGGGAGCCAGCCGAGCGCGGGCCTCGTCGTACGAGACGAGGTCGTGATTGAAGAGCGACTTTCGCTCGGTCTCCGCGAGCTGAACGGCCTGCAGGCGGCTGACGTAGCGCGCGCGAAAGAGGTCGATTCCGCCGCCGAGCTCCCAGGGGACGCCCTGATAGACGACGACGTTGCCGTCCTCGTCGGCCCCGATGAAGTTGGCGCGCGAAAGCGCCCAGAAGGCGGCGGCGATGACCGCCAGGACAAAGGCGAGCCCCAGAACCGACCAGAAGATGCGCCGCCCCCAGCGCCGACGCTTGGGCGGCTTGGCCGGCCTGCGCTGCGGCTCTTCCTCGTCGAGGGGCCGGCCCCAGGCCTGCGTCTCCTCGTCCTCCTCGCGCTCCAGCACGGCTGTCGGGCTCGCCGCGAGGGCCGCCGGGGCCTCGAGCCCCGAGAGCGTGTCCTCGAGGTCGGTCTCCCCGCGGCCGTTCGGCGCGGCGACGGCCGTGTCCTCGATGGAGGCTGGTTCGCCTTCGAGCCGGAAGAGGACGACCGTGATGTTGTCCTCGCCGCCGGCGCGGTTCGCGGCCTTCACAAGTGCCTTCGTCGCTTGCTCGAGCGAATCCGCGTTGGCGACCGTCCGCGCGATCTCCTCGTCGTCGACCATCGTTGTCAGCCCGTCGGAACAGAGCACGAAGACGTCGTCGGCCTCCGGCTCGACGGTGAACGTGTCCACGTCGACCTGGAGGTCGGTGCCGAGAGCGCGTGTGATCACCGAGCGCTGTGGATGCGCGTCGGCCTCCTCGGGAGTCAGGCGGCCGCTCCGGACGAGATCCGCCACGAGCGAATGATCTTCTGTCAGCTGCTCGAGCTTGCCCCCGCGAAGCCTGTACGCGCGCGAGTCCCCGACGTGTCCGATCGCAACGGATCCGTCCGAGACGAGCGCGGCCGTGATGGTGGTGCCCATCCCGGAGGCCTGCGCGTCGCTTCGTGCGCGCTCGTAGATGCGGCGGTTCGCCTCCTGGATGATCGCGGCGACGCGCTCCTCGGGGTCCAGCTCGTCTGCCTCGTGGAACTCGCGGAAGGCGGCCGCCGCGAGCCGCGAGGCAACCTCGCCGGCCTGGGCGCCTCCCATGCCGTCGGCGACCGCGAAGAGCGGCGGCTCGCGGACGAAGGAGTCCTCGTTGCGGCGCCGCTTGCGGCCCGCGTCGGTGGTGCCTGCGCTGTCAGCGATCCTCATCGCTCGAACCGAAGCTCCGTGTCGCCGATCTGCACGACGTCGCCCTCACGGAGCTGCCGCCGGCCGTCGAGACGGGCGCCGTTGACGAAGGTCCCGTTTGTGGAGCCCAGATCGAGAATCCATACCCCGTCCCGCTGCGATTCGATCCGCGCATGATGCCCGGAGGCGAAGTCGTCGCCCTTCAGCGCGACCGTGTTGTCCTCCGCACGACCGATGGTCAGAGGCACCGGCCCGGCTTCGAAGGTTCTGCCCGGCTTGACCACCTTGCTGCGCTCGACCACGAACCGGCCGCCGGACGCCGCAGGGTGCTCCGCGGCCAGCTGGGACGGAGCGAGGATGAAGCTCTCCTGCGGCGCGACGCGCAGCTCTCGCGAAGCCGAGCGGATGACCCTCCAGATGAAGAAGTAGAGCAGAACGAGGAAGAGGGCCTTGAGCGCGAGGAGGACCGGCTCGACGCTCATCTACCGGTCACCCGGGCTGCTCGAAGACGAGCTCGGTCTGGCCAAGGACGACGCGGTCCTCGTGGTTCAGCCGGGCGCGGTCGACCCGCTCGCCGTTCACCTCGACCCCGTTCGTGGAGCCGAGATCGACGATCCACCACGCCCCGTTCTCGTGGCGCACCTCGGCATGCCGGCGCGAGACGTTCGCGTCCTCGAGTGTGATGTCGCATTCGCGGGAGCGGCCAAGGGTGGCTCTGGGTGCGGAGAGCTCGTGGCGCTTCCCGCCGACGCTCAGGAAGGCGCGCGGCTCGTGGGCTAGTCCGAGCTTCTCCGCCTCCTCGGCCGAGACCGCGGCGGTGGCGGCCACAGGCGCCTTGAAGACCCTCGTGGCGCTCGGCTGCTCCGCCTCGACCATCTGGGGCTCCTCCGCCTCCCTGGTGCGCCGTGCCTGAACCATTCGCGTCGCGATTCCGAACTCGCCCACGTCGAGGTCGTCGTCCTCTTCGAGCAGCACCTTCGGCGTCGAGAGCAGCGAGTAACCCTCACGACGGGCGTGCTCGGAGAGGTAGTCCGCCAGTTCGGTCAGGAGTGAGCCTTCGTAGCTTGCGAACTGCTCCCGGTCGCGAGGGGCCAGGTAGATCACGTACTCGTTCGGGACGTACACGCGCGAGATCGAGATCGTCTTGTGGTCGTCCATCTCCTTCGCGAGCTTGCGGGCGAGCTCTACGGGCTGCACGTGCGAACGGAACGGACCACGGCCGAAGACACCCTCCACGAGGGACTCGATTCTGGTCTCGATGCTGCGAAGGACGTTCACCGGGTGCGAGAGCGCAATTGTGCCCCGCAGCACTCTAACGACGCGTTCGCAGCACCGGCAGAGCCAAAACGGCCGCCCCTGCCCAGACCCAGAGCGCCAACGGGAACGCGCTGACGGCTCCGAGAGGGGCGAAAACCGCCGCCGCGAGGAACGCGGCGCCCCAGCCCGCAACTCCCCAGAGACCTCTCGACCTGGCGTACGGCCCGGCAACCGTCGCGGCTGCGAGCACGGCGGCTTCGATCCAGAGGGCCGGATGTGCCGAGAAGAAGGCGTTGATGGCGTCGAACGCCCTCCCCGGATGGGGCGAGCCTGCCAGAACGAGGGTTTCCGGCGGTTCCTCCTCCGTGAACGGGAGACGTGTCTCGGTCAGCACCGCCATCACGGCTGCGGCGGGAACCGCCGCAGCCGTGAGCAGCGCGCTGCGCAAGGCTCCGCGTGCGCCCTGGACAAGGGCGGGAAGGAGCACCAGAGCTTGTGCCGGCGCAAGCACGGGACCGAGCAGAAAGAGGAAGCCGGTACGCGCGTCGCCGGCGAAGAGAGCGAACCAAACGAGCGCGAAGGCGGCATACACGAGCGCAAGGCCGAGAGAGAGGTTGCCGAGCGGAAGGATCGGGATCGCCAGGGCGAAACCCAGCCCGGCGGCGGGGCTCGCCAATCCCGCCAGGGCGGCGACGGCGGCGACGAGGAAGGGCCAGCCGGAAGGGAAGAAGGGCAGAAGCCAGGCCGCGGAGCCTCCGTACACGGCTGCCAGCGCGGCCGGGCCGGCGCGTTGTACGAGCTGTGTCCGCGACGTCGTCCCGCGCTGCCGCTCGCTCCGCGCACTCCACGACGTCCGCAGGTCCGCCGCAGCCTCCTTCGCGGCAGGCCGCCGCCCGGGAGCCGGCGAGAGCATGGCGTCGACGGTAGCGGTGAGCCTCCGGGGCAGGTCGGGCCGCAGGGCGACGAGCGAGGGAGCTCCGGCCGCGACTCGCCGTGCCGTCTCCAGCGGCGAGATGGCCCAGAACGGGTGTCGCCCCGCCAGCGCTTCCCACAAATAGACCCCCACCGCCCAGACGTCGGCCGCTCCGGTGGCGTCTCGGCCGGCGAGCCGCTCGGGGGCGATGTAGGCAAGGGTCCCGGGCACGTCGCCGACGGCGGTGAGCGTGTCGGCTTCCTCGAGCTGCGCGAGGCCGAAGTCAAGGACGCGGACAGAGACGTCCTCGGCTTCCTCGAGCATGACGTTGGCCGGCTTGACGTCTCGGTGCACGACTCCCTTGCTGTGCGCGTGCGCGAGTGCCTCCAGCACCTGCGCTCCCGCCTCGACGGCGTCGGCGTCGTCGAGCTCGCCGTGACGGAGCGCCTGCCGCAGCGTGTGGCCGGGGATGTATTCGTAGGCGACATAGACATGCCGATCGTCCCGCTCGAGCGCGAGCGCTCGTAGGCAACGCGGGTGGCGCAGCCGGGTCGCGGCCTCCACCTCTCGCTCGGCTCGCGACCCGGCCTTGCCTTCTCGAGGGACGACTTTGAGCGCGACGTCACGAGCCGAGCGCTCGTCCCGCACGAGCCAGACCGAGCCAGACCCCCCGCTGCCGAGCGGTCGCAGGGGCCGGTAGCGGCCAAGGACGAGATGGTCGTGGTGAAGGGCGACGGCGCGCTCCATCGGCGTCCTGCTCTTGGCGGTGGAGGCTTAAACTCCTGCTATCGCCGGGCAGGGTGGTAGACTCGACCAACTTTCGGCCCCTCTCTCGGACATGTTCGAGCGCGAGCGCACCGATCCCCAGACCGACATCGAGTTCGACTTCTTCGACGAGTCTCCAACCGTCGAGTCGTCGGACCGGGAGCGACCGACCCCTCGGCGCGGGCCGCGCATGCCCTCACGTCCCCCGGGCGGCGGCGGGGGCCCTCAGCCCTCGCTTTTCCGGCTCGGGATTCTCATCGCGGGGGCGATCCTCCTCGCGGTCATCCTCGTCCTCTGGGTCAACAGCTGCCGCTCGGGGCAGAAGAAGGCCGAGTACCGCTCGTACATGGAAGCGGTCACGGGTCGGGCGAGCGAGTCCGAGCAGGTCGGAAAGCGGTTGAACCAGCTGATCACAACGCCTGGAATCAAGCTTGCCGACCTCCGAGACGAGCTCGACGGCCTCCGCCAGCAGTCCACCCAGATCCTCGCCAGCGCGCGCAAGCTCGAGCCCCCGGGCCCGCTGCGCGACGAGCAGGAGAGCCTCGTGCAGGCTTTCGAGTTCCGGGTCACAGGGCTCGACGGGCTCGCCCAGGCCTTCGCCCAGGTGCAGTCGACCAAGGATGCGGCCGAGGCGGGCCAGAGGCTTTCGATACCTGCGCAACGCCTCGTGGCGAGCGACGTCGTCTACGCGGACCTTTTCAACGAAGGCTCGCGCACGGTGATGAACAAGGAGGGCGTCCAGGGCATCCCGATTCCGGAGTCCAAGTTCGTCCAGAACGGAGACCTGGCGAGCCCAACCGCCTGGACCCTGATCGTGGAGCGGCTGACGCGGAGCCCGTCCGCGGGTGGACTGCACGGGAGTCAGATCGTCAGCGTGATCGTGCAGCCGGGCGCCCAACAGCTCTCCCCCAGTGAGGACAACACTGTCAAGGCATCTGACCGGCTCTCGTTCCAGGTGCTCGTGAAGAACTCGGGCGAGAGCCAGGAGACGCAGATCACGGTTTCCCTGACGATCCAGCAGAGCCCGCAGCCGACCCGGCGCAAGCAGGTAATCGACCTCATCAATCCAGGCGAGACGAAGACCGTCGTCTTCCGCAACCTCGGGCCGCCTTCGTTCGGGACACGGACGATCGTCAAGGTCAACGTGGATCCGGTCACCGGCGAGTCGAACACGGCGAACAACACCGCGGAATACCCGGTCATCTTCACGCTTGGATAAGTAGTTGCCCAGCTCACTGACCACGGCGGTCGGCTGGGTCGCGATCGGCGCGGCTGCCGCAGGTTTTCTCGCCCTTCTCCTCGCGATCGCGTTCTTCGTCCAAATACGACGCGTGCGCGAAGCGCAAAAGGTGCTGATCGGTCGCGACAAGGACGACCTCGTCGAGTTCGCCCTCTCGCTGCAGGCCCGCATCGACGACCTCCATCGCGCTGTCGACGAGGTGGCCGCGGGGCTGTCTCGCATCGACAAGCGGGTGGACGGATGTCTCTCGCACACGTCGATCGTCCGCTACGACGCCTACGAGGACGCCGGCGGGCACCAGTCAGCCTCGCTGGCGTTCCTCGACGCTGCCAGGTCGGGCGTCATCGTGAGCGCGATCCAGGGACGCGACTACGCGCGCATCTACGTGAAGGAGCTTGACCGTGGCCGGCCTTCCCTCGCTCTCTCGCCGGAAGAGCAGGAAGCGGTCGACCGCGCCATGGCATATTGAGCACCTATGACGTACCGCAAGGCTGAGATCAGGCCCTACGAGCAGGCAGACGAGCCGCTCCTCTTCGGGCTCGCAAACCTCGATCGCGGCGCGGACGAGACGACGCTGGCAGTCCTCGAGCGCGAGACGGTCTTCGTTGCCGAGCTCGAAGGCGCGCCGGCGGGGTACGTCGCCCTCGAGCGGGCCGAGCAGGCAGTCCGCGTCGACCAGCTCTTCGTGAGCTGCTCGAGTTCGCGGAGGGCTACGCGATTTGGCAGGGCGCCCGCGCGCTCCAGGTCGTCGTGGAATCCGACGACGACCGGGCGCTGGCCTTCTACCGCGGGCGAGGGTTCAAGCCGGTTGCGGACGATCTGTTGGAGCTGTTGCTGCCTCAGCGTTAGTTACGATTTGGGCAGATGCAGCAGGTCCTCGTCCTCAACGCCAGCTACGAGCCGCTGAACGTCTGCACCGTACGGCGTGCGCACGTGCTCGTCTTCAAGGGGAAGGCCGAGGTGCTCGAAGACCTGCCTCGACCACTTCGCTCGGCCAGCGACACGTTTCTCTGGCCACACGTCATCCGCCTCATCCAGTACGTGCGCGTTCCGCGCGCGGTGAAGCGCAAGATCTCGCGCCGAGCCCTCTTTGCGCGCGACGGCTGGCGCTGCCAGTACTGCGGCACCTCGGGGAAGCTGACCCTGGACCACGTCGTCCCGCGCAGCCGCGGAGGCGACTCCGTCTGGGAGAACGTCGTCACCTCCTGCGCTCCGTGCAACCTGAGGAAGGGGAATCGCCTGCTCCACGAGGTGCAGATGCACCTGATCGCGCCGCCGCGACCGCCCGCGCCGGCGCTCTTCGTGACACTCTCGGCTCCGAAGATCCCGGACGGCTGGCAGCCTTACCTCATCGCCTTCGGCTGACTTTTTTGGCCACGCCGAGGTCTGACCCCGGCGTGGCCGTTTACAGCCCGCCGACCGCCTAGGTCGGACCCCCCATCCGTTCGATCCCTTACGCGCCGATGGATGACATCGTCGGTCTCTGCCGTGAGAATCGTGGCAATCCTGCTTGTCGTGGGCGCCGTACCAGGGGCGCTCTGGGCCGGCGGCTTCCTCCCGCCGCCGGAAAGTCCCAAGGCGCCGACTGAGGGGCCGGCGAATCCGGGTCTTGTCGAGGCGGAATGGCGGGACCGCGTGGAGACGATCTGTGCCTGGGAACGCAAGCGAGTCCGGGCGATCGCGAAGGCTTTTCGGCGCGCCGCAAGCCCGGCCGACGCGCTCTTCGCCTTCGACAGCACGATCCGTCTCGGTCGCACCAGCCTGGCGGTGTTTCGCCGCCTGAACACCCCGTTCGCGTTCCAGCGGGAGGTGCGCGAGCTCAAGCGGCTGCTCGAGCGGGAGCAGAAGGCCCTCATCGCCTTGCGCGATGCGCTGCGCGCCGGCAATCCGCGCGCCTTTTCCCGGCATGCACAAGAGATAGCGCGGGCGGAGGGCCGCAAGCGCGCCCAGTTCGCCGACCTCGGCCTTCGCGGCTGCCTGCCACCTGCGCCCGAGCCGTTGCGCGAAAGCGAGACCAGCCCCGTGTAGATCGAGGGGGCGGCGCAGCCCGCCCCCTCGCAGGTCCTAGGCGTCGTAGTAAAGGGCGAACTCGGCCGGGTGCGGCCGCAGGCGGACGACGTCCACCTCGTTCTCGCGCTTGTACTCGATCCACGTACGGATGAGGTCTTCACTGAAGACGCCGCCGCGGGTCAGGAACGTGTGGTCGGACTCGAGCGCGTCAAGCGCCTCCGAGAGCGAGCCCGGCACCTGGGCGATCCGGCCGCTCGGGTCCTCGAAGAGGTCGTAGTCCGCCGGCGAGCCCGGGTCGAGGTCGTTCTCCACGCCGTCGATCCCGGCCATCAGCATCGCCGCGAAGGCGAGGTACGGGTTGGCGGTGGCGTCCGGGCAGCGGAACTCGATGCGCTTGGCTTTGGCCGACGAGGAGTACATCGGGATGCGGATCGCGGCCGAGCGGTTGCGCTGCGAATACACGAGGTTCACCGGGGCCTCGTAGCCGGGCACGAGCCGGCGATAGGAGTTCGTCGTCGGGGCGCAGAACGCGAGCAGGGCCGGGGCGTGCATGAGGAGGCCGCCCAGGTACTGGCGCGCGAGCAGCGAGAGGCCGGCGTAGCCCGACTTGTCCGCCATCAGGGGCGTCCCTTTCAGCCAGAGCGACTGATGGGTGTGCATGCCTGAGCCGTTGTCGCCGAAGAGCGGCTTCGGCATGAAGGTCGCGGTCTTCCCGTGCGCCCGGGCGACGTTGCGAACGACGTACTTGTAGGTCATGACCTGGTCGGCCATGCGCGTGAGCGTCTCGTAGCGAAGGTCGATCTCGCACTGGCCGCCGGAGGCGACCTCGTGGTGGTGGAACTCGCAGGGGATTCCCAGCCGCTCGAGCGTCAGCACCATCGCAGTGCGGATGTCGGCGAGGGTGTCGTGCGGCGCGGGCGGGAAGTAGCCCTCCTTCTCGCGCACCGTGTAGCCGAGGCCAGGCTTGCCGGAGTTCCAGTGGCCCTCGGCTGAGTCGACGGCGTAATGGGAAGCGTTGATTCCCGTCTCGTACGAGACCTCGTCGAAGAGGAAGAACTCGCACTCCGGCCCGAAGTACGCCGTGTCGGCGATGCCCGTTGCCAGGAGGTGCTCTTCCGCGCGGCGCGCAATGCGGCGCGGGTCGCGGTGATACGGCTCGCGAGTCAACGGATCGGCGATCTCGCAGATGAGCGAGAGCGTCGGCTCGGCCGTGAAAGGGTCGAGCACGGCGGTTGCCGGATCGGGCATGAGGAGCATGTCGCTCTCCGCGATGCCCTGCCAGCCACGGATCGACGACCCGTCGAAGCCGAGACCTTCGTCGAACGCGGACGCGTCGAGCGCCCGCAGCGGCATCGTCATGTGCTGCCAGCTCCCGAGCAGGTCGCAGAACTTGAGGTCGACCATCTTGGCCTTCGTCTCACTGGCCCACGCAATCGCCTCGTCCGGCTTGGGCTGCGCTCCGTTGGCCAGGTAGTGCTTGTCCGCAATTCGCTCCATCCGCCCTCCTTAACGAGAAAAGCCCCAGGGGTCGAAGACTCCTGAGGCACCGTCGCCTGCGACAAACGCCGCCGTCGGCGTTCGTCGGGAGAAACGCTAGCTCGCGGGGTGGACGGAGCCGGGCGGGGCCGGTATCGTGGGCGGCGGCATGTTCCTCGCCAGAGTCTGAGACATCCGTTGCCGGGGCCCGCCTGGCCCGGCTTCCGCCTGCCGGCTCGACTCTGAACGGTTCTACCTCGAAGGAGCATGCTGAATGACCGCCGTAGAAGTCTCCGATCTCCGTAAGGAATTCGTCCGCCGCGACGGACCGTGGCGCCGTCGGCGCGTGCCTGCCCTGTGTGGCATCTCGTTCACGATCGAACGGGGCGAGTGTGTCGCCGTCCTGGGTGCGAACGGCTCGGGCAAGTCGACTCTGGTCCGCCTGCTGGCCACCCTCCTTCTGCACGACGGCGGGAGCGCCCACGTGTTCGGCCACGACGTGTTCGGAGATCCCCGCGCCGTTCGGCGGCTCGTCAACCGCGTCTCGGTCGAAGCCTCCTTCTTCAAGAAGATGTCCTCGACCGAGAACCTGAGCTACTCAGCCCGGTTCTACGGCATGACCCGCGGCGAGACGAGCAGGCGCATCCCCGAGATCCTCGAGCGCGTGGGCTTCCCTGTCGAGCGGAGAGGCGAGGCGATGGAGGCGCTCTCCCGCGGCATGCAGCAGAAGGTCGCGCTTGCACGCGCGCTCCTGACCGCGCCCGTCCTCCTGCTCCTCGATGAGCCGACGACGGGTCTCGATCCGCGCTCCAAGCTCGAGGTCCAGGAGTTCATCCGCGAGGTTAGGCAGATCCACGACGCCACGATCCTGCTCTGCACCCATGACCTCGACGAGGCCGAGGCTCTTGCCGACCGCATCGGGATCCTCCACCGCGGCGAGCTGATCGCGCTCGGAACCGCAGACGAGCTCAAGCGCCGCTACGAGACTGAGACGCTCGAAGGGGCGTTCTTCGCCGCGACCGGCCGCGCCCTCGTCGACGATGAGGAGGAGGAGGACTGATGAGAGGGGCAGCTGCGACTCTTCGCGGCGAGCTGATCGGCCTGGCCGGCGTGGTCGAGCGCAACGTCTACCTCGTTCGCCGCTACATCTGGTGGGACATCGCCTTCTTCGTCTGGACGGTCGCGAACACGCTCACGATCGTCTACATCGCGAAGGGCATCGAGGCGGCCGGCGGCCAGATCGACGTGGAGCGGACGACGACGATCCTCCTCATCGGTGCCGTCATCTGGGCCTATCTCGGGATCATCTTCGAGATCCTCACCGAGACGGTTGCCTGGGAACGCTGGGAAGGGACGATCGAATACACCTTCATGGCTCCGCTCGCGCGGCCGGTGCACCTGGCCGGCATGGGCATCTTCTCGGTCGCCTACGGGGTTGTCCGTGCCGTGCTCCTGTTCGGGATCGTGGCCGCGTTGTTCGACCTGCAGCTGCCGGAGGCAAACTTCTGGTCGGCGGTCGTGGTGCTGGCCATCGCCTCGATCTCGTTCGTCGGGATCGGGATGATGACAGCCGTCCTGCCGCTCATCTCGCCGGAGAAGGGCGTTCAGCTGGGCTTTATCGCGCAGGGAGTCCTACTCGTGGTCTCCGGCGTCTATTACCCCGTCGACGTGCTGCCGGGCTGGATGCAGGCGCTCGCAGTGATCTCCCCGGCGACCTACGCGCTCGACGGCATTCGCGCCGCAATCCTCGACGGCGCCGGGGTGGGCGCCGTCTGGCACGACATCTGGCCTCTCATCATCATCGGGGCGGTGGCCGTTCCGCTCGGCCTCGAGGTCTTCCGCCGCGGCGAGCGCCACGCAAAGCGCCACGGCAAGCTCAAGCGATCAGGCTGAATCAGCCTTCAGAAACCGTGTGTAGACTCCGATAGGTGTTCGGAGGCGACGAGGCCTCGGACGGGAGCTCCGTCCGGGGCTCTTTGCATTTAAGGAGGTAGCAAATGGCGCAGGTCGAGCAGTCAGGAAGGGCGACGAGCGATCTCGGGGCCCGGCAAGCAGTGCTCCAGCGGGTCAAGGACGAGCGCGTGGAGTTCGTCCACCTCTGGTTCACCGACATCGAAGGGCATCTCAAGAGCTTCGCCATCACGCTCGACGAGCTCGAGGGTGCGCTCGACGACGGCATGGGGTTCGACGGCTCGTCCATCTCCGGCTTCAACGCGATCGAGGAATCGGACATGGTCGCGATCCCGGATCCCGCCACCTTCCAGCTCATGCCCAACGGGGGCCACGTCGTCGCCCGAATGATCTGCGACGTCGTCACCCCCGACGGCGAGCCTTACGACGGCGACCCGCGTCACGTCCTCCGCCTCGCGCTCGAGCGCATGAAGAGCATGGGCTTCGACACCTTCAACGTCGG
>JAIBJP010000071.1 GCA_020029625.1 Actinomycetota bacterium | reverse complement strand
TCGTCGGCCGAGGCCGGACCGCTCAGAGTGACGGTCGGAACGACGTTGTTGATCGCCACGCTGGCGGTGGATTCCGTTTCGCCGCCGTCCTTGTCCTTGATCTTGCCTTTCACCGTCCGGCTGCCGTTGTCGTTCGTCGAGCAGCTAGTGGAGTTGCTTGCGCTGAAGGCGCCGTATCCTGAGCCGCAGTCGAAGGCGTAGGTGAAGCCGGTCGTGGTATCGACCGAAGACGGGTCGCTCGGGCTCGTGAGCGAGAGGTTGATGTTCGAACCCTCATTCACGGAGCTGGGCGCGTTGAAAGTGGTGGTGGGCGCAACGTTGTTGATCGTCACCGTCGCCGTGTATTCGGAGACGCCGCCGTCCTTGTCCTTGATCTTGCCGCCGACGCTGCGCGAGCCGTTGTCGTTCGTCGAGCAGCTCGCCGTGCTCGTTCCGCTGAAGGCGCCGTAGCCGGAGCCCGTGCCGCAGTCGAATGCGTATGTGAAGCCGGCGGTCGTGTCGGCCGCAGAGGGGTCAGACGGGCTCGTGAGCGAGAGGCTGATGTTCGACCCCTCGTTCACGGAGGCTGGCGCGTTGAAAGTCGCACTCGGCGCGACGTTGGTGACCGTTACCGCGGTCGTGTACTCCGTGAAGCCGCCGTCCTTGTCGATGATGCGGGCGCGCACGGTCGGCGAGGCAGGGCCGTCGTCGAAGGTGCAGCTGACCGAGGTGGCCGTGCCCGAGCCGGCGTAGGTGGCCGTGGCGAGCGAGGCGCCCGTGCACGAGTAGGCGTAGTGGAAGCCGGCGCTCGTGTCGGCGCTCGAGGGATCGGACGGGCTCGTGAAGGCGTAGCTAGACGGGCTGCCTTCGGCGACGGTGCGCGTGGCCGGGAAGGTGGCGGTGGGAGCGACGTTGTTGACGGTGACTGTCGTTGTTGTGTCGAAGCGCCCGCCGTCCTTGTCGATGATCGCACCGCTGACGGTGTAGGAGCCGTTGTCGTTGAAGGTGCAGCTCGTGGAGGCACTCGTGCCGGCGCCTGCATAGGTGACCGCCGCCAGGGAGCCCCCGGCGCAGTCGAAGGCGTAGTGCAGGCTGGCCGCATCGACCGAGGACGGATCCGAGACGCCCGTGAAGGAGACGCTGACGGCGCTGCCCTCGTCCTTGGGCCCGTTGTTGCCGAGCGTGCCCGTCGGCGCGACGTTGTTGATCGTAACTGTCGCCGTGTATTCGGAGACGCCGCCGTCCTTGTCCTTGATCTTGCCCCCAACGCTGTGCGTGCCGTTGTCGTTCGTCGAGCAGGAGGCCGTGCTGGTTCCGCTGAAGGCGCCGTAGCCGGAGCCACAGTCGAAGGCGTAGGTGAAGCCGGTCGTCGTATCGACCGAGGAGGGATCGCTCGGGCTCGTGAGCGAGAGGTTGATGTTCGAGCCCTCGTTGACCGACGCCGGAGCGTTGAAAGTGGCGGTCGGGGCGACGTTGTTGACGACGAGCGAGAACGTCGTGCTCGCGCTCAGGCTAGTGCTGTCGGTCGCGGTAATAGTCACCGTCTGCGATTGAGCAGGCCCATCCGTCGTCGCGAACGACCAACTCCACGTACCGTTGGCATTCTTCGTAACAGTGCCCACCGACGCCGTGAGGGTGACTGTCTCGGCCGGATTGGCGTCTGACCATGTGCCCGTATTGAGGGCCGTCACTCCCTCATTCACCGTTACGGTCGCGTTGTCTCGCGTGACCGCCGGCGCAACGTTGCCGTAGGTCGCCCGGTAGTTCGGGTTAATGCTTTGGTTTCCAGAGACACAGATACTCAGATTGTTCGTGCCGCTGATCACCGTGAACGGGGACGGTGTCGGCGAGTCTGTGCTCGACCACGCCTTGAACGAGAGAGTCGGTGAGTTCGTCGTCGTGGCCGACGCATCGATTCTTAAGGACTCCGCGCTACCGACCCCAACGTTGTCGCCGTTGCTGTTTGTCAAGGTCTTATTAGGGAATCCGCCGTTGGTCTTTACCGGGCCCGTGCAGTCGTTGGCGGAGGTGTAAAGGTTCTCGACGAATGTGGTTCGACCAGTCGTAGGAGCTATGTCGAACCTCACATTTGCGTCGGTGAAACTCCATGTGGCTGTCCCGGACTGCGCCCCCGTCGCGGTGACCGTGTAAAGGGCGACAAAGGAAGTCGGTAGTGCAAACTGGTCGGAGATAGTCCCGTCGTCTGCGGCTGTGACGTCGACATCGCGGCTCCAGGTCTGGCCAGCGTCATCGTTGACGCGAATGTGGACGGCCTCGCCGGGAGCCCAGCTCGCGCCCGAGAGCGTGACGGTCTCGCCCGGCGCGTAGTCAGCCTTGTCGGACCATACCGATGGCGGCGGAGGGGATTCGACGGCGGCTTTCGAAGAGCTCGCAAGCGCAAGCGCGCTCAGGAGGACCAGCGCAAAAAGGGCGAAGGCTGTCACCTTCCGCCCGCGAGAACGGATCCAGCTTGCTGTGAGATGCACCGCCGTCACAAACTCAACTCCTCTCCCGGTCGAACCTCCGCAGATGGCCGCCGCCCCGGGGAGCGACACGCCTGAAGCTAGGTCGCCGCATGCGCGAATCAACCCCCCGTACGTCCAGACGGACACCGACGCGAGTTGAGGCGCGCCAGCACACGGTGCTGCTTACGAGCAACACGAATGAGCCCCTTCCTCTCTCTCCAGGCCGCCCCTGGGCGGCGCGCCTGCCCGAACTGTGCCGCAGGGCAGGCGTGGGATCATCATCAGCCAGGCGAGCTGGAATGTCGATAGGCCGCCCGGACCATCTTGCGTTGAGTGCTTTCAACACCCCTTCTGGGGGCGCCCAGCGCGGCCTCCCGCGCCGCCGATGAGCCACCCGGCCCATTGACCGCACGGTGAGAAAGCGCGACGCTCGTCCCACTAGATGGCGCCCCAGACACGGCACAAGGTTCTCGTTGCCGACCGCGAGCCCGCGAGACGAAGCGTGACGCGCCGGGCGCTCGAGGCAGGCGGAATGACGGTCTGCGCCGAGGCAAGGGACGCTCGTTCGGCCGTCGCAGCCGCCCTACGCGAACGGCCCGACCTCTGCCTGCTCGCGGTGGACATCGAGGAGGGAGGCATCTTCGCGACCCGCGAGATCAGGCGGCGGCTGCCTGAAACCGCCGTCGTCGTCACCGGTGAAGCCACGCGCCTCGACGACGCCTTTGGCGCGCTCTATGCGGGCGCTGCCGGTTTCCTGCCCGACGAGATGAACCCGGAAAGAATGGCGCGGGCGCTTCGCGGCGTACTCTCCGGTGAGGCCGCTCTCCCGCGGCGGCTGGTCGCGCGTCTGATCGAGGAATTTCGCCGCCAGGGACAGCGGGCTCGGCTCGCCCATGCCCTTCGCGTGCGGGGCGTCGAGCTCACGCGACGCCAGTGGGACGTCCTCGAGTTGCTCGCCGAAGGCCTGACCACGGCGCAGATAGCCGCAATCCTTTCGATCGCAGAGGCAACGGTGCGCAGCCACGTCGCGACGGTGTTGGGGAAGTTGCACGTCTCGACCCGGGCAGGGGCCGTGGACCTCCTGAAAGGCGCGTTTAGAAGCCTCAACGCGCAATGAGCCGAGCGGCCCATTGCAGCAGCCTGCGCTTCGACGGACACTGATCCGCGGGAGAGGAGGTAGCGATCCGTAGGACAAATCCTGCGGGCGCACGCTGTGGCCACAAGAACGTCAACCGACGCGACCGTCCGTCTCGGCGAACTGCTTGGCCGCCTGGGCGCAAGGCGACTCGACGCGCGACGAACCGTCAAGCTGGCGCGCCAGCTCGTCGCCTCTGACGATTCGAGCTCAGAGACAGAGCCGGCGGCTATCTCGATCTCACTCATCGGGCGCGTGGCGGACGTCCTCGGGCGCTTGGCGCTCGACCACGCCTGGACGCGTTCGGATATCGGCAAGCTCGTGGACACCCTCGCGCACATCACGCGCCTGCCGGGAGACGTAGTCCGCTCCGAGATTCATGCGCGCGTGGCCCGAGATCCCCGCATCATTCAGCTCTCGCCGGCAGTCGCGGTCGAGGCGGAAGTCAAGGTCTTCTATGCGCTCACCCAGGTAGAACACGTCTCGCTCTGGACGAAGAGCGTCCCCGAGCCTCTGCGCTGCGTCTTCCACGCGGGGCCGGCGAAGCCGGGACGCCGAGCCCGGCTGATCGCGCGCACGGTACTCGATGGAGCCGGCGCCGAACGTTCGGGCTGCGCTTACGGGACTCCCGTGCTTCGCTGGCAGCGCCCGGATGCCGCACTCGTCTTCGAGGCGCGCGACGAGCACGCGCAACTCGCGCTCGACGCTTCCCGCGAGACGGCCGCCGCACTCGCGCTCGTCCTGGAGCGCGAGGCGCTGCTCGTGCGCAGCGCTGCCCGCGAGCGGGCGCTCGTCGAGGCGGGAGAACGGCTGCTCGCGCGGCTCGGCTTCGATCTTCACGACGGGCCGATCCAGGACGTTGCCGTCCTCGCCGGAGACCTCCACCTGTTCCGCGCCCAGCTTGAAGATGTCCTGGCCTCCGCTGCCTCCGGAGCAGCGCTCGTCGGCCGCGTCGACGATCTGGAGGCACGCGTCTATGCAGTCGATCGCACGCTGCGGCAACTGGTGCACTCGTTCGAGTCCCCGACGGTCACTCGGCGGCCGCTGGACGAGTCGTTGCGCCGCGAGGTCGAAGCGTTCCAGGCTCAGACCGAGATCCCGGTGGACCTCGTGCTGCGTGGTGATTTCGGGAATCTCACGGACTCGCAGCGGATCGCCCTCATCCGCATCGTGCAGGAGTCGTTGACGAATATCCGCGAGCACAGCGACGGAACGAAGGTATCCGTCTCCGTCACCTCGGGACCGAGCGAGATCGCTGCCGAAGTCAGCGACAACGGACGCGGGTTCGACGTCGAACGGACGCTTGTGCGCGCCGCCCGCGGCGGGAGGCTCGGTCTCGTGGGGATGAGCGAGCGCGCGCGACTACACGTTGGCGTCCGGTCCGGCGGCCGAAGCGCTCAGCGCCGTCTGACAGCCCCGCTCGCGTCCATAGAGGAGAAGGCGCGGAGCGGATTCGAACCGCTGTACGGGGCTTTGCAGGCCCCTGCCTAACCTCTCGGCCACCGCGCCGGCGCGGTTTTCATCGTATCCGGCGCAGTATCCGGGCGAGGAAGACTTGAGAGGAGAGGCCATCCGTGCGCAGAATGCTCGCTAGTCGGGTGACGCGGACCTTGTCCCGGGGTTGATGGCGCGTCATCTCGACTGGAGCCCCGGCCCCCTACCGGGGCTCCGCTTCGCTCAGTGCCCGATGGCCGAAAGCGCCGGGCCCGGAGCGAGCCGGCGCCGCTCGCGGAGGAGGGCGAAGCGCGAGCGACGCTCGGCCCGTCGGCTCTCGGCGATGGCCGAGACAAGCTCTCCGCTCCGGGCGCGGCGCAGTAAGTCTTGGTGGCGAACGCGGTCGACGGCTCGATGGCTGTCGGGATGCACGCTTACTGGACGGAGAGTCGCGGCGTAATCTTCCCTTGTGGTCGCCTCCCTTTCCGACGCCCGCCTGGTCGCTCGTTGCCGCGAGGGCGACGAGGCCGCCTGGAGCGAGCTGGTCAACCGCTTCTCGCGCTATGTCTACGCAATCATCGGCCAGGGGTTCGGGCTGCGCGCCGAAAACGCCGAGGACGTCTTTCAGGAGGTCTTCGCGCGGGCCTACCAGCACCTCGGGCGTCTGCGTGAGGACGAGGCCATCCGACCCTGGATCGCGCAGCTCACGCGCCGCCTCTGCATCGACCAGCTCCGCTCGGGCTCCCGCGAGCAACTGAGCGACGAGGAGCTCGAGCCTGCGGAGGTGGACGAGACGCTCGACAAGCTTGAGGAGGCGCTCGCCGTCCACGAAGCTCTAGCCGAGCTCCCCGAGCATTGCCAGGAGATCCTCGACCGCTTCTTCGCGCGCGACGAGAGCTACCAGACGATCGGCGCCGCTCTGGATATTCCCGCCGGAACGATCGCCAGCCGGATCTCGCGCTGCCTCGCAAAGCTCCGCGAGCTATTCGAGGGAAGAAAACCGACCACCGAGCCGTCCTGAGAGCGATGACCCCGAACGGCCACTACGACGAAGAGCGCCTCGCAGAGCTTCTGCGGGCGCTTCCTCCTGCACCTGAGGGCTGGGTCAGGGCCGCGCAGGAGCTTCCGCGCGTGCGGCGCGAGCTCGATGACATCGTGGAGCGGGCGGTGGCCGACGCCGAATTCCGCAAGGCATTGATCGCCGATCTCGAGGCCGCCTTGCGCTCCGAGGGCTACGAGCCCGACGCCATCCCGCTCGACGAGTTGCGCAAGCGCATCTCCGACAAGTAGCGCCGGCTAAGACTCGAAGGGGGCCGCAGCGATGCGCTCGCGGATCCCAGCCTGCAGCGCCCGGGCCGCCCAGCAGCCGGGCTTACGCTCGGCCTGGTCGACGATCAAGTCCGTGAAGCCTTCCTTGAAGTCGAGCCGCGGGTAGGCGGCGAGTACGGCGCTCACCGTGGGCGGGCTCACGTCACCGTGGCGGTCGCCCCCGACGTCGAGCCCTGTCGAGTGCCAGAGGAGGAAAGCCTCCGGCCCGTCGCCCAGCTCGACCTTCGCGGCGACGTGGAGGCGGATCGCCTCGGCGAGGGCATGTGAGCGCTCCGGCGGCCAGCCCTCGAGAGCCGCGAGCCGCGTGGCTGCGGCAGCGCCGTCCTCCTCGAAGCAGGCGCCCGTGTCGAACTCCTCGACGAGGCCGACGTCGTGCAGGAGCGACGCGACGTAGAGGAGCTCCGTGTCGAAACCGATTTGATCCCGGTCCGCGAGCGCCACGGCGAAGAAGTGACTGCGAAAGGCGTGGTTGGTCAGAAAGAGAGGCTGAACCGCGCGGATCAAATCCTCCGCCTGCCGCGCGAGCCGCGAGTCGGGGCGCCTCGCCATGACGGCTTCGACCACTACTGGACGTCCCCGGACTTCAGGAGCGGATGAAGGGGCTCGAACCCTCGACCTTCTGCATGGCAAGCAGACGCTCTACCAACTGAGCTACATCCGCGCGAGAGCGTGCTCATCATAGCCGTTCCTCCGCTGCGTCCAAGGCCTCGTTTACCAGCGAATCGGCCAACTCGTTCTCGGTTCGGCGCACGGCTTTGTAGCGGACTCGGCCGATCTGCCGCGCCAGGTGCGCCGCTTCGAGTGAGAGGTCGATGAGCGCTGCGTTCTTCACCCGGTACTCGCCGTTCATTTGCTTGACGAGGAGCTCCGAGTCGGATACGACCTCGACCTCGTCCACCCCCAGCTCGGCCGCCTTGGCAAGACCCGCGACAAGGGCTCGGTACTCGGCGACGTTGTTCGTCGCCACGCCGATCGCCTCGCCACGAGCGTCGAGCACCGTGCCGTCCTCCGCTTCGAGGACGTAAGCGGAGGCCGCGGGGCCGGGGTTGCCGCGCGCTCCTCCATCCGTGAAGAGGCGCGCCTTCACAGGAGCGGGTAGATGTCGAACGCCGGCTCTTCGTACGGATGGGCGTCGCGGAGCGCGGCGAGCACCTCGTCCTGGCTCTCTTCCGGGAACACGGTCTCGAGCCGCAGTTCCGCGACACGTTGCTCCCTCCCCCGCTCGCCGATCGACGGGCTCGTGCTTTCGCCGCCGCGAAACGTCCCGGTGCCCGCCGTGTACCAGGAGCAGCGCTCGTAGTCGCCGATCCGGCCTGCCCCAGCCGCGAACAGGGCGTCGCGAACCGGGTCCAGCGCCTCCCGCGGCACGAAGACGACGAGCTTTCGGTTCACGTGTGCGCCCGAATAGTCGGGACCGTACCGGCGTAGAGGACGCTTTCACCCATTCGGGTGAGGGTCGTGGCGACGGCATGGTCGAGACTCATGGGGGCAAACCGTAGAGCACGAGGTCTCGGCTATGGAACGGCGACCGTTTGGAAGGGACTGGGGGCTCTCCCTCCGCATGGCAATTGCGCTCGTGCTGCTCGGAGCCTTGTACCTCCCGTTCTTCCTCTGGCTTGTGGCGATGGCCTACTTCATCTGGGGCGGGATGGTTGCTGTCCTCGTCGCCCTCGGGGCGCTCGGCCTACTTGCCTGCGCGCCGTACCTCTCCGAGCTCCTCGCGCTCTCGCTCGCGAGGGCCGACCTCGAGGCCGGTCCGGAAACGAGCCGTCTCGAGCCGATGCTCGAGCGCCTCTGTGGAATGGCAGACGTGCCTGTCCCACGGCTGGCGGTCATGCCGACGGAGGTGCCCAACGCGTTTTCAGCCGGCAGGAATGCCAGGAACGCGATCGTCGTCGTCACGAGAGGGCTCCTCGATCGCCTCGACGACGAGGAGCTCGAAGCGGTCCTCGCCCACGAGCTGGCCCACATCGCCAACCGGGACGCAATCGTCATGACGATCTCCGCCGCGCCGGCCCTCCTGGGGCGCAAGCTTCTCTGGGGCTTCGTCTCGCTTCCGGCGACCAGCCCGAGCATTCCCGGGAAGGTCGGGTCCACGATGCTCCTCCTCTACCTCTTGCCTGTCGTGCTGGTCGCCTGGATGACCTACGCCTTCGCAACGTTGCTCGTGATGTCGATCTCCCGCTACCGCGAGTTCGTCGCAGACCGCGGTGCTGCTCTGCTCACGGGTGCGCCCGAACAGCTCATGAGCGCCCTGCAGAAGATCGCCGACCAGGCGCCGCTCATTCCGAATGAGGATTTGCGTCGAGCATCTGCGATGAACGCCTTCTTCGTTTTGCCGACGAGAAGCGCCTCCAACGGCTTCGAGGTCGATCCGATGCGCATGTTCCCCACACATCCCCCCCTCGCTCATCGGCTCGAGCGCCTCGAGGAGCTCGCGCGCGAGATTGGGCGGCCACGCGGCGTGCCCAGTGCGCCAAACCTGGTTTTCGCCGAATCGCCGACGGCACGGCCCGACAACCCTCAGGCGCTCGGTGCTTTCTTTCTCGCCGTCGTCGTTTGGGGAATCCTCGGCGGCGCGTTCCTGACCGAGCCGGATGTCACCGGCGGCGCCCTCGTGTGGATACCGCTGCTCGGGTCGCTCGCGTACCTCGGCGGCATCGTCCTCGGCCTCCAGGGCGTCGGCCGGGCATCAGCCGGCGCCGGGGGGATGGGATACGCCGTCACTGGGCTTCTCCTCCTGCTCGGCCCGTGGGCGCTCGCTCTCGTGGCGATGGTCGTGTTCGGGATTCTGGCGTTGCTCGGTGCCGGCCCGATCCCGGGTTAGGAGGGTTTGGCGGGACGTCACTCGTCGCCGGGACGCGCTGGTCGTTCCGAGGCGAGGACGCAGGGAGCCCTCGTATCGACTTTAGATACGGGGGCGACCCGTCATTCTGAACGCGGATGCGTTGGGGCGAGCGGCGCGCCTCCGGCGGCACAGCTGATGTTTCGTCAAGCCCTCCTGCGGAAGCGGGGTTCACGTTGGCCTAGACGTCGTCGATCTGGGCGCGCTGGAGCTTGCCCGAATAGTCGACGTAGACCGACTTCCACTCCGTGTAGAAGTCGAGCGCGGCCTGGCCCGCCTCGCGGTGGCCGTTCCCGGTCTGCTTCGTCCCGCCGAAGGGCAGGTGCACCTCGGCGCCGGTGGTGCCCGCGTTGATGTAGGTGATCCCGGCGTTGAGGTCGCGGATGGCCCGGAATGCCTTGTTCACGTCGCGGGTGAAGATCGACGAGGAGAGGCCGAACTCGATCCCGTTCGCGATCTTGATCGCCTGGTCGATGTCGTTCGCGCGGATGATCGCGGTCGTGGGGCCGAAAATCTCCTCCTGGGCGATCCGCATCCCCGGATCGACGTCGGCGAAGACCGTCGGACGGTAGAAGAAACCCTTGTCGAGCCCGTCCCCGGTCGCGATCTCGCCTCCGGTGAGGAGCTTGGCGCCCTCGTCCTTGCCGATCTTCGTGTAGGAGTGGATCTTCTCGAGCGCGGCGCGGTTGATCACCGGGCCGATCTCGACCTCGTCGTCGAGCCCGTTCCCGAGGGTGAGCTGCTCCACCCGCTCCACGAGCTTCGACTGGACCTGGTCGTAGACCTTGCCCGCGGCGATGACGCGGCTGGCGGCGGTGCAGCGCTGTCCCGACGTGCCGAAGGCCGACCAGACGATGCCGTCCACCGCGAGATCGACGTCGGCGTCGTCCATGACGATGATCGCATTCTTGCCGCCGAGCTCGAGGTGGACGTGCTTGAGGTAGGAAGCTCCGTTCTCGGCGGTCTTGATTCCGACTTCCCGGGAGCCCGTGAGGGAGATGAGCGGGACGTCCGGGTGCTTCACGAGCCGTTCGCCGACTGTCCCTCCGCCTCCGTGAACGATGTTCAAAACGCCTGCGGGGAGGCCGGCCTCCTCGAAGATCTCCACGAAGCGCTCGCCGAGCGCAGGCGTGTCGGTGGCGGGCTTGAAGACGACCGTATCGCCGCACACGAGCGCGGGCGCGATCTTCCAGCTCGGGATGGCGATGGGGAAGTTCCACGGCGTGATGGCGCCGACGACGCCGATCGGCATACGCAGGCTCATCTGGAACTTGTCGGGCATCTCCGACGGTGTCGTCTGGCCGAAGAGGCGGCGACCTTCTCCGGCCATGTAGTACGTCATGTCGATCGCTTCCTGGACGTCTCCCCCAGCCTCGGCGCGAACCTTCCCCATCTCCTGCACCATCAGCTCGGTGAGCTCGTCCTTGCGGTCGATGAAGCGCTGGCCGACGCGGAAGAGGATCTCGGCGCGCTTCGGGGCGGGCACGAGGCGCCAGCGCTCATACGCGTCCTTGGCGGCCTCGACGGCGCGGTCGACGTCCTCGACACTCGACTTGGGAAAGACCCCGATCAGCTCGCCGGTCGCAGGGTTATGGCTCTCGAACGTCTCGCCGCTCGCGGCGTCTACCCATTCGCCGCCGATGTAGTTCTGGAAGGTCTTCGCCCCGGTCGTCGCCATCGCTCCCCTTTGTCGCTTGGGAGAGCGATTCTATTAGCGCTAGGCGGCTTCTTCGGGAAGATCAGTGGAGGGGAAGGTCCCCGGGACGCGCCCGCGGCGGCGATCACGCGTCTTGCGCTGCTCCATCACCTCGGCAGATGCCTTGTCCTGCCGGCGGTCGGGGCCCGTTCGACGGTCGACGATCACCTCGACGTTCGAGTTGTCCTTGTAGTACTCGACGAGCCGGTCGTAGAGCTCGTCTTTGAGCTCCGGAGGGATGACGCAATAGATCACGGGCGAATCTTAGTGCGGAGAGTCGCGGGCTCCCTCCCCCGGAGGGTGAATTCGGCCTCAGAAGCTAGAGCTTGGGAATGTCGGGCGTCAGGCGCCCGTCCGGCCCGAGGTTCCCGTTCCAGCCCTTGAAGCGGTCCTCGAGATCGTCGAACTCGTAGCCCCTCTCCGCGAGGCGGACCGGCTGGGCCGACTCGAAGACGACGCGATACTGATACCAGGAGATGTCCCACGCGACCGTGATGACGACCTCGGGATTCGTGCCCGAGAGGTGTAGGAAGCTGACGCGCGCCTCGCCGAGGCTCTTCGCGATTCCGGCGATCGTCCGCCGGTAGGCGCTGTCGTTGAAGAGCTCGGCGGCTTCGACCATGGCCTGCTCGGGCGGCGACAAGCGCCGGAGCACGGGATCCGAGACGACGTGCTCGGGCTCGGGCTTACGGGTCTCGAGCAGCGCGCCGAGCCCGCCGAACCGGCGCCGCCTGCGTGGCGCGTCGGGGACGAGCGGCTGCGTCGGCGTCCCTTCGCGAATCCAGCCGTGCTCGTCAGCTTGCTCGGTGCAGAGCGCGCAGACGTCGACCCAGTCCTCGCCGCCGGGTGTGAAGCGAATCGACCGCTCGCCCATCAGGAGCGTGCGGTGGCAGACCGCGCAGGTGCGGTAGACATCCTGACGACGCACGATCAGCAGTGATCCCCCCGGTAAGGTTGCGGCGTCCGGAAGCAGGAGCGTCGTGCCGGATGGATCACGACGCCTTCGCCTCCTCTCGTTCCCGCTTGGTCTCCTCCACGATCTTCTGCGCGATGTGCATGGGCACTTCCTCGTAACGGAGGAAGCTGAGCGAGTAGTCACCGCGCCCGTGCGTCATCGAGGTGAGCGACTGGGAGTAGGTGAGCACCTCCGCCATCGGCACCTCGGCGCGAATCGTCGTCATGCCGGCGCTCGGCTCCATCCCGAGCAGCCGGCCGCGGCGTGAGTTGAGATCGCCGTTGACGGCGCCGACGGTGTCATCGGGCACCGCCGCCTCGAGCGCCATGATCGGCTCGAGGAGGACGGGGTCGGCTTTCTCGTAGGCCGACTTGAAGGCCATCGAGCCGGCGATCTTGAACGCCATCTCCGAGGAATCGACGTTGTGGTAGGAGCCGTCCACGAGGAGGACGCGCACCCCCCGCACGGGAGCGCCGGCCAGCTCGCCGCGCGCCATGGTCTCCTGAATCCCCTTGTCCACTGCCGGACGAAAGCTTTGCGGGATGACTCCGCCGACGATCTTGTCCACGAACTCGTAGCCCTCGTGCCCGGGCAGGGGCTCGAGCACGATGTGACAGTCGCCGAACTGGCCGCGCCCGCCGGTCTGCTTCTTGTAGCGGCCCTGCGCCTTCGCTTCCTTGCGGATCGTCTCGAGGTACGGGACGCGCGGCTGGTGGAGCTCGACGTCGATGCCGAACCGCCTGTGCATCCGTTCGACAGCCACCTCGACGTGAATCTGCGACAGGCCGGCGAGGAGCTGCTCCCCGGTCTGCTCGTCGCGGCGCATGACGAGCGTCGGGTCCTCCTCCGCGAGACGCCGGAGCGAGGTCGCCATCTTCTCCTCATCGCCCTTCGCCTTTGGCGTGATCGCAAAGCTCATCACCGGCTGGGGGAAATCGAGCGTCGGGGCCTCGACGCCCTGGTCGGAGGCCACGAGGAGATCGCCCGTCATGACGTCCTTCAGCTTGGCGACGGCGCCGATGTCGCCGGCGACGAACGTGGGCGAAGTCGTGTGCTCCTTCCCTTGCAGGACGAGCAGCTGGCCGACGCGTTCCTTCCCTTTCGTCCGAGGGTTCACGAGGTTCGAGTCCGCGGCGATCTCGCCGGAAAGGACGCGGAAGACGTTGATGCGCCCGGCGAAGGGATCGGCCACGGTCTTGAAGACGAAGGCAGCGGCGCCGTTTGCGCCAACCTCGAGCTGGAGCGGCTTCTTGACCGGAGAGGGGATGCCCTCGACGAGCAGGTCGAGGAGCCCCGTGGTGCCGAGATTCTGTGTCGCCGAGCCGCAAGCCACCGGGAAGAGCTCGTCGGCGACCACTGCGTTCTTGAGCGCGGCGGCCAGCTCGTCGCCTGAGACCTCTCCCTCGTCGAAGTAGCGCTCCATCAGCGCCTCGTCCGTCTCGACGACGGCGTCGACGAGCTTCTCTCGGTACTCCGCGGCCTCTGAGGCGATCTCCTCCGGGATGTCGACCGGGTTACCTTCCCTCCCGCCCTCCGGAGAGAGGTAGGCGCGCATGTGGAAGAGGTCGACGATCCCCTTGAGCTCGTGCTCGCGCCCGATCGGGATGTTGACCGCGACGCAGCGGTCCGAGAGCTGGGAGCGCAGCTGCTCGAGAACGGTGAAGAAGTCTGCCCGCTCGCGGTCGAGCATGTTCACGTACACGAGTCGTGAGAGCCCGAGCTGGTCGCTCCGGTCCCAGAGCCGGCTCGTCTGCACCTCGATGCCGTTGACGCCGTTGACCACGAACAGTGCGCCCTCGACGACGCGAACCGCGGCGAGCGTGTCCGCCTGGAAGCCTGGATCGCCGGGGGTGTCGATGAGGTTGATCTTCCGGTCCTGCCATTCGACGTGGCAGAGCGAGGCCGAGAGCGACATCTGCCGCTTCTGCTCGTCCTCGTCCCAGTCGGCCACCGTGGAGCTCTGCTCCACGGATCCGAGGCGATTCGTGGCGCCGCCCTGAAAGAGAAGGGCTTCGACGAGCGACGTCTTGCCGGCGCCGCGATGGCCCACGACTGCCACGTTGCGGATCTTGCTGGACTCCGTTGCGGGCACGGAGGCCGAGTCTAGCGATCTACTCGCTCGTGGTCCTGGCTACAGACGAGGAGAGCCTTGCTTTCAAGCGCAGAATTGCCTTCGTATGCAACTGGGAGACGCGCGATTCGGTGACGCCCAGCACCTCGCCGATCTCCCGGAGCGTGAGCTCTTCGTAGTAGTAGAGCGTCACGACGAGCTTCTCGCGCTCGGGCAGACGCGAGATG
>JAIBJP010000070.1 GCA_020029625.1 Actinomycetota bacterium | reverse complement strand
ACTCCTACAGCGGAGAAGGTCGAAGAGGCCAGAGAGCCTCAGCCCGAGGCCGCCGAGACCGTGGAGGCGCCCCCCGAGCCCGCGCCCCAGCCGGAAGCTGCCGCGCCCCAGCCGGTTGCTGCTGCGCCCGAGCCGGTTGCTGCTGCGCCCGAGCCGGTTGCCGCCGCGCCCGAGCTGGACGCCGACGGGCGACGGGAGGGGAGTTTCGTCTCGCCCGTCGTCGCGCGCATCGCGGCCGAGCACGATGTCGACGTCTCCCAGATCGAGGGCACCGGCCGCGGCGGGCGGGTGACCAAGAAGGACATCCTCACGCACATCGAATCCGGGCCCGCGCAGGCGCCAGCAGCATCTCCCGAGGAGGAGGCGCAGGCTCCTGCGGCACCGGCGCCCCAGAAGCAGCCGCCGGCTCCGGCCGCCGCTCCCCCAGCCGCGCCGGCGGCCGCGGGCGAGACCGTGGAGCCGATGAGCGCGATGCGCAAGGGCATCGCCGAGCACATGCGGCGCTCGCTCGACACGTCGGCCCACGTCACGAGCTCGATCGAGGTCGACATGACGAAGATCGCCTCGCTCAGGCAGAAGCTGAAGGAGGAATGGGCCGAGGCCTACGGCGTGAACCCGACCTATCTCGCCTTCGTCGCCCGCGCGGTCGTCGAGACGCTCAAGGACTACCCATGGATCAACGGCGAGATTCGAGGCGACTCGATCGTCACACGGCAGTTCGTGAACCTCGGGTTCGCAGTCGAGCTCGCGGACGGAAAGGGGCTCATCGTCCCGGTCGTGAAGAACGCCGAGACGCTCAACCTCCTCGGAGTCGCCAAGGCGATCGCCGACGTCGCCACGCGAGCGCGGGAAAAGCAGCTCCTGCCGGACGACGTCCAGGGCGGAACCTTCACGATCACGAACCCGGGCGGTTACGGAACCTTCCACGGGACGCCGGTCATCAGCCAGCCCCAGGCGGCGATTCTCGGTACGTATGCGGTCGTCAAGCGCCCGTGGGTCGTCGAGGACGAGTTGGGCGAGGACGCGATCGCGATTCGCTCGATCATGAACCTCACGCTCACCTACGACCACCGGCTCGTCGACGGCGCCCTCGCCGGCCGCTTCCTGCGCGATCTCCGCGAGCGGCTCGAGAACTGGGACGAATCGGCCGAATAGGCCCATGCCGCAGCCCGGATACCTGCTGAACCTGGGCGAGACCCCCTACCTGGAGGCCTGGGAGCTCCAGCGGGCGCTTGCCGGAGCGGTCTCGCAGGACGCCATTCCCGACACGGTCGTCATGCTCGAGCATCCCCCGGTGATCACGGTGGGACGGCGAACCGAGGGGGGCGAGGTCCACGTTCCGGCCGGCGCGGCCGTCGAGGTCGTCGAGACCGACCGCGGCGGCAAGTCCACCTTCCACGGGCCCGGGCAACTCGTTTGCTACCCGATCCTCGACCTGAATCGGCACGGGCGTGACGTCAAGCGCTATTGCCGCGACCTGGAGGAGGCGATCATCGGGACGCTGGCGGCCTTCGACATCGAAGCCACGCGGATCGACGGCCTCACCGGCGTCTGGCTCCAGAGCCCGCCGAGGAAGATCTGCTCCATCGGCGTGCACATCTCCCGCTGGGTGACGACGCACGGGTACGCGCTCAACGTCGACCTCGACCCCGCTCCCTTCACCGACTGGATCACCGCCTGCGGCCTCGAGGATGCCGCCTTCACGACGATGGCCCGGGAGCTCGGCCGCCCCGTCTCGGTCGACGAGGTCCGACCCGCCGCCGCCGCCGCGCTGGAGGACGTGTTCCAACTCGCTTTCGAGGAGCTTCCCGCGGATGACGGCGCGGGCCTCTGGGCACAACCCACCCATGCAAAGCTCGCAGCCAGTCGCTGAGCGGGCTCGCCGCCCGGCGTGGATGAAGGTGCGCGCGCCGAGCGCGGACTCCCGCTACTTCGAGGTGCGGGAGCTCATCCACGGCCAGCAGCTCCACACGATCTGCGAAGAGGCTCGCTGCCCCAACATCGCCGAGTGCTGGGGGCGCGGCACCGCCACGTTCCAGATCCTCGGCGACACGTGCACGCGCGCCTGCCGCTACTGCTACGTCCATTCGGGGAGACCCGAGCATCCGCCTGATCCCCTCGAGCCACTTCGGCTGGCCGCGACCGCAGCGCAGATGGGACTCCAGCACGTCGTGGTCACATCCGTGGATCGCGACGACCTGCCGGACAAGGGCGCGGCCCACTACGCGGCGACGATCCGCGCTCTGAAGCACAAGCTCCCGGAGGCGAGCATCGAAGTGCTCACGCCTGATTTCCTGGATCACGAGGAGGAGGCGCTCGCCGTCGTCCTGGCCGAGCGACCGGAAGTCTTCAACCACAACATCGAGACGGTCCGGCGCCTGCACCGGCGCATGCGCGGGGCCAGGGCCTCCTACGACAAGGCGCTGTGGCTCCTCGCCCGCGCCAAGGAGGTCGCCGACTACCCCGTCCTGACCAAGTCGGGGATCATCGTCGGCCTCGGCGAGACCAACGAGGAAGTCGTCGAGACGTTGCGCGACCTGCGGGAGCACGGCGTGGACGTCGTCACGATCGGCCAGTACCTCCAGCCGTCCTCCCGCCACGCGCAGATCGACCGCTGGGTCCACCCCGACGAGTTCCGCTGGTTCCGCGAGCAGGGAGAGGCACTCGGCTTCGGCTCGGTGTTCTCGGGCCCGCTCGTGCGCTCGTCGTACCGCGCCGACGAGCAACGCCACGCCGCCGCGACGGGGCAAGGAGCGGTCGCCTACTAGCGGCTAGCCGCGGCCGAAGCGCAGCTTCGTGGCGAGGCGGCCGTTCTTGAAGCAGAGCTGGTACGCCCCGGTCGAGCCCGCGACTCCGTAGTACCAGCATTCGAGCCGAAGACCCTCGACCGTGGTCTCGCTCTTGCTCGCGGGCTCGCCGACGGAGGCGCGGAGAGCGGCCGGCGCGCGGCCTGCCTCGATCAGCTCGAACTCGCCCGGCGAGATCTGCGCCGCGCTCTGGGAGACGCCCGATCCAGTCGTGGGGTTACCCAGGACGTGCAGCGACGGGATGCGTTCGCGGGCCGTCGGGTAGACGAGCACGAAGGCAGCGAGCGCAGCGGCTGCAAGCAGAAGCGGTTTCGTGACGGTCGTCACGCCCGCCCTCTTTCCAGGGCCTGCGCAACTCTCCTGCCCGCGTCGTCCCTAGCGGTCGTGCGGCCGCGTCATCGCGCGGTAGTCCAGCGCCTTGTCGAGAACATCGTCCGGCACCCCGGCGTCGCGCGCCACCTCGCGCAGCGAACGGCCGGAGGAGAGGGCTTCCCTGACGATCTCGCTCCCCTTGTCGTAGCCCACGTACGGGTTCAGCGCCGCCGCCGCGGCCAGCGTCAGCTCGGCGTAGCGCTGGAGGGTCTCCTGATTCGCCTGGATCCCCTCGACACACTTCTCGGAGAAGAGGCGAGCGGCGCTTCCGAGCAGCTTGATCGAGTCGAGAAGGTTGCGGGCCAGGAGCGGCACGAACACGTTCAGCTCGAAATGGCCCTGCATGCCGCCGACGGTGATCGCAGTGTCGTTGCCGATCACCTGCGCCGAGACCTGCGTGACCACCTCGGGGATGACCGGATTGACCTTGCCCGGCATGATCGAGCTCCCCTTCTGGAGCTCGGGGAGGACGATCTCGGCCAGCCCGGCGCGCGGGCCCGAGGCCATCAGGCGGAGATCGTTGGCGATCTTCGTCAAGGAGACGGCAACGACCTTGAGCGCTCCGGAGACCTCGACGAGGGCGTCACGTGCCGCTTGGGCTTCGAAGGGATCGGCGGGAGGGAGGATCGTGAGGCCGGTCTCGGCGGCCAACCGCGTCCGCACCCGCTCGGCGAACTCGGCGTGAGTGTTCAGGCCCGTTCCGACTGCCGTTCCGCCCAGCGGAATCTGCCCGACCCGGTGCAGGGTCACCTCCACCCGGGAGAGTCCCTGCCGGACCTGGGCCGCGTAGCCGCCGAACTCCTGGCCTAGGGTGACCGGAACTGCGTCCATTAGGTGAGTCCGCCCGGCCTTGACCAGGTCGGCGAACTCCCGCTCCTTCGCATCGAGCGCCTCCGCGAGGCGGCCGAGCGCGGGCAGGAGGTCGTGCACCAGGCCGTCGAGAGCAGCGAGGTGGACCGCCGACGGGAAGACGTCGTTCGACGACTGGCCCATGTTGACGTCGTCGTTCGCGTGCACGCCTTCGCCCGCAAGCGCGGCGATCACCTCGTTCGCGTTCATGTTCGAAGACGTTCCCGAGCCGGTCTGGAAGACGTCGATCGGGAACTGGTCGTCGAACTCGCCCGCGGCGATCCTGTCCCCGGCCGACGCGATCCGCTCGGCCTTGTCGGCGTCGAGCAGCCCGAGCTCAGCGTTCACGCGCGCGGCCGCGGCCTTGATGCGACCGAGCCAGCGCGCGACGGAGATGGGAATCGGCTCTCCCGAAACCGGGAAGTTCTCCACGGCCTTCTTAGTCTCCCCGCCCCAGAGCTCCTTGGGCGCGGTCTCCTTCACGTCGTCCAGTCTAGACAGCGCGGAGGCGCCGTCCGCGGACCGCTGGCGGCCGCTCGCACAGCGTGCGGCGAATGGGGTTCGAGAGGTCGGCGATGAGCGCCCAGCCCAGGTAATCGCAGCGGGGGCACTCGCCGGGCTCCAGCCGCTGGCTACGCCCACGCTCGATCGTCCGGAAGTGCCCGCAGCGAAGGCATTCGACAGCGTGCTTCTCGCTCACGTTCTCTGTTTCGGACGCCGCGGGCTGCCCACACGCCCCCAGAAGGGGTAGCCCGCCTAGTCTGTCGAGTACTTGGGCTGAACCTTCTCGCCGCGAATCGCGGCGATCGCGTTGTTCGCGGCGATCGCCGCTTCGCCAAAGCCGACCGAGATGAGGGTGATCTTCCCCTCGTAGCCGGCCACGTCACCGGCGGCATAGACGCCGGGAAGCGAGGTCTCCATCGTCTTCGGCTCGACGAGGATCTGCCGCTTGCCGTGGAGCACGAGCCCCCAGTCGGCGATCGAACCGAGGTGGGAATGGAAGCCGAGCAGGAGGATGAGCGCGTCACACTCGACGTCCACGAGCTCGCCGGTCGCCGTGTTCTCCACGGTCACCGCTTCGATCGCGCCGTCGCCCCGTATCTCGCGCACCTCGGACGTGACGCAGATGCGCACCTTGCCCTCCTCCTCGAGGCGCCGCGCCTCCTTCACCGACGTCTCGAGCGCCCGAAAGCGCTCGCGCCGGTGGACGAGGGTAATCGGAAGCTCCGCCGTGTCCTGCAGCCCCAGCGTCCAGTCGAGGGCCGAGTCCCCGCCGCCCACGATCACACAGGACTTGCCGGCGAAGACCTCTTTACGCCTGACGAAATAATGGAGACCCCGGCCCTCCCAGTCGTCGATTCCCTCGAGCGCGAGCTTCCGCGGCTCGAAGGCGCCGTGTCCGGCGGTGACGATGAGGGCGCGCGAGAGGAAGCGCCGGCCCGACTTCGTCGTCAGGCAGAGCACCTCCTCACCGTTCTGGCCGATCCGCGTCAGATCGGCCACCTCCTCGTCGAGGTGGACGTCGGCCCCGAACTGGAGACCCTGCTCCACGCACAGGTCGACGAGCTTCTGGCCGAGGATCTTCGGGTGCCCGGCGACGTCGTAGACGTGCTTCTCCGGGTAGACCGCGGCTACCTGGCCACCGAGCTGCCCAAGGCTCTCGACGATCCGAACAGACGCGTCGCGATGGCCCGCGTAGTACGCAGCGGCGAGGCCCACGGGCCCCGCACCGATGATCGTGATGTCGGAGACGCCTTCGCTCACGCCCGCATGGATGCTACCCGCGAGGCGGCGAAGCTAATGGCAGCCGCAGCTGCCGCCCGCGTGCGTCTCGGCGCCGGAGGTCTCCGCGACGCCTTCCTTCGCCTGGAAGGAAGAGCCGCAGCCACACGCGGCCTGCACGTTCGGGTTGTTGATCGCAAAGCCGGCGCCCATGAGCTGATCGACGAAGTCGATCTCCGAGCCCGTGAGATACGGAGCGCTGAATGGATCGATCACGATCCGGACTCCGTTCACCTCGACTTCGTTGTCGCCGTCTTGCGGGCCTCGATCGAAACCGAGCGCGTACTGAAAGCCGGAGCAGCCACCGCCCTGGACGGCGATGCGGAGCACCGAGATCTCTCCCTCTGGCTCGGAGTCCATCAGCTCGCGGATCTTCTGGGCCGCGGTGTCGGTGACGGTGACCATTCGAATCTCAGTGTACCAATGGGTTTCGGCTGGAAAAGGGGCTCGACCTTGTGACAGCTGTAGCACTTGAAACTTCACGATCTGGAGCCGAGTTCGTGACAGCGCTCGGAAGACCCCTCCCCGGTTAGTATGGCGGCGTGACGCTAGGCGTCCTGGACGACTGGTTTCCGTTCCTCGTCTACGGCTTCTTCGCCCTTGCGATCCCGGCGTCGATGATCCTGATGTCGTTCGTCTTCGCGACCCGACCGTCTCGCCGCGCACGCGAGCGAACCGTCCCCTTTGAGTCCGGGGTTTCCACGGGCCCCCTGAAGCAGCAGCGCTTCACCATCAGCTTCTACCTGACGGCGATGCTCTTCATCGTCTTCGACATCGAGATCGTCTTTCTCTATCCCGTCGCCGTCATCCTCGAGCAAGTCGGCTGGTTCGCTGTGACCGAGTTCGGCTTCTTCATCGCCATCCTCGCGGTCGCCTACGTCTACGTCTGGAAGAAGGGAGCTCTCGAGTGGCGGAGGTAGAGCGGAAGAAGCGCCTTGCCGACTACGGGCTCCACTCCGAGCGGCTGCTCATGCGCCGCAAGGAGCCGGGTGTCTTCGAGCGCGAGCTCGGCGATCTGGAAGACAAGCTCATGCTGACGACGGTCGAGAAGGCCGTCGCCTGGGCCCAGGGCCATTCGATCTGGCCGGACACGTTCGGCCTCGCCTGCTGCGCGATGGAGATGATCGCAATCGTCTCGTCGCGCTACGACGTGGCCCGCTTCGGCGCCGAGGTCTTTCGCTCCTCGCCTCGCCAGGCCGACCTGTTGATCGTGTCGGGCCGAGTGGCGCACAAGATGGCGAAGCCGCTGCGCCAGATCTACGACCAGATGCTCGAGCCCAAGTGGGTCATCGCCATGGGCGCCTGCGCGAGCTCAGGCGGCATGTTCGCGAACTACGCGATCCTCCAGGGCGTCGACAAGATCGTGCCGGTCGACGTCCACGTCCCGGGCTGCCCGCCCAGGCCGGAGGCCCTCCTCGAGGGCATAGTCCGCCTCCAGGAGAAGGTCATCGCCGGCGTTCCGCCCGCGTACGAGATCCGGGACGTCGCCTCTTGATCACCGCGAAAAATGCTGCGCGCTTTCCGCGGGAAAGGCCGCGAACGACGTGACGTGGAAGGCTGTGCCAGGGTTCCTCCGCGAAACGGAGGAGCATGGAGAAGTCACTGTCGTCGTCGAGCCCGCACGGCTGGTCGACGCCGCGCTTCACTTTCGCGATCAGCTCGGATTCAATTTCCTCGCCGACGTCGCGGCGACCGACTACCTTGGCTGGAACGAGCGAGCCGTCGCCGGCTACTGGGGCAGCGACACCGGCCGCGACATCAACCGCCCCGGCTCGTGGGGCCTCGCCAGGAAGCCCGAACCCAAGTCGAAGCGCTTCTCGGTCTCCTACCACCTGGTCAAGCTGGCCTCGGGCGCGGCCGGGGCCTCAAGGCTACGACTGCAGGTTTGGTGCGACGACGGCGACGCTGTCCCCAGCCTGACTCCCGTCTGGCCGACAGCGGATTGGCATGAGCGCGAGGCGTGGGACCTGATGGGCATCCGGATCGAAGGCCATCCCAAGCTGACGCGGATCCTCATGGAGGAGGACTGGGAAGGCCATCCGCTGCGCAAGGACTACCCGCTCGGCGGCGAGCCGGTGCGCTTCTCGAGCGAGGAGTAGGAAGTGGCAGTCGTCGAGCGGGCGAAGATCTACGAGGGGACGCGGATCCCGTCTCCGGTTCCCACCGTGTTGCACGTCGATCCGACGCTGCGCGAGGAGGGCGACATCCTTCAGGTCAACTTCGGGCCGAATCATCCGTCGACCCACGGTGTCCTCCGGCTCATCGTCGACCTGAACGGCGAGCAGGTCGTCGGCCTCGAGGCGGTCGTGGGCTATCTGCACACGGGCTTCGAGAAGAACATGGAGCAAAAGACGTGGTGGAAGGGGATCACTTACCCGGCTCGGATCGACTACCTCTCCTTCCAGTACAACGAGCTCGTCTTCGTCCTGGCGATAGAGAAGCTGCTCGAGGTGCAGCCGCCGGAGAAGGCCACGTGGATGCGGATGCTCCTCTGCGAGCTGAACCGGATCCACTCGCACCTGATCTGGCTCGGCACCGGCGCCCTCGAGATCGGGGCGATCTCGATGCTCTGGTACTGCTTCCGCGAGCGGGACGCCGTCCTCGACCTCTTCGAGCTGGTGACCGGCACCCGTATGCACACGCGCTACTTCCAGGCAGGCGGGCTCGCCGAGGACATCCCGCCCGGCTTCTTCAGTGAGTGCCGCAAGTTCGTGGACTACTTCCCACGCCGGATCGACGAGTACGAGGCGATCCTCGACCGGCAGCAGATCTGGCTGGAACGGACGCGAGGGCTCGGGCTCCTGTCGGCGGAGGACGCCATCGCCCTCGGGCAGACCGGCCCCGTCCTACGGGCCTCCGGCGTCGACTGGGACCTGCGGAAGGTTGAGCCGTATCTGGCGTACGACCAGGTCGACTTCGACATCCCCGTGTACGAGAACGGGGACGTCTACGACCGCTACAAGGTGCGCATGGACGAGATGCGCGAGTCGACGCGCATCGTCCAGCAATGCCTCGACGGCATGCCCGAAGGGCCGTGGATCGTCGACGACCGCAAGATCGTGCTCCCGCCCAGGCACGAGCTCCATACGTCGATGGAGAGCCTTATCCACCACTTCAAGCTCGTGACGGAGGGCTACCGCGTGCCCCCGGGCGAGGTATACGTCGCCGTCGAGTCCGCCCGCGGCGAGCTCGGCTGCTACGTGGTCTCGGACGGGGGACCGAAGCCGTGGCGCGTGAAGTTCCGCGCTCCCTCGTTCGCCGCGCTCGAGGCCACGGCGACGTGCATGAGCGACGCCCTGGTCGCGGACCTGATCGCCATCGTCGGCTCCCTGGACACGGTCATGGGAGAGGTCGACCGGTGAGCCGCTGATGGCCGAGCTCTACGACGAGATCCAGAAGGCGGC
>JAIBJP010000020.1 GCA_020029625.1 Actinomycetota bacterium | reverse complement strand
GTACTGGATCGGGGTGGCTGCGGTCGCCGCCCTGCTGCTCTACGAGCACTCGCTCGTCTCGCCGCGCGACCGGCGGCGGCTGGACATGGCCTTCTTCACAATGAACGGAGTCATCAGCGTCACCTTCTTCGCCTTCGTGCTCGGAGACGTTTTGCTGTGATCACCGCACGCCGACTGGGGCGCGATTTCGGCCTGAAGAGGGTGCTCCGAGACGTCGACTTCGAGGTTCCTCACGGGGGCTTCCTGCTCGTCACCGGTCCGAACGGGTCCGGCAAGTCCACGCTACTCTCGCTCTGCGCCGGCTTGCTCGCCCCCACGGCCGGCGAGCTGGCGGTGGAGGCAGACCGGGGCGAGATCGGCTACCTGGCGCACGAGCCGCTCGTGTACCGGGAGCTGACCGCGCTCGAGAATCTCGACCTTTACGGACGCCTGTACCGCGTGCCGGAGCGGCGCGAGCGCATCGGGATGCTGCTCGAGCGCTTCGGGCTCTGGGAGGCGCGGCGCGAGCGGGTCGCGTCGCTCTCACGCGGAACGGCCCAGCGGTTGGCACTCTGCCGCGCCCTTCTGCACGACCCGCGGCTCCTCCTTCTGGACGAGCCGTATTCCGGGCTGGACCACGCGGGCGCGCGCCTGCTCGACGACGAGCTCGACAGCCTGGTGGGCGAGCGGACGTTCGTTGTCGCCACTCACGCGCCCCAGCGGGTCGAGGCCCTCGCAACGGCCGCGCTCTCGCTCGCATGACCTATCTCGGCGACGTCTTCGCGCTGGCCCGGAAGGATCTCCTCCTCGAGCTGCGCTCGCGGGACACGGTTCCGGCCATGCTCCTCTTCGTCGTCTCGACACTCGTCGTCTTCCACTTCGCGCTTCCTTCCGAGGCGTCGGCGACCGCAGAGACCGGGCTGCTCTGGGTTGCCCTCCTCTTCACTGCGCTCCTAGGGCTCGTCCGCGCCTTCGTCGCCGAGCGTGAGGAGCGCGTTCTCGACGGCCTCGTGCTGGCTCCGTGCGACCGCAGCGCGATCTGGCTCGGGAAGGTGATCGGGGTGGTGGCTTTCCTCGTTGCGGCCGAGGTGGTAGCGCTCCCCGCCTACGCACTCTTCTTCCGGCCGGTCGGGTGGGAGCTCGTGGCGGCCGTCGCCCTGGCAGATCTCGGCCTCGCCGCAGTCGGCACCCTCCTCGCGGCGATGGCCGCCGCCGGCCGTGCCAGAGAGCTTCTGCTACCCGTCCTCTTTCTTCCGCTCGTGATCCCCATCGTCGTCGGCGGCGTGGGAGCGTCGGCAACGGATGATCCAGGGCGCTACCTCGCGTTCCTGGGTCTGTACGACGCCGTTTTTGCGATCCTGTCCTGGGCGAGCTTTGAGTACGTCGTTACGGAATAACGAGCACGTCGTTCTCGCCGCGGCCGCAGGCTGCCTGCTGCTCGCGGGAACGTCCCTGGCCTTTTACTGGGTGCCGAACGCGCCGGTCGAAGGCTTCCGGCAGCGGATCTTCTATTTCCACGTCCCCATCGCCTTGACCGCCTACGCTTGCTTCGGCTGGGCTGCGTGGAAGGCTTTGCGCCTGCTCTGGACGCGCGAGCGCCGCTACGACCTGGAGAGCTACACGGCCGTGCACATGGGAGTGATCTTCGGGATCCTGACTCTGGTGACCGGGTCGATCTGGGCACGCACCTCCTGGGGCCACTGGTGGGTCTGGGGGTCGCGTCAGCTGGTGCTCTTCCTGGTCCTCTTCCTCTTCTACGCCGCGTACTTCATGCTGCGCTACTCGGTGGAGCCTGGACCGCGGCGCGCGAACATGTCTGCCGTCTACACGCTGTTCGGCGTGGCCCTGATTCCGATCAGCTTCCTCGCCATCCGGCTCGCCGAGGACCTCGTCCACCCCGTCGTCTTCACCCACGACGTCCAGAACAGGCTGACGGGGAGCCAGCTCCTGACCTTCCTGGTCTGCCTCGCGGGGATGCTCGCGCTGGCGGGCTCTCTCTACGCCAACGAGCTCACCGGGAAGCGGCTCGACGCGCGCCTGCGCGAGTTGCGGGAAGCCCTTCAGTGAGCACTGCTGAGAAATACGTCACCGCGGCGTACCTCGTCGTGCTGGCCGTCGTCCTGCTCTACGTCGTGCTGTATGCGTTCAAGCTCGGGCGCCTCGAGCGCGAGGTCGCGGAGCTCGCCGAGCTCGCGCGTCGGCGTGAGGACGAGCGGAAGCGGGCGGCGTAGTGGAGCTCGCGGCGATGTTGTTCTGGCCGGCTCTGGCGGGCTACGTGGAGGCAGCCGTCGCCTACCTCGGCGATTCGGTTCGGCCCGGTAGGCTGGCCCGCTTCGCGATCTGGGGTGTCCGGCTGGGCTGGCTCGCGCAGACCGGGCTCCTGGCGGCCCAGGCCGCCCGGGCGGAGGGCTTCCCCTGGGGAAGTTGGGCCGGTTCGCTGAACCTCTTCGTCTGGCTCGTGGTGGGGACGTATCTCGTCTGGGGCTGCCGCTCGCCCTTCCGGCTCCTCGGTCTCGCCGTCATGCCGCTCGCAGTCGCGCTGTTCGTGGTCGCATGGGCCGCCGGGGGCGCCGGCTCGCACAGCCGCAGCGAGCTCGGCGACGTCTTCCTTGCCTTCCACGTCGGCTTTGTGCTGGCCGCGTTCGCAGGCTTCACGCTCGCCGCCGGCCTCGCCGGCCTCTATCTCTGGCAGGAACGGCGGTTGAAGCGCCACGCGCCGGGCTTGCTCCGGCAGCGCGCTCCCTCGCAGGAGGCGCTCGACCGCCTGACCGCACGCACCGTGGCTGTCGCCGTCCCGGCGCTCACGCTCGGGCTCGCCGTCGGCGCCGTCCGTCTCACGCTCGAAGGCGGCGGCTTCGACGCGCTGATGGCCGTCGCGCTCGCGGTCTGGGTCGCCTACACGGGCTTCCTGTTCCTGCGCTACCAGGCCGGGTGGCGCGGGCGACGAACCGCCTATCTCGCGCTGGCCGGCATCGCCTTCGTCGTGGCAGCCCTCGTCCCCGTCTCCCACTTTTAGTGTGACGCGATGAGACTCGTCCTCGTCGGCACCTCCCACCATCGCGCGCCGGTGGAGCTGCGCGAGCAGCTCTTCGTGAGCGCGGCCGAGAACCGCGAACTGGTGGAGCGGCTCGCGGGTGCAGACGCCGAAGCCGTCGTCCTCTCCACGTGCAACCGCACGGAGCTCTACCTCGCGCACGGCGACGATGAGGCGGCGCAAGCCCGCGCGTTCGCAGAGCTGACCGCCCTGGCGGGGCTCGCCGAGAGCGAGATCGCCCCCGCGCTCTACACGCTCACGGACGAGGCCGCGGCTCTGCATGTCTTCCGAGTGGCCGCCGGCCTCGATTCGCTGATTCCCGGGGAGGCGCAGATCCTCGGGCAGGTGCGTGGAGCCTACGAGGCCGCGCGCGAGGCCGACACCGCAGGGCCCGTCCTGCACCGGGTCTTCCGCCAGGCTCTCCGGGTCGGCCGGCGGGTACGTACAGAGACCGCGATCGGTGAGAACCCGGCGTCGATTTCCTCCGCTGCAGCCGAGCTCGCCGAACGGGTCTTCGGGACTCTCGAAGGGCGGCGGATTCTCGTCCTGGGCGCGGGGAAGATGAGCGATCTGGCCACCGTCAACCTCATCTCGCGCGGCGTGGACAGCGTCTTCGTCGCGAATCGTTCCGTCGAGCGGGCAGAGCGCCTCGCCCGGCGCTTCGGGGGCCGCGCGGCCGGCCTGGACGCCGTCGAGGCCGAGCTCGAGAATGCGGACGTCGTCGTGGCTTCCACCAGCGCGAGCGGTTACGTCCTCTCCGCCGAGCAGGTGGAGCGGGCGATGCGGGCGCGCAAGGGACGCCCCATCTTCTTCGTGGACATCGCAGTGCCGCGCGATATCGACCCGGCTGTCAACGAGATCGAAGGCTGCTACCTGTACGACGTCGACGACCTCGAGCGAGTCGTGGAGGAGAGTGTGGCCGGGAGGCGGGAGGAGGCCGTCCGCGCAGAGGCGATCGTCGCCGACGAAGCAGAGCGATTCCGCGATTGGCAGCTCTCCCTGGACGTCGTGCCGGCGATCGCGTCGCTCCGCGCTCTGGCTGAGTCCATCCGCGAAGACGAGCTCGCCCGTGCCGAGGGGCGGCTGGGGTCCCTGTCCCCGAGCCAGCGGCGGGCCGTCGAGTCGCTCACGGCCCAGATCGTCAACAAGCTGCTCCACCCGCCGACGGTGCGGATGAAGGAGGCGGCTGCCGCGGCCGACGGCGTTCTCTACGCGGACGCGATCCGCCACCTGTTCGCCCTAGAGGACGATGATCATCCGGCTCGGAAGCCGCGGAAGTAGGCTCGCGCTCACCCAGGCCGAGCTCGCCGCCGAGGCTCTGCGGCAAGCGAACCCCGGGCTGGACGTCGCCCTCGTCCCGATCACCACGACCGGCGACCGCGACCGTTCGAAGCCGTTCGGCGAGATCGGCGCGCGCGGCGTCTTCGTCAAGGAGATCGAGGAGGCCTTGCTGGAGGGTCGCGTCGACGTTGCAATCCACTCCGCGAAGGACATGACTTCGACCGCGACCGATGGACTCGCGATCGGCGCCTTCCTCGCCCGGGAAGATGCCCGCGATGCACTTTGCGGAGCCGGCGAGCTCCGCCCTGGAATGCGGATCGGAACGGCATCCGCGCGCAGAAAGGCGCAACTCCTCGCCCTCGAGCCGAGGCTGTCCATCGAACCCCTGCGTGGAAACGTCGACACGCGCCTGCGCAAGCGTGGCGAGCGTGGACTGGATGCGGTCGTGCTGGCGGCCGCCGGCCTGGACCGGCTGGGCCTGGCGAACGAGATCGGCCACCGCTTCGATGCGGACCAGCTCGTTCCGGAGGCGGGGCAAGGGGCCGTTGCCCTGCAGGTCAGGCAAGGGGAGGAGGAGCTGGTCGCCTTCGCCGACCACTCGGAGACTCGGCGCCGAGTCTCCGCCGAGCGGGCTTGCGTCGCCCACATCGGCGGCGGATGCCTGGCGCCGGTTGCCGCCCACCACGACGGGGAGGCGCTCACCGCCCTCATCGCTGCAGAGGATGGGAGCTGGGTCGAGCGCCGCCGCGGCGACGATCCTGTGGCGCTTGCGAACGAGCTCCTCGCCGCGGTTCCGTGAAAGTCGTCGTCACCGGCACCGACCCTCGGCTCGGCGAGCGGCTTCGCGTCGAGGGTTTCGAAGTCGTCGAGTGCCCCCTGATCCGTATCGAGCCGCTCGACGGGCCGCCTGTGCAGGCTGGCGACTACGACTGGCTCGTACTCACGAGCAGGCACGGCGTGGAGCAGCTCTGGCGCCGGCTCGAGGGCCCGCTTCCCCGGGTGGCGGTCGTCGGGCCCGGCACCGCCGAAGCCCTGCGCGCTCACGGGGTGGAGCCCGACCTCGTAGCACGTCGTTCCACGCAAGAGGGCCTCGTGGAGGAGCTGCCGCGCCCCGCCGGCCGCGTCCTCTTCGCCGGCGCCGAGGATGCGCGGGGCGTGCTCGTTCGGAAGCTCGACGCCGACTTCGTCCCGCTCTACAGAACGGTGCGGCTCAGCCCGGACGCGGTTCCCGATGGCGAACTCGTCGTCATCGCCTCGGCCTCGGCCGCCAAGGCCCTCGCGGAGACCGGCGCCCGCATCCCCTGCGTGTCCATCGGGCCCGTGACGAGCGCCGAGGCCGAGCTACAGGGGCTCGAGATCGCCGGGGAGGCGGCGACGCACGACCTGGAGGGCCTCGTCCGAGCGGTTAAGCTCGCCGCATCGCGAGCCGGTTCCTCACCCTCCTGACCGACTTCGGACTCGAGGACGACTTCGTCGGCACGTGCCGCGGCGTCATCAAGCGCATCGCGCCGGACGTCGAGGTGATCGACATCACCCACGGCATCCCTCCGCAGCACGTTCTGCAGGGAGCGCTCGTCCTCGCCAACACACTCCCCTACATGCCCGCCGGCGTCCACGTGGCCGTCGTCGACCCCGGCGTCGGCGGAAAGCGGAAGCCGCTCGCCCTGCGAGGCGGCGACGGGCGCCTTTATGTCGGGCCCGACAATGGACTCCTGCTCGTCGCTGCCGACGGCTTGGGCGGAATCGAGGAGGCTGTCGTGATCGCGAACGAGAATTACATGCTCACTCCCGTGTCGCGGACCTTTCACGGCCGCGACATCTTCTCGCCCGCCGGGGCTCACCTGGCGGCCGGCGTCGAGCTCCGTGAGCTCGGCCCCGCGCTCGACCCGGCGGGGCTTGCGCGCCTCGAGCTGCCCGTCGCCGAGATCGGGACCGCGAGGATCCGCGCCAGCGCGCTCTACATCGACCGCTTTGGCAACATCCAGCTCAACCTGACCAGCAAGGATCTCGAGAAGGTGGGAATCCTCCCGGGGACCAAGGTCGAGGTGGAGGTGCGCTTCGAGCGCTATTTCGCGGTCGCTGCGCGGACCTTCGCCGAGGTCCGCACCGGGGACATCGTCCTCTACGAGGATTCCTACCGGAACATCGCGCTGGCGATCAACCAGGGAAACGCCGCCCGGATGTTCTCGCTCCGGGTGGGGCAGGAGGTACTGCTGTCGTCGGCGTGAGCGAGCTCGTCTTGGCGGCCGGACGTCGGTTCGCCCGCCTGACCACGCGCGCAGTCGTCGCCCGCCCGCGTGTCTGGGGGCTCTTCCGCGGTCCTTTGCGCCGGCAGTTCGACCGGCTGGCCGCCGGTTGGGAGGGTCGCCTCGGGCCGGAGGCGTTGCTCCCTCTCAATGCGGCCCTTGAGCGCCTCCCGTCCCCGCCACGCCGCGTGCTCGACCTCGGGACGGGAACCGGAAAGGCCGCCCGCGTCGTCGCCAGCCGCTTTCCGGAGGCTGAGGTCGTGGGCGTCGACCTCTCGCCAGCGATGATCGAGGAAGCGCGGAAGGTGCTGCCCACCGAGCTCTCGGGCCGCGTGCGGTTCGAGGTGGCGGACGCCTCCCGGCTTCCGTTCGAGGACGGAGCCTTCGACCTTGTCGTGCTGCTGAACATGATCCCCTTCTTCGAAGAGCTCGCACGCGTGACCGCGCCGGGCGGCCGCATCGCCGCCGCCTCCTCGTTCGGCTCGCAAACGCCGATCTACGTCACGCCCGAGACTCTGCGCAATCGCCTCGCTCCACTCGGCTTCGGCGACTTCGAAGAGCTGACCGCAGGCGAAGGGAGCGCGCTTCTTGCCACCCGCGGGGCGCTGGTCTAGGATGCCCGCCAAGCGACGTCCGCGGCGCGGTAGCACCGGCCCGGACGTCGTTTTTTGGTTGCGCAAGCCGTTAGCGCCGGGCGGCGGCCTCGAGCCGCCGCCCGGCTTCCCCCTCGTCGAGGCCGTCGATCTCGACGACCTTCCAGCGGTAGGTTTGACCGGCCGCCACCCGAATCGCAGTGGGCGGGACATTGAGCGTCTCGGCGAGAAGAGCGACCAGCGCCGCGTTCGCCCGCCCGCGCTCCGGCGCCGCCGCGACGCGAATTTTCCAGCCGTCCCCGTGGCGTCCGACGATCGTGTCCGAGGAGGTGCCGGGCGTGAGGGTTACGAGCAGCCGCAAAGTGGCGAGGGCCGGAATCGAACCGTGAAACCATAGTTACTTGCTTCCCCAAGAGAGCATGGCGAGGGCCGGAATCGAACCGGCGACACCACGGTTTTCAGCCGTGTGCTCTACCAACTGAGCTACCTCGCCGCGCGCGGACAGTCTAGCCTCCCGCCGCATGACCGACCGGAGGCTGGCCATCATCGGCGCGGCGCTCGATCTCGGCGCCGGGCGGCGCGGCGTCGACATGGGCCCGTCCGCGATTCGCTACGCCGGGATCGACGACCGGCTCGCGGCGCTCGGGCTCACCATCTCCGACTGGGGTAACGTCGAGGTCGCCGTCGCGGAGGCTGCGCAACAGGGCGACCCGAAGGCTCGCTTCCTCGGCGAGATCAAGGAGGCCTGCGAGCGCATCGCGCGTCGCGTCGCGCACGCCTCCCGCGAGGGCCTAGTGCCCGTCGTAATGGGCGGCGACCACTCAGTTGCAATCGGGACGCTCGGAGGCCTGGCATCGCTCCATGGAGCCGGTGGAGTCCTGTGGCTCGACGCGCACGGCGACCTCAACACGCCGGAGACCTCGCCGAGCGGAAACGTCCACGGGATGCCGCTCGCCGCGGCTCTCGGCCTGGCCCCGGACGCCTTCGCCAGCGAGGCGTGGCCGCTCCCGGCGCTCGATCCCGAGCACGTCGCGCTCGTGGGGATCCGCTCCTTGGACGCCGGCGAGCGGGAGCTCGTGAACGAGCTGGGCATCGCCGTCTACACGATGACCGACCTCGACCGCCGTGGCGTCGAGCCCGTCGTGCGCGAGGCGCTCGAGCGAGTCTCCGGCGCCCCCTTCGTCCATGTGTCTCTCGACATGGACGTGGTCGACCCCGAAGCGGCACCGGGAGTGGGGACGCCGGTGCGCGGCGGCCTCTCTTACCGGGAGGCCCATCTCGCGATGGAGCTCGTCGCGGAGTGGAGCGGGTTCGCCTCCTTCGAAGTCGTCGAGGTGAATCCCATCCTCGACCGGGAGAACGCCACCGGCCTCCTCGCGGTGGACCTGGCCGCGAGCGTCTTCGGCGAGCGGATCCTCTGAGACGGGCTCTAGTCGGCGAGGAACTCCTCGACCGCGTCGGCGGTCTCGTCGAAGGCGTCCCAGAGGACGATGTGACCCCCGGGCACGACGACGACTCTGAGCAGGTCTCCGAGCGCAGCGCGGTAGAGCTCGGACTCACCCGCGCTGACGATCTTGGAGTGGGCGCCCACAACGAGCAAGGTCGGTACACGGAGCGCCTCGTAGGGGGGCGGAGGCGTCCCGATCTCGAGGTAGGCGGCGGCCACCGAGGGCTGGGAGTAGCGGTAGCGGAAGCGCCCGTCCTCGCCGGCGGCGAGGTGGACGCTCATCTCCTCCTCGAGCAGCGCCCGCGGCGTCGAGACCAATCCGCCGGAAACCTCGCGGGCAGCGATAGCCTCCTCGACGGAGCCGAACGAGCGCTCCACTAGCTCCTCCTCGGCCAGCCCGCGGGCGATCTGTGGCGGGGCGAAGATAGCCGGGTCGAGCAGCCCGGCGCGTTGCACCAGCTCGGGCCGTTTCGCCGTGATCTCCATGACCAGGCGCCCGCCGAAGCTGTGCCCGATCCACGTCGCGGGGCCTTCGACGGATTCGAGCACGTCCGCGATGTGCGTGCCGAGATCCCAAGGCTCGTGCCACGTCGAACGGCCGTGTCCTCTGAGGTCGAGCGCGACCACGTGGAACCGGCGCGCGAGCCGCTCCTCGGCCAGCTTTCGGAAGCGGTCCCCGTGTCCGGTGACTCCGTGCAGGCAGACGACTGGAGGGGCGTCCGGATCGCCCCACTCGTGGGTGTGGAGGCGCACTAGCCCGTGTCCTCGCCGCTGCCGGACGGCTCGTAGTACGTGGTGCCCTTGAGCTCGTCCGGGAGGTTGTCGACCTCGTAGCCGGACGGGTCGTTCGGGGGGTAGACGTAGCCCTCACCGTGGCCGAGCTTCTTAGCACCGCGGTAGTGCGCGTCGCGAAGCGGCTTCGGTGGTCGCAGCGCCCCGTGCTCGCTGACGTCGCGGGTCGCGGCTCCGATGGCGGTGATGACCGAGTTCGACTTCGGCGCCCGGGCGAGGTAGATCGTCGCGTGAGCGAGATTGAGGCGTGCCTCGGGGAGGCCGACGTGCTCGACCGCGTGCGCCGCTGCGACGGCGACGAGCAACGCGTGGGAATCGGCCATCCCGATGTCCTCGGAGGCGTGGACGATCAGACGCCGTGCGATGTAGCGAGCGTCTTCCCCTCCTTCGAGCATGGCTGCGAGGTAGTAGAGGGCCGCGTCGGGATCCGAACCGCGGATCGCCTTGATGAACGCAGAGATGAAGTCGTAGTGCGCATCGCCGCCCTTGTCGTAGACGACCGGGCGCCGCCGCGCCGCGTCCTCGACATGCCGCCCCTCGAGCGCGGTTCCCTCGGCCTGCGCGGTTTGCCAGGCGAGCTCCAGCGTGTTCAGAGCCGCCCGGGCGTCGCCGCCGGCTTTCCGTGCGATCAACGCGGTCAGCTCCTCAGGCACCTCCGCCTCGAGCTCCGACGCCCCCCGGCGAACGACGACCGCGAGATCCTCCACGGAGAGAGGCTCCAGTTCGTAGATCTGCGCCCGGGAGAGGAGTGCGGAGTTGACTTCGAAGTAGGGGTTCTCCGTCGTCGCTCCGATGAGCACGAGGAGGCCGGTCTCAACCGCGGGGAGAAGCGCGTCCTGCTGCGCTTTGTTGAAGCGGTGGATCTCGTCGAGGAAGAGGATCGTCCGCTGGCCGCCGGTGCCCAGGCGCTCGGTCGCCCGAGCGATCACCGCCCGGACGTCGGCGACCGAGGCGGAGACCGCGGAGAGCTCCTCGAAGGCCGAGCCGGTCGTCGCGGCCACGATGCGCGCCAGGGTGGTCTTGCCGCTCCCCGGCGGGCCGTAGAAGACCGAGGAGGCGACGCGGTCCTCGGCGATGGCGCGGGCGAGCGCCGAGCCCGCGCCCACAACCTGTCTTTGCCCGATGAAATCCTCGAGGTGTTCGGGCCGCAGGCGCAGGGCCAGAGGGGCCACTCCCGGTAACCGCTCACGCGCCGCGTCGGCGAAGAGATCGCTCATCGCCGAAAGTATGCTCCGAGAATGGCGCAGGCATCCCTCCGGGACGAGGCCGTCGACGTCCTCAGGGAGCTGATCCGGCTCGACACCGTCAACCCGCCGGGGAACGAGACGCGGGCGGCAGAGCTTCTGCGTGGCTTTCTGGAGGACGCGGGGGTTGCATGCGAGCTCTACGCGAGGGTGCCCGAGCGCGCCAATCTGGTCGCGCGACTGCCGGGGCGCGAAGACGGGCCGACGCTGATGCTTCTCTCCCACACGGACACCGTCCGGGCCGATCCCGGCGAGTGGTCGGTCGATCCCTGGTCGGGGGACCTTCACGACGACCACGTCTGGGGACGGGGAGCTCTCGACATGAAGAGCCAGGTGGCGGCGAGCGCCGTCGCGCTGGCGACACTGGCGCGGGAGGGCTTCGAGCCGGCGGGCGACGTGCTCTTCGCGGCTTGCGCGGACGAGGAGGTCGGCGAGGACTTTGGCCTCTCCTGGCTTTGCCGCGAGCATCCGGACGCGGTCCGAGCCGATTACTGCGTGAACGAGGGCGGCGGCGATCGGGTGGCCGTTGACGGGAAGACGATTTATCTCTGCTCGACCGCCGAGAAGATGAGCTCGCCGTTTCTCCTCCGGGTGCACGGACGGAGCGGGCATGCGTCCATGCCGGGCATCGCCGACAACGCTCTGGTCAAGGCCGCTCCCCTCATCGAGCGCCTCGGCCGCATTCGGCCGACCCCGCGGCTCCTCCCCGAGACGAAGGCGTTCTTCACCGCGCTCGGCGGCGTCCCCGACCCGGCCGAGCTGCCCGAACGGCTCGCGTCGCTCGAGCCCGCCGTGCGCGCCATGGTCGAGCCGATGCTCTCCTTCGTCGTCTCGCCCACGATCATCGAGGCTTCGAAGCAGCGGAACGTCATTCCCGCGCTCTGCGAGGTCGACTGCGACTGCCGCCTCTTGCCGGGGCAGACTCAGGAGGAGGCCGAGCGCGAGATCCGCGAATGTCTCGGCGAGGGCGAGTACGAGCTCGAATGGATCGAGGGTGTAGGCGGCACCTCCTCGCCCCTTGACACGCCGCTCTGGGCTGCGATCGAGTCGTTCATCGAAGGGGAGGATCCGGGCGCGATCCTCACCCCGGTTGTGGTGCCGGGCTTCACGGACAGCCATTTCATGCGCGAAGCCTTCGGAACCGTCTCGTACGGGTTCTTCCCCATGCGAGCCATGGACTCGGAGCTGGCCGCTCGCCTCATCCACTCCGCCGACGAGCGGGTCGCGGTCGAGGACCTGGAGCTTGGAACCCGCTTCCTCTGTCACCTGGTGCGTACACTCGAAGCATGAGCGAAGAGCGAATGCGGCTCGGCGGAATGGCGCTCGGCAACGGCGTGCTCGTCCACGGGCCTCGTTTCTGGGCCTGCGCCGTGCGCGGGAAGGACGGCACGCTCGAGGTCGCATCGGGCCAGAAGCCGCTCCGGGCGGTCGACGTCCGCAACCCGCTCCTGCGCGGACCGGCCCGGCTGGCCGAGGTCTTCGCTCTTCTTCCGGAGATTCGGCGCCGTCTGCCGTCCGCCGAGCTCCCGTTCCAGCGTCCCGGCGTAGCCGGCGCCATGGTCGGGAGCGCGCTGGGTCTGCGCCTCGTGCGCGCGAGTCGGTTGTCCCCGCTGACCCAGGAGGCCGTCGCTGCCTTCCTCGCCGTCGGACCGGCGGCCATGGCCCTGCGAGGCTCGAATCTGGCCGAGTACCACGGCGCCGAGCACATCGCCATCGGCACGTACGAGCACGGCGAGGATCGGGCCAAGGAGCACGAGCGTTGCGGCTCCCACGTTCTCGGGCCGCTGCTCGTCACGAGCGCTGCGGGCAGCATGCTCGCCTCCCGCGCGCCTGTGCAGGTCCGGCCGCTCGCGCGCGCCGCGGCGGGAGTGGGGGCGATTGCAGCTTCGCTCGAAATCTTCTCGTGGATGGTGCGTAACGACCGCCATCCGCTCGCCCGCGCGCTCGCCAAGCCGGGCCACGAGCTGCAGCACCGCTTCGTCACCGCCGAGCCGACTCCCGAGCAGCTGGAGGTGGCCGAAGCGGCCTTGCGGGAATGCCTCCGCCTAGAATCTCCTGCAAATGGCGACACAGACCGAGCAGCGGAAAAGGCGCCTCCCACCTGAGATCTTTGACCTCCCGGTCGAGAAGATGCGGGAGGGCTACTACACCGACGTCTACTTCAACTTTGCGCGCGAGACGCTGCGCGCCGACGGACGACACCCCCGCGTTGTCATGCAGGTGTTCCAGAAGAGGCAGGCGGTGCTCGGAGGCATGGACGAGGCCATCGCCGTCCTGAAGCTCTGCTCGCACGACTGGGACGCGCTCACCGTCCACGCCCTCTACGACGGCGACGAGATCTCTCCGTACGAGAGCGTGATGACGATCGAGGGCGACTACACCGATTTCGCCCACCTCGAGACCGTCTACCTCGGGGTTCTCGCCCGCCGCACGCTCGTCTCGACGAACGTCCGCCGGGTCGTCGAGGCCGCAAACGGGAAGCCGATCCTCTTCTTCCCGGCGCGTCACGATCATCACCGCGTCCAGACGGGGGACGGCTACGCGGCCCATGTCGCCGGCGCGATCGGGGTCTCGACCGAGGCGCAGGCTTCCTGGTGGGGCGGCCGCGGTGTCGGCACCGTCCCGCACGCCCTGATCGCGGCCTACGGCGCGAACACGGTCCTGGCGGCGACGAAGTTCTCCGAGTGGGCCGAGCGCAACGAGCCAGACGTGAACATCGTCGTCCTGGTCGACTTCGAGAACGACTCGGTCAAGACCTCCCTCGAGGTCGCCCGCGCGCTTGGCGACCGCCTCTGGGGGGTGCGTCTGGACACCTCACGGACGCTGGTCGACCGTTCCCTCTGGGGCGAGATGGGCGACTTCGACCCCCGCGGCGTGAACGAGCGGCTCGTGCGGAAGGTGCGCGACGCGCTCGACGAAGCGGGCTTCGAGCGGGTCAAGATCGTCGTTTCGGGAGGGTTCGACGCGGTGCGCATCAGCGAGTTCGAGGCTCGGGGTGTCCCCGTCGACTCCTATGGGGTCGGCTCCGCGCTGATCCGGGGCGAGAACGATTTCACCGCGGACATCGTCCTCACGGACGGACTGCCGTCGGCGAAGGTCGGCCGCTGGTACAGGCCTAACCAGCGGGTGGAGCTGGTGCTTTAGCTCGACTCCATCCTGGCCGATGGAAGCCGGGGTGGACAGGATCGTCGACATCCTGGGGTCGTTGCCCGGGGCTGCGCTCACGTGGCTGCCCTTGGTCTTCTTCGCGCTGATCATCTACCTCCTCTGGCGCACGCTGGCCTTCATGCCGCGCGTGAAGCCGGCGGAGATCGATCCCGATTCGAAATCCTCAGTGGACTGGGACGACATCGCCGGCGTCGACGAGGCCGCCGCGGAGCTCCAGGAGGTCGTCGATTTTCTCCAGCACCCCCGCCGTTTCGGACGGCTCGGTGCCCGCGTCCCCAAGGGCATCCTCATCTACGGACCCCCCGGCACCGGAAAGACCTTGCTCGCCAAGGCCGTGGCGCACGCATCCGGCGCCAACTTCTATTCCCAGAGCGCATCGGCCTTCGTGGAGATGTTCGCGGGTTTGGGCGCAGCCCGCATCCGCAAGCTGTTCGAGAAGGCGCGCAAGAACGAGCCGGCGATCGTCTTCATCGACGAGTTGGACGCCGTCGGCACTCGGCGCACCGGCAGCGGCTTCAACCGCGAGCAGGACCAGACCTTGAATCAGCTGCTCGTGGAGCTCGACGGCTTCCGCGGCCCCGACCGGGTCGTCATCATCGGCGCGTCGAACCGGCTCGAGGACCTCGACCCCGCCCTGCTCCGCCCCGGCCGCTTCGACCGCCAGATTCTCGTGGCCCCTCCCGACCTTTCCGGGCGAGTGGCCATCCTCCGCGTCCACACCCGCGGCAAGCCCCTTGCGGAGGACGTCGACCTGGAGTCGATCGCCCGGCAGACCGCCGGGCTGACGGGAGCCGACCTCGCCAACATCTGCAACGAGGCGGCGATCTTCGCGGGCCGTTCGCAGCAGCAGGACATCCGGCAGGCCGATTTCGACGGGGCGATGGAGCGCGTCATCGCGGGGCTTCAGCAGCGCCGGGTCGTGACCGAGAAGGAGAAGCGGATCCTGGCCTACCACGAGAGCGGCCACGCCCTCATGTCTCACCTCGTCGGCAGCCCGCAGCCGGTGCAGAAGGTGACGATCGTCTCCCGCGGCCACGCCCTCGGCTACACCCTCAATACGCCCCAGGAGGACCGCTACCTCCACACGAAGGACGAGCTCCTCGACCTGATGAAGGTTCTGCTCGCCGGGCGGGCGGCCGAGCAGATCGTCTTCGGCGCGGTCACGAACGGCGCCGCGAACGACCTCGAACGCGTCACCGAGCTGGCCCGGTCGATGGTCTTCGAGTACGGCATGGGCGACGGAGTCTCCTCGCGGACGGTGCGCGCCGACAACTACGCGCTCTCCGAGCACACGAAGCGCCTGCGAGACGAGGAGCAGGCCCGTCTCTGCGACCACGCCTTCGGCGAGGCGCTGCGTCTTCTGTCCAAGCACCGCAAGACCCTCGACATGCTCTCCCTCGTTCTCATCGAGAAGGAGACGCTCATGCGGCCCGAGCTCGAAGACCTGCTCGTCAACGTCGAGCCGGAGTCCGACGCCTCCGCGATCGTCGGCAAGGTCGTCCAGCTCCCGGACCACTAGGGCCCGTCCCCGCCGATAGGATCGGAGCGTGGAGGTCCGCTCCGTCCATCACGTCGCGTTCGCGGTCGAGGACCTCGACGCAGCCGTCGGCACGTACCAGCGACTCTTCGGCGCGAGGATCGAGTTGCGCGGGCGCATGGAGGACCAGGGCGTGGAGGCCGCCTACCTCCGAATCGGCGACGGGCGCATTGAGCTGGTCTCGGCACTCGGCGAGGACACACCCGTGGGACGTTTTCTCGCCAAGCGTGGACCGGGCATGCACCACGTCGCTTTCGAGGTGGCCGACGTCGCTGCCGCGCTGCGGTCACTCGCCTCTGCCGGCGCCGAGGTGATCGACCAGGAGCCTCGTCCAGGCCTCGGAGGCCACGAAGTCTCGTTCGTCCATCCGGATTCCATTCAGGGCGTCCTCGTGGAGGTGATCGGTGCCTAGGACAGCCGCGGACGGCCACGTCCGCCTGGACATCGCCTTCGAAGGTGGCCAGATCATCGGCGGGACCGTGAGCGTGGAGACAGCCGACGGCTTCCGCGCCGCGCTCGCCGGCGACGAGCTCGTCTTCGACCTGGAGACCGAAGACGAGACCTACGTCGTCGCTCTCCGAAAGGTCGTCTACGTGCGCCGCACGTCGCGGGAGGTGCACATCGGCTTCGGGCCGACCGCGTAGGGTAAATCCCCACTCGTGGACGATGAAGCGACCAGAGCGGCGGACGTCCGCCGCCTCGTCGAGCGGGCTCAAAAAGGGGACCGAGAGGCGCTCGAAGAGCTGTATCTCATGCACTTCGATCGCATCTACAGCTATCTGCAGATGAGTGTGGGCAACCGCCACGACGCGGAAGACCTGACGAACCAGACCTTCGTGAAGATGCTCGAGTCGATCGAGCGCTTCGAGTGGCGCAAGGTGCCCATCTCGGCCTGGCTCTTTCGGATCGCGCACAACCTCGCCATGGACCACTTTCGCGCGAACAGGCGCTGGCAGCCCGAGGAGGAGCCGCCCGAGCCGCCCGGCTCGGAGGAGCGCTCAGCCGAGGAGGAGGCGCTTCATTCCATCGGGCGGCAGAGCATGCTCGAGATGATCGAGGGGCTCTCGACCGACCAGCAACAGGTGCTGATCCTGAAGTTCGTCTTCAACTTCCCGAACGCCGCCGTGGCGATGATCCTCGGGAAAACCGAAGGGGCGATCAAGTCGCTCCAGCACCGAGCCCTCGCCTCGCTCGAGCGCGAGCTCGCGAAGACTGCGTAGGCGCGGTTGCCCCTGGAAGTCGGCATCGTCGGCCTGCCGAACTCCGGCAAGACCACTCTCTTCACGACGTTGACGGGTGCCGCCGGGCAGGTTTCGGGGAAGGAGCACGTCGGCATCGCACCGATTGAGGACGACCGCCTCGCGCGGGTGGCTCAGGTCGTCGGCTCCGCCAAGGTGACGCCGGCGACGATTCGCGTCGTCGACGTCCCCGGGACGGGCGCACAGCTCCTAGGCAATCTCCGCCAGGTCGATGCCCTCCTCGTGGTCCTCGACGACTGGTCGGGGACGCGGAATCCCGAGGAGGACCTCGCCATGCTGGAGCTCGAGCTGCTGGTCGCGGACCGCGACCACGTCGCCAAGCGGCTGGAGCGCGTCGAGAAGCAGGCGAAGTCGGGCGACCCCTCGCTCAAGACGGAGGTCGCCGAGCTCGAGCGGATCCTGGCCCACATCGACGGGGAGCGGCCCCTCCGCGACTACGGAGGGCTTCCGCCGGAGCTGGAGCCGTTGACGACGAAGCCGCTCGTCGAGATCCGCAACGGCCCCGGCGCGATCGACCTCAAGCTCGAAGCCGAGCTGGCAGAGCTTCCTGCCGAGGAGGCAGACCAGTTCCGCGACGGGCCCTCTGCGCTCTCTGACGTCGTCGCGCGCCTGTTCGAAGGCCTCGACCTCGTGACGTTCTTCACCGCCGGGGACACGGAGACCCGTGCCTGGACGCTCCGGCGCGGGCAGAACGCTCTCGAAGCCGCAGAGAGCATCCACACGGACATCGCGCGCGGCTTCATCCGCTGCGAGGTGATCCGCTGGGACGACCTCGTCACGTCGGGCTCGCACGCCGAGGCCGCCCGGAGGGGCCTCATGCGTCTCGAAGGAAAGACCTACGCTGTCGACGACGGCGACGTCATCAACGTCCGGTTCAGCCCACCGCGGTAGTCGTGGGGGGCGGCGGGTTCCCGCGAACTCTCCAGGCCGTTACGACCATCAGGAGGCTCACGACGAGCACCCAGGCCACGAAGATCAGGATGGGGATGAAGAAGACGGCGAAGAGCATGATGACCGCGACGACAAGGCCGGTCCATCCGAGCCAGGCGGGCAGCACCCCCGTCCGGAGGGCCGCGGTCGAGGCGGAGAGCACGAGTATCGAGGCCAGCATGACTCCCGAGACCAGGATGAGGTAGCCCGCGTTCGTGAACATCTGCGCGGTGTTCGGATCCAGCTTGAAGTCGCTGTCGCCGGCCAGGGCGGCGGGCGCGGCTAGGAGCGACACTGCTGCGACGTAGAGGGCGGTGAAGGCGATCCCGGGTCCGAAGACGAGGGCGGACAGTGTGCCGGGCCCACCTTCCGCGCGCATGAGCATGTCGCGCAGCGTGCCCAGGAAGGACAGGAAGGCAATGGCCGACCCGATGTAGAGGAACCAGGCCACGAACGTCTTGGTCTGGTTCCCGTCGTCCGCGTACCAATTCGTTACCTCGGTCGGGTTGTCGCCTGTGTTGCCGGACAGCGCGAGAGCGATAGCGAAGAGCGCCACGAAAAGCACGCCTGCCACTGCGGACCACCGTTCCCAACGGAAGCCGTACACGGATACCCCCTTTGTCAGGACTGGGGAGATCGTGAGGCTTCCGGCGGACGGATCCGCGGTTCGCTCTAGCAGCAGCCGCAGTCGCAGCCTTCCCCGCAGCAATCCGAGTCGCAGTTGGGCATTCCATCCTCCTCTCTCAGTTGGCCTTCAGCCTACTGTTATATTGATAAATGTCAATGAAGACGTTTGCGACGATTCCGGCTTCCTGCTGCGCGCCCGGCGCGCCTCCCCTCTCTGACGAGGCCCGGACCGCGCTCGCCGCTCGCTTCAAGGCGCTCGGCGACCCCACGCGCGTCGCCATCGTCAACCGCCTCGCCGGCGCCGGCGAGGTCTGCGTCTGCGCGTTCGAGGACCTCGGGCTCTCCCAACCGACGATCTCACACCACCTCCGCATCCTCCGCGAGGCCGGACTGATCGACGTCAGCCGCCGGGGAACGTGGGCCTATTACAGCCTTGTCCCCGAGAGCGTCGAGCGGCTCTCCCGCGCGCTCGCGGCGTAGTAGGAGGGCTTGACGAAACATCAGCTGTGCCGCCGGAGGCGCGCCGCTCGCCCTGAGGCTGTGTCCTCGGTCGCCCCCAACGCATCCGCGTTCAGAATGACACGGGGCTCCCTGCGTCCTCGCCTCGGAACGACCAGCGCGTCCCGGCGACGAGTGACGTTCCGCCAACCCTCCTAGCCGCTACCAGGGAATCGGCTCGCGGTCCCGGAAGAACCCGCCTCGCGGGCCTTCGTCGGGCAAGGTGGCCAGCCAGAAGGGCGTGTCC
>JAIBJP010000069.1 GCA_020029625.1 Actinomycetota bacterium | reverse complement strand
CGCCGTCGGTGGTCAGGAGTCGGATGGCCTGGTTGTCGGTGTCGCCGGGCGGCTGATCGCTGGTGGCCAGCCAGTCAGCGTGGGCTCCTTGGCCGCCCGAGAAAAAGCTCAGCGTGGGAGGCGGGTTGCCGGAGTCGGCGAGCCCCGCAATCGGTGCGGCGCCGGCGACGGCCAGTACCGCAAAGAGCATCAAGAAAAATCGTTTCATCACCGTCCCCCTTCGAGTTGCCGCAGTCGGCGGCAGTCGTCATTGCATCCCATGCACACCAGCCTGCGCTGCGGCACGCGAAAGCCGCCGCTGTGGGCCGGCTCCTTGTCATCACCCCCCGTAATCTCCGCCGCCAGAGCCTGCCGCAGCGGTTGCTTAGTTACCCCAGGCAGCGAAGGAGTCAAACGTCATCTTCGAACCGTTATGTAGAACCTCTACATAGCCTGGCGCATCGCGCGGTGCACGATCGCGGTGCACTCGTTCTCCACGTAGTCCAGCCGGCCGCGCTCCGCGATCGCCCGGGCTTCGGGCGACACGATGCCGAGCTGGAGCCAGAGAGCCTTGGCCTCGGCGGCCACGGCCTGCTCGGCCACGGCGGGGCAGAACTCCGCGCGGCGAAAGACATCCACGAGGTCGATCGGCTCCTCGATCTCGGCCAGGGAGGCGACGCAGGGAACGCCCAGGACTTCCTTCACGAGCGGCCGCACCGGGATCACTCGGTAGCCCTGCGCGAGCAAGTAGTGCATGACGCCATGGCTCGGCCGCGAGGGGTTCGGGGAGGCACCGACCAGCGCAATTGTGTGCGCCTCCGACAGGATCTGGGCAGGAGTCCGGATGCCGCCAGGCTATCCTGAGCCCATGGCTTCCTCTCTGCGGGTTGCTTGCGTTCAGCTGAACGCGACCGAATCGAAGGCCGACAACATCGAGCGCGCCGAACGGCTCGTCGCCCAGGCTGCGGCGACCGGAGCCGACCTCGTTCTCCTCCCGGAGAAATGGAACGGCTTCGGGCCACCCGACTTCATGCGCTCGATCGCGGAGAGCCTGGATGACGGCGAAACCTTTGCGGCGATGAGCGACTGGGCTCGCGCACACGGGATCACGCTCGTGGGCGGCTCGATCGTCGAGCGCCGGGACGGACGCGAGAAGCTCTCGAACACCTGCGCCGTGTTCGATCCGGAAGGCGAGACGGCGGCGGTGTACCGCAAGATCCACATGTTCGACGTGGAGGTCGGCGGCCAGGTCTACCGCGAATCCGAGACCGAGGAGCCCGGGGATCGGCCGGAGACGTGCGAGGTCGAAGGCTGGAAGGTCGGTCTCACGATCTGCTACGACGTGCGCTTCCCGGAGCTCTACCGCATCCTCGCGCTCGAAGGCTGCGAGGTCGCGACGGTGCCGGCCGCTTTCACGCTCTACACCGGCAAGGACCACTGGGAGCTGCTCCTGCGCGCCCGCGCCGTGGAGAACCAGTGCTACGTCGTCGCCGCGAACCAGTGGGGGAGCTTCGCGGAAGGCAAGGCCGCGTACGGGCGCTCGTCGATCGTCGATCCCTGGGGCGTCGTAGTCGCTCAGGCTCCCGACGAGGACACCGTGATCGCCGCCGAGCTCGACCGCGGCCGCCTCGAGGAGATCCGCCGCCGCCTGCCCTCGCTCGCCAACCGCCAGCCAGAGGCCTATCAATGGCCAACGGAGGTTTGACCCTCACGCCGCTGGGCGGCGGCCAGCTTGAGCCGGGCGAAGCCCGGCTTCGCCGCCCGCCTGGCACCGCTGGCGGCAGGATGCTGCGCCCTCGGGGCTAGGCCGTGCGTGCGGTGCACTGTCCGTCGTGTCCGTCGCCCCTCGGGCTTGCCTCCTTGGCCAGCGAAGCCCCAGCGGCGTGAGCAAGCTCAAGGCTGTTCTCTTCGACGTCGATTTCACGATCGCGAAGCCGGGGCCGCTGCTCGGGCCCGAGGGCTACCGGGACGCCGGGCGGCGCTTCGGCCTCGAGCTCGATCCCGACCGCTACGCGGACGCCCGGGCCGCGGCGCTCCTCGATCTCCAACATCACCCGGAGCTCGACCACGACGAGGAGGTCTGGGTTCGCTTCACGGAGGACATCGTGCGCGGGATGGGTGGAGAAGGGGAGAGGTGCCGCGAGGTCGCCGTGGCCATCACCGACGGCTGGCTCGAATCGGAGAACTTCGAGCTCTACGAAGATGTCCTACCCGTTCTGGCTCTTCTGCGAGAAGAGGGTCTGAAGATCGGCCTGGTCTCGAACACGAGCCGGGACCTCGACGCCTTCGTTCGCCATCACGCGCTCGACGTCGACGCCTGGGTCTCGTCGGGCGTCCACGGCAAGGTGAAACCGAGCCCGACGATCTTCCAGGCCGTGCTCGACCTCCTCGGAGTGGAGCCGGGCGAAGTCGTGATGATCGGCGACTCACCCGACGACGATGTGGCCGGCGCGGAGGCCTTCGGGATCCGCGCCCTGCTCCTCGACCGCGAGGGAAACCATCAGCGCGACGACGCGCTGCCGACGCTTTTTGCTCTGCCGGCGCTCCTGGGACTCACCGCCGATGGCTCGTAGACGCGCCGCTCTCCATGTCGTCGAGCGGCCCGAGCTGGAGCTCTCCCTCGCCCGGCCCCTCAACCGCCTCATCTGGTTCCTCGGCCTGGGCGCCTTCGGCTTGGCGTGGTCGATCACGACGGTCGCCGCCTACCTGCCGCCGCTCCTCGAGAAGTTCACCGACTCGAGCACGCTCGTCGGGCTCGTCTTGGCCGCCGAGGGCGTTTTCGCGTTCTTCCTGCCGCTGCTCGTCGGGCCCATGAGCGATGCGACGCAGATGTCGCTTGGGCGCCGCCGGCCGTTCATGCTCCTCGCCCTCGGCCCGATGGCCGTGTCGCTCTCCCTCGTCGCCTTCACGCACAGCTTCGTAGGGACGGCCGCCGCGCTGTTCGCCTTCTTCTTCGCCTACTACATCTACGAGCCGCCGTACCGTGGTCTCTATCCGGACCTGCTCCCCGACACCTACTTCGGGCGCGCACAGGGAGTCCAACACCTCTTCCGCGGAGCCGCCCTGGGCGGCGCGCTCGTCGGCGGGGGCTTCCTCTTCAGCGTCTGGGAGCCGTTTCCATTCGTCCTCGCCGCTGGGATCACGCTGCTCGCCTGCGGAGCGGTCGTGTTGCTCGTGGACGAGCCCCCGGCCGGCCCGCCGCAGTACGAGCGGCTGCGAACGTTCCTCGCCGCCCCCTGGCGCGTCGTCAGGCGGGAGAAGAACGTCCGCCACTTTCTCATCGCCAACACGGCCTGGGAGGCCACCTTCGCCGGCATGCGGACCTTCGTCGTCCTCTACATCATCAAGGGGCTGAACCAGCCGCTCTACGTGTCTGCCACGGTGCTCGCGGTTGTGGCCGGCGGCTACGTGGTGTCCGCCGCCATCGCGACCCGGTTCGGCGACCACTGGGGTCTCGGGAACGTCATCCTGGGCGCGTCCGTCATCTACGGGCTCGGCCTGCTCGGTGCCGGTTTCGCGACTAACTGGCACTGGTGGTACTACGGGTTCATCTTCCCGGTCGCGATGGCGGGCGGGACGGTCATGACCCTCGCTTGGGCCCTTTTGTTCAAGGTGATCCCGTCGACGGACCGCGGGACGATCACGGGGCTCGCCACGACCACCAAGGGGATCGGCCTCATCATCGGGCCGCTGGCCGCCGGCGCGGCCATCGACATCCTGCGGCCTTACCTTTCTGCGACAGACGGTTATGCGGCTGTCTGGCCGGCCATGGCCGTCCCCATCCTCGCGGCGATTCCGTTTGTTCTCAGGCTGGCGGAGGCCGAAGCCGGCGTTACAGGCAGGGCGACGCGTTCTTCGGGATGAGGCCGAAGCCCCAGACCTTGTCGCGGAAGACGTAGAAGACGCTCTCGACGCGTTTACCCGGTTTCAGTAGCGCGTGGTAGCCCGTGCACGGGCGGCGGTCGAGTGAGCCGTACGTCCGTGAGACGTCTGAGGCAGGCGCGCCGAGGACGAGGCCTTCGGGCGTCTTCCAGCCGGACGGGCGCCAGACGGTGAAGACATGCACCACGCGACCGCGGCGAAAGGCCACACCAGCGCCTTCGGGAGTAAAGGGGCGATAGTTGAAATACCACGTTCTGTCGGGGCATTTGCGGCAGACCCCGTGGCGCTTGCCCCAGGCCTGCAGAACCTGTGCAGGCGTCATCCCGACGCGAACTCCGGCGAGCGACCGTCCCGGTACGAACTCGGCCTCCCGGGGCGGCGCTGCCGTCGATGACGGGATCATCGCGATCGCCGCGACAGCGGCTATCGCGACTGCGACAGCGCGGGGCCCCATGAGGCGAGCGGAGAGATGTCGCCGTCGCGCCCGTTCAGGTTCCGGTACCCGAGGGCGTGCTCGGCCTGCATCATCTGGTGGATCTGCGTCGTGCCCTCGTAGATGATCGGGGCGCGGGCGTTGCGGAAGTAACGCTCGATCCCGTACTCGCCCGAGTAGCCGTACGCGCCGTGGATCTGGATGGCGAGATGGGCGGCACGGAAAGCCGATTCCGTCGCGTGCCACTTGGCGAGGCTCGTCTCCCGTGTGTTGCGGACGCCCTTGTCCTTGAGCCAGCCGGCCTGCATCACGAGCAGCTTCGAGGTCTCGTAACCGAGCACCATCTCCGCGATCATGTCCTGCACGAATTGGTTCTTGCCGATCGGCTTGCCGAAGGTCTCGCGTTCGCGGGCGTACTCGACCGAGCGCTCCAGACAGGCGCGGATCACGCCGCAGGCGCCCGCGGCGACGGTGAAGCGACCTTGGTCGAGGCCGTACATGGCGATCTCGAACCCCTGACCCTCCTCGCCGACGAGGTTCTCCGCGGGCACCTCGACGTTCTCGAAGAAGAGCTCCCCGGTGGAGCCCGCCCAGATGCCGAGCTTGTGTTCGGTTTCCTGGGTCGAGACGCCCGGCCACTCCCGTTCGACGATGAAGGCGGAGATGCCCTTGTGCTTCGCGTCCGGATCGGTCTTGGCGAAGACGAGCGCGTGGTCGGCGACGGCCGCGTACGAGATCCAGTTCTTCTGGCCGTTGAGGATGTAGCCGTCACCGTGCCGGCCGGCGTTCGTCCTCATTGCAGCGACATCCGAGCCTGCGGCCGGCTCGGTCAGCCCGAAGCACGCGAGCTTCTCGCCGCGAGCCTGCGGCCCGAGGTAGCGCTCCTTCTGCTCCTCGTCGGCATAGCGAAGCAGCGCGAGCGAGTTGAGGCCGACGTGGACGGAGATGAGCGTGCGGAAGGCGGCTTCTCCGCGCTCGATCTCCTCGCAGACGAGCGCCTCGGAGACGAAATCCAGGCCGGCGCCGCCGTACTCCTCCGGGATCGTGATGCCGAGGAGGCCGAGCTCGGCCATTCCCTCGATGACGCCCAGGTCGAGGTGGTGGTTGATGTCGTTCTCGATCGCATTCGGGAGGATGCGGTCGTCGACGAACTGGCGAACGGTCGCCTGCACCTCGCGTTGCTCCGGGCTCAGCTCGAAATCCACGGGATTTAGTCTAGGGAACCCTTGGGATTCGCAGCGCTCTTTCAGGCGGTCGCCGCCCTCGTCGCGGCGCCCGGGTCGTCGCCGGCTCTTCCGCCGCTCACACCGCGCCAGAAAGCGGCGCTAGTGGTCGTCTCCGGGCTACCTGCCCCACGCGGCGTAGCCGGCGTACTCGTGCAGGACCACAGCGTCCGGGAGCGGAGGCCGAAGGGAGCCCTGGTGTTCGTCGACCAGGAGGGCGGCACGTCCTCGACCTTCGAGAAGCTGCCGCCACGGACGGCCGCGGTCCGCTTTTCGAATCGTCGGACCGCGTTTCGGGCCGGACGGGCGACCGGGCTTGCTCTCCGCCGCGCGGGGGTCGACGTCGACCTGGCGCCAGTCCTCGACCTCCGCGGCGGGCCGCTGGGATCGCGTCATTTCGCGAGGCCGGCGTTCGCGCTCGCGTTCGCCCGCGGCCTGGGCGCGGGCGCTTGCGTGAAGCACTTCCCCGGCCTGGGAACTGCTCGGGTCTCGACCGACGAATCGCCCCATGTCCGTGCCCACGTCGTTCCGCGAGAGCTGGCGGCCTTCCGCACAGCGGTGAGGGCGGGCGTTCCCTGCGTGATGGTTGGACACGCTTTCTACCCACGCTTTGGACCGCGGCGCGCCTCGTTCAATCAGGCGGCGTACCGGCTGCTTCGCAACTCGGGGTTCGAGGGGGTCGCCATCACCGATTCTCTCTCGGTTTTCGGGAGTCGCTACGCGGTCTTCGGCGCGCTCGCTTCGACCCGCGCGGGAGCCGATCTCCTCCTCTTCACGAACGGGGCCGACGCAGGTCGGGTGATCCGCGCACTGGTTCCGCTCGCGCGACGCGGTCTCTTGGACGAGCACGTCGCCCGCGTCCTTCGCCTGCGCCATTCCTTGGGTCTGGGCAACCCCTGACGTTGTTAGACTCGCCGCTTCGATGCGAGCGGATGTCGGCGTCGAGCCGATCCGTCGGGGTCGGTCTACCCCTGCTCAGCGGGATTATTCGGCCCTGGTCCGACGCGGGCTCAAGGTGCTCGGCGCCACAGCGGCTGCCCTCCTCGTCGCGCTGCTGGCGGTCGGGGTGGTCTTCGCGGGAGCCGCCGATCGCATCGCGGCAGGTGTGACGGTCGCCGATCTGAACGTCGGGGGCCTCACGGCCAAGCAGGCGGAGCTGAAGCTGGCCGCTCGCGCGAGCAGAGTGGCAGCCGTCCCCGTTGCTTTCAAGGCCGGCGGGCGTAGCTGGCCGATCGCCCCGGCTCAGATCGCGCTGCGGGTCGACTGGGCCGCCGCCGTGCGGCAGGGCCTGGAGGAAGGCGCCGGGGCGATACCGCTCCGCGGGCTCAAGCGGGTTCAACTGCGGCTGCTCGGCGCCAACGTCGAGCCTGGAGCGAGCTACGAGGAGCGGACTCTCGACCGCCGTCTCCGCTCGATCGCGCGGACGGTCGACGTGCATGGGCGCGAAGCCGCGATCGTGATGCGAAACGGCGAGCCGGTCGTCGTACCGGGTGAGGCGGGCCGGAAGCTCGACCGCGAGGCGGCGACGCGGACGATCGTGGGCGCGTTGTCCGGGTTCGAGCGCAGTCCGGTAGCGCTTCCCGTCGTCATCGATCCGCCCGCGGTGACGACCGACGCCCTCGCCCGCGTCGCCGAGCAGGTACGAGTTGCGCTCTCGGCACCCGTCCGCTTCGTGTACAAGGGCGTGCACTGGTCGGTCCCCCCGGACCAGATCGCGACCTTCCTCAAGCTTCCCCAGGACGGGCAGCGGCAGCTGGGCATCGGCGGGCCGGCGGCCCGGCGTTATTTCGCCAATCTCGGCAAGGCTGTCGGCAGGCCTCCCCGCGAGGTCGCCTTCAATGTCGCCAGCTCGGGACGGGCGAGGATGATCCCCTCGCGGAAAGGACGACGCCTCGACGTGCCGGCGACCCAGGGCGCCTTCCTCGCCGCCGCGCTCTCGGCCACCGATCGTGAGGCCGAGCTCATGGTCGTCGCCGCAGAGCCGCAGCTCTCGACCGAGAAGGCCGAGTCGCTCGGCATCACCGGCCTCGTCGGTGGCTACACGACTTTCTACGGGGGAGAGGCGAACCGCATCCACAATGTCCGGCTCGTCGCGCGGCTGATCGACCGGCATCTGATCAGCCCAGGCTCGACCTTCTCCTTCAACAAGACGACGGGCGACCGCAATGCGGCCAAGGGCTTCCTCGAGGCGCCGGTGATCATCAACGGAGAGCTGAAGAACGGCCTCGGCGGCGGCGTCTGCCAGGTCTCCACGACAGTCTTCAACGCCGCCTACGAGGGAGGCCTCCCCGTCAGCGAGCGGCACAACCACGCGCTGTACATCGACCACTATCCGCTCGGGCGCGACGCGACGGTCAACTACCCCGACACCGACCTCAAGTTCGTAAACGACACCGGGCACTGGCTCCTGCTCGAGACGATCGTCGGGTCTTCCTCGCTGACAGTCAGGCTCTTCGGGACGCCGGTGCACCGCAGAGTCGAGACGAAGACCTCACCGCTGCGAGAGACGGGCCCGCCCAAGGTCAAGAAGATCCTCGATCCGAAGCTCTACGTCGGCGAGCAGGTCGTCGAAGAGCCCGGATCGCCTTCCCGCTCGGTCTCCGTGCGCCGTCTCGTCTACGACAAGCGCGACCGCCTCCTGTACGAGGCGACGTGGTACTCCTCATACGTCTCCGAGCCCAAGGTCGTCCGCGTCGGCACGAAGCCGCGGCCGGGAGCGACTACGCCAGCGAAGACCGGAACCACGACGCGCGCCACCACCACCGGCACGTCGACCGGGACGACCACGGATCCGTAAAGAGTTAGCCGCCCTCGACGGCTGCGATGCCCTCGGCCAGCCAGGCAGGCATGCGCGTCGGGCGCAGCGTCGTCGCGTCCACACAGGCGTGTGCCGTCCAGCCTTCGGCGATCGTGGCGCTCGGCTCGCTCGTCCGCTCGATCACGTACTCGAAACGGAACCGTGCCCCGCGGAGCTCCGTGGCCCGGGTATGGATGCGCAGAGCGTCGTCGAAGCCGCACGGCGCGAGGTAACGGACGTGCGCCTCGATCGTGAGGGCTTCCACGCCCTGCTCGATAAGCCCCCGGTACCCGCCGGGGAAGCGGGCCAGGTAGGCGATGCGAGCGACCTCGAACCAGTTGAGGTAGACCGAGTTGTTCGCGATCCCCTGCGCGTCCGTCTCGCTGAAGCGGACGCTGAGGTCGGTGGCGAAGTTGAAGCCCTCCACGGGTCGGGAACTTTCGCAGCCGCGCTCGTGTCGAAGCAAACGACACGAAGGAGGAAGCATGCGCAAGCTCGTCTTCATCGTCTTGGTGGTTCTCGCCGCAGTCGCGGTGGCAGGGTGCAGCAGCGGAGGAGAGGACAGTGGCGGCGCAGCTGGGGTAACGGGAGACTTCGAAGCGGGCGGAGGGGCTGAATCCGCAGTTTCCGGCAACGTGGCCGGGGCGGACAAGGCGCTCCCTTCGGCGCAGCGCAATGTCTCCGGCGTGCCCGAGATCGGGCCGCAGGTCGTGCAGACCTCCTCGGTGCGCCTCTCGATGCAGCGAGGCCGCTTCGACGAGACCGTCGACGAGGCGCGCTCGATCGCAGCCGGGCTCGGAGGCTTCGTGGTCAGCTCCTCCGCCTCGCAGGGAAGTACGCAACGCCTCGTGCGCGGGACACTCGTCCTGCGGATCCCGGCGAGGAACTACGCCGAGGCGATGAAGTCGCTGGCCGCGCTCGGCCGGGTGGAGTCACGCCGGGAGAACGGCCAGGACGTTTCCCAGGAGTACGTCGACCTGCGCGCGCGAATCCGCCAGCTCCAGGCGGTCGAAAGCCAGCTCCTCGAGCTCCTCGACCGGGCTAACACAGTCGGGGCAGCTCTGGCCGTGCAGCAGCAGCTCAGTCAGGTGCAGCTCGATCTCGAGCAGGCGCGGGGGCGCCTTCAGTACCTGGACGACCAGGTCGCGTTTTCCACGATCTCGCTCGACCTGCACGAGCGGGTCCTGCCGGTGCCGACGAGCCGCGGCGACCACTTCGGAATCCTCGACGCGTGGAGCAAGGCCGCCTCCGGTTTCCTCGCCGTTCTCGGCTGGACGTTCATCGTCCTGGCAACGGCGGCGCCCCTCGTACTCATCCTGGCGTTTACTCTTTTCCTGGCGCGAGTCGCTTTCCGCAAGCGGTTCCCGTGGCCCGGTCGCCGCCCGGCCTGACCATCTACCATTTGAGCGCATGCGGTGGTGGCTACCACCCGCTCTCCTCGCACTCTTCTTCATCGGGACCCCGGTGGCCCTGGGTGAGACGGCGATCGGGCAAGGCTGTGGGGATCAGGCCGTGCCCCTTCGCGACCCGACAACGGCGTACGCGGCGTACGCGAGCGGCCCCGTGCAGGCCGTGAAGGAGCCCGGAGGCCGCCCGCGGCACAGCTTCGCGAGCGTGAACAGGAATGGTGTCAGCATGGTCTTTGGGGTGCTCGCCGTCATCCGGGACCGAGAGTGCAGGCCCGCTTGGTATCGCGTGCAGCTGCCGCTTCGCCCCAACGGTGCAACCGGTTTCGTGGCCGCGAATGCCGTCACGGTGCGTGCGGTTCGAACCAGGCTCGACGTCGACCTGTCGAAGCGTCGCGTTTCCTTCTTCAGAGACGGACGGCTCGTCCTGGCGGCGACGGCCGGTGTCGGCGCGCCGGGGACTCCGACGCCGACCGGGCGCTATTACGTCAACCAGCGACTACACGCGTCCGACCCATCCGGTCCCTACGGTGCCGGGGGGATCGGGATCAGCGCCTTCTCGCCCGTCCTGATCGACTGGGCCCAGGGTGGTCCCATCGCGATTCACGGGACGAACGACCCTTCGTCCGTCGGGAGGTCGGTGAGCCACGGCTGCATCCGCATCGAGAACCGTCTGCTCCGCCGCCTGTTCCGCGCGACCGAGACCGGCTCGCCGGTCAACATTCACGCGTAGGGCCTCATAGGAGGTTTTGGCGGAACGTCGCCCCTCCGGCGGCACAGATGATGTTTCGTCAAGCCCTCCTGCAAGTACCAGGCGGGTAAGGTGCGCTCGAAACCCAAGGAGGACGACACATGGCCACAGGGCAAAGGAAGCCTGACGAGGGCGGGTTCGTCGGACGGCTCGCAGAGCGAGGCGAGGAAGCGGTCAACCGGCTGGCGAACGAGCTGTCGAACAATCCGCGCGTGACGGATGCGCTCGGGAAGGCGCTATCCGCAAAGGGCAAGGTCGACGCGGGCGCGCGGCGGACACTCGCCCAGATAGGACTCGCCGCAGCCGACGAGCTGAAGGACCTGCGCAAGCAGATCGAGCGTCTGGAGCGCCGGCTGGCTCGGCTCGAGGGTGGCAGCTCGGCAACGAGCCGCTCGTCCACTGGCACATCGGCGAAGCGCTCCGAGACGAAGAAGGCGTTCGGGACCTGGCACGCGAGATCCTCCAGATGGGCGGCTACACCGTGCTGGAAGCGCGTCACGGCCAGGAGGCCCTCGGCGTGTGCAGGCGACATGGGGGGCCGATCCACATGCTCATCACCGACGTCGTCATGCCGCAGATGAGCGGCTGGGCCCTCGCCGAGCGCGTGGCCGCCTTGCGGCCGGACACGCGGATCCTCTACATGTCCGGCTACACCGACGACGCC
>JAIBJP010000107.1 GCA_020029625.1 Actinomycetota bacterium | reverse complement strand
TACCTGCGGGCGTACAACACGTCGAAAGCGATGGAGGCTGTCCGAGACCTTTCTTGGGGCCCCCGATTACAGCCGCAAGCACAGGAGGCGCATACGGGATTCGAACCCGTGCTACCGCCGTGAGAGGGCGGCGTCCTAGGCCACTAGACGAATGCGCCCGGCAAGCACAGGGTACCGAATCCGAAAAAGCGAACGGCGGCCGTGAGGCCGCCGTTCAATCTGCGTCGGGCATGCTGGCGGTCAATCCCCGAGCCGCAGGAGGACTTTGATCCTCATGCGCCATTGTCGGCGGCAGAGGGCTCGAACTAAAGAGGAAAGGGATCAGTGCCGAAGAAGGAATGGGACGACGCCAGGCCGCAAGGCGTCGTTCCTCTCCTCAGCATAGGGGCCGCCTCTCTCGGGCGGCCCTCTTTTATCCGAAAGGAACCCGCGCCTTCGTGTCGTTTGTGTGAGGCTGCGGGGCAAGGATTCGAACCTTGACTACCTGATCCAGAGTCAGGCGTCCTACCATTAGACGACCCCGCAAGGGCCCGACCATTCTAGCGGCGGCCCCACGACTAGAGCTCGAGCCGGTAGAGCGGGATGAGGCTCTTCTCGGATTCCGTGTCGATGTGAGCGATCACCTCGACGTAGGGCTCGAGGCCCGAGCCCCGGAGCTTCGCCTTCAGGAGCTCGTCCACCTGATAGACGCCCGAGGAGTTGTTCATCGTGATCTCGATCAGCACGGGAGTGGCGACACCGTCCTTGATCGCCACGGACTCGATCGCGGCCGCCGACAGCGAGTGGATTGATACGCGCCCGTGCTCGAAGGGAATGCGGGAACGACCCTTCGCCATGTCGAGCGCGTCGGCGACGCGGACGATCCCGGCCTCGAGTGTGAGCGGTTGGCCGTAGTCACGGTGGCTCGTGATCGCGCCGAGCACCTCGGAGCTGATCACGGTCAGGTCGGGGTCCTCGTACAGGCCGTCGAGGAGCTGGCGCAGCTTCGGCTCTGAAAGGAAGAGGCTCCAGTCCTCGTGCCCCTCGCGGTGAATGGCCATCCCGACGCAGTGCAGGAGCGCGCCGAGAACGACGACGACTTCGGCGTCGTCGCGCGTCATCCCGTAGTCGCGAACCACGGCCGGCTCGACTCCATGTTTTGTCAGCTGACGGAGGAGCTTCAGCGCGATGTTGGCGACGATCTGGATGTGCACCCACGAGTGGTCGTTGATCTCCAGGCGCTTGACCGCGTTCACGTTCGAGGCGTGCCACCAGCCCTTCAGCTGCTTGTCTTCGTTCACGCGCTCGAGGAGCGCCGCGAGCTTGCGGTTGGCCCGCGGTGGCACCCGGATGCGCATCTGGGCGACCGCCTCCGCGGGCGTGAGCCGGGTCTCCTCCTCGGCCTGCTCGGAGACGGGCTCGTCGATCCGCTCCTGGGTCTCCTTGTCGAGCTCGGCCATGCCTAGGGGGTTATAGCCGGCGTCGGTTCCTTGATCGCGCGGAGCTCGAAGTAGCTGATCGTCCAGGCGAGCGCCAGGAACGGAGCAGTCGCGGTCTGGCTCACGATGTCCAGCAGGAGATTCAGCCACCGGCTGTCGAAGGCGGCCTCGACAAGGCCGAGCCCGATGTTGACAGCGATGAGGATTGCGACCGTCAGGACGATCACGCCGAAGACGCTCCACCCGTGGCCGCTCACCAGCTGGCGGCTGCGTCCGAACGACTCGAAGACGCCGCGGTTCTCGAGCATGATCGCCGGGACGATCAGGAGCCAGAGCGTGATCAGGATCAATCCCGGGACGATCAGGAGGATAAACCCGATCGTGATTCCCACCGCGGCCAGCAAACCCGCGAACGTGAGGGTGTTCAGCCGCGGCAAGACGCGATTGAGCGTCTCCCGAATGCTGAGGTCCACTCTCCCATCGCGTACGTCGTCGATGGCGATCACGAGCGCTCCCTGGAGCCAGAACACTCCGGCCAACGCGATGAGGGCTCCGACGAGCACCCCGAACCAACCGAGCAGCACGACGAGCAGTAGCGCAAACAGGGAGATGAGGACGTAAACGACGAACGCGACCGGGATGAGATGGCGCCAGTGCGCCTTGTACATCTCCCACGCCTGCCCGATGACCGACCCTGCCGAAAGCACGCGGACAGGTTAGATCAGGCTAAGGCGGATTCGCGCGAAAAGCTTCACGAAGCAGAAGCGGCGGCCCGATCGGGCCGCCGCTTTCTCGTCCCAACGATCTCTCTTGCTAGCGGACGTCGGATGTTCGGCCGCGGGTGCCGCCGTAGTAGTAGTCGCCCACCTCGGAGCGGTAGGCATCGTCGTGGTAGTTCATCTCGTCGAACTCGGGCGAGTCCTTGATCTCGTCCTTCGTCCGGTTGACGAACACCGTCTCCGAGTCGAGGTCGACCCGCTGGACGACTCCGGCGGGCAGAAGGACCTTCTTTCCAAAGATCCACGGCCCGGTATCGACGACGATGTAGCTGCGCGACGTCTCGTATGTCGCCTCGTCGACCTTGCCGATACCGCCGTCCGTGGCCTCGACGCTGAACCCGGTCAGATCGAGATTCCGGGTGGCGTCGACGCCGATCGTCTCGGCATTGCCGTAGGTCCATGGATCCATGGCTGTCCTGGAAGTGCTTTCCATGTGTGCAAACCCCCTTGTCGCTCGCCGTAGGTTGGAAGGCGCGAGCGTCATTTCTTGTACCCGGCCTGCTCACCCTGTAACACCCAGAAATGACCATTTCAAGCCGGATTCAGCGCGATTGGTTTCGCCCTCTTAGCCCCGAGCGCCGCACTCAGAGTAGAACTTCGCCATCGCCGCTCCTTCCCTGATCGACCCCCTCGATCACGCCGCAGCGGCGGCCCAATCGCCGTAGAGCGAGAGGTAACGGCCCGCGTGGGCGAGCAGCTCTTCGTGGGTGCCTTGCTCGACGACGCGCCCATGCTCGAGCACGACGATGAGATCGGCGTTGCGAATCGTCGATAGGCGGTGGGCGATGATGAAAGCCGTCCGTCCCGCGAGGAGCCGTCCGAGCGCGACCTCGATTCGGCGCTCGGTTCCGATGTCCACGCTCGACGTCGCCTCGTCGAGGATCAGGATCCGGGGGTCGGCCAAGAGGGCGCGGGCAAAAGCGACGAGCTGGCGCTGGCCGAGAGAGAGGCGGGCGCCGCGTTCGGCCACCTCGGTCTCGTAGCCCTCCTCGAGCTCCACGATGAACTCGTGCGCACCGACGGCCTGGGCGGCGCCGACGATCTCCTCCTCGCTGGCGTCCGGGCGGCCGAAGGCGATGTTCTCGCGCACCGTGCCCGCGAAGAGGAACCCTTCCTGCGGCACGATCCCGAGCTGGCGCCGCAGGCTCTCCTGGGTCACCTGGCGGAGGTCGTGGCCGTCGATCGTGATCTGGCCGTCGCGCGGATCGTAATCGTCGACTTGCCGGCGCCCGTATGCCCGACGAGGGCAACGGTTGTGCCCGGGGCGATGTCCAGGTCGATCCCGTGCAGGACTTCCGGCCCGCTGCCGTAGCCGAAGCGGACGCTCTCGAAGGCGACTCTGCCCTCGATCTGGGGAAGCGAGCGGGCGTAGGGCGCGTCCTCGACCTCCGGGACCTCGTCCATGACGTCCATGATCTTGTCGAGCGCCGCGACCGCGGAAAGGAACGTGTTGTAGAGCTGCGAGAGCTGCTGCACGGGGTCGAAGAAGTTCGACAGGTAGAGCATGAAGGCGAGCAGCGTGCCGATCTGGATCGAGCCGTCGAAATAGCGATAGCCGCCGTAGCCGAGGACGACGGCGGTCGAGGCCGTCGACAGGAAGTCGACGAAGGGGAAGTAGAGCCCGTTCGTCACGACCGTGACGTGGTTGGCGGCCCGGTAGTGGGCGTTCACCTGGCGAAAATGGCGATCGTTCGCCGACTGGCGATTGAAGGCCTGCACGACGCGCATGCCGGCGATGTCCTCGGCGAGCGTCGCGGTCACCAGGCCGAGCCGCTCGCGCACGGCGCGGTATGCCCGTGACGAAATCAGGCGGAAGACCGCCGTCGCCGCGGCCATCAGCGGGAAGACGGCCAGCGTCGCGAGCGCGAGCCGCCAGTCGAGGACGAAGAGGATCACGGCGGTGCCGCCGAGGATGAGCGAGTTCTGGAAGAGACTCGTGACTCCGTCCGTCACGAGCTGGTCGAGCGCCTCGATGTCGTTCGTCAGCCGGCTGATGATGACGCCGGCGCGGTTCCTCTCGAAGAAGCCGAGCGAGAGGCGCTGGAGATGGCGGAAGAGCGTGTTGCGCAGGTCGGCGAGGATCCGCTCGCCGGTCCAGCCCGTGAAGTACGTCTGTGCCGCGCTCGCGACCCAGTTCAGGAGGCCCGCGACGAGGAAGACGATGACCACGATGACGACGGTGCGGTAGTCCTGGTCGCGGATCCCGTCGTCGAGGGCGAGCTTGGCGAGGTACGGGGGTGCGAGCGCGGTGAGTGTCGCCGCGAGGAGGCTCGCAACGGCCAGTCCGGTGCGGAGCTTGTAGCGGCTCGCGAGGCGGGCGAGCGTCGAGATGCGGCGGGCGGTGCGCCGCCAGGACCAGTCGGCAACCTCGGCACCGCGCTGCATCGTCAGGTGGCTCCCGGGCTGCCAGACCCTCATCGCCGGCACCCACGAATTACGCGCGCGGGTCTGGGAAACCCACCTCCCCAACCCGACGGCGTCAGCCTAACGCCGAAATTCGCGCCCGTGGCGCACCGCTCGTGCCAAAAGCGCGCCCTCACGCCGTCGCCTCCAGCCGGGCGATGAACTCCTGCTCGATCATCCCGTGCTCGTAGATCTCGCGATACACCGCGCTGGTCTCGGCGAGCTCGCTCCGCGTCCCGCGCGCCGCGATCCGGCCGTGGTCGAGGACGACGATCTCGTTCGCGAGCGAGATGGTGGAGAGCCGATGGGCGATGATCAGCGTCGTCCGGCCCTCCATCGCCTCGCGCAGGCCAATCCTGATCTTCGCCTCCGTCGTCGCATCGACCGAGGCGGTGGCGTCGTCGAGGATGAGGATGCGCGGGTTCGTGACGATCGCGCGCGCGATCGCGATTCGCTGGCGCTGGCCTCCGGAGAGCGTGATCCCGCGCTCGCCGATGACCGTGTCGTAGCCCTGCGGCAGCTCGGCGATGAACTCGTGAGCTTGGGCCCGTCGCGCGGCCCGCTCGACTTCCTCGTCCGTGGCAGCCGGCGCGCCGAAGGCGATGTTCTCACGCACCGTCGTGGAGAAGAGGAAGGGATCCTGCGAGATGACGGCGATCGCACGGCGGAGCGACGTCAGCGTCACATCGCGCACGTCGGTGCCGTCCACGGTCAGCCGGCCCGCGGTGACGTCATAGAAGCGCGGTACGAGGGCGGTCAGAGTCGTCTTGCCCGAGCCCGTGTGGCCGATCACCGCCACATTGCTGCCCGGCTCGATCTCGAGCTCGATGCTGTCCAGTACCGGGCGCTCGCGGTCGTAGCCGAACGTCACCCGCTCGAAGGCGATGCGCCCCTCGCCGGGGGGAAGATCGACGGCCCCGGGTCGGTCGGCGATCTCCTCGGGCTCGTCGAGGACCTGGAAGATGCGCTCGCCGGAAGCTGTCGCCCGCTGCGACTGCCCGATCCACATGCCGAGCATCCGCAGCGGCATGATCAGCATCGAGACGTAGAGGTTGAAGGCGAAGAACTCGCCGACGGTCAGCTCGTTGTGCACGACCATCCAGCCGCCCAGGAGGAGGATGGCCGCCTGCGCGAGGAGCGGGATGAACGCGAGCAGGGGGACGTAGAGCGACCGCTGCCGGTTCGCGTCGATCGTCCGCTCGAAGACGGCCTCCGAGCGCCGCGCGAACTTCTGCTGCTCCTTTTCTTCCTGCGCGAACGACTTGACGACGTGGACGCCGACGATGTTCTCCTCGGCCACTGTCGCCACGTCCGCCATCCTCTGCTGGACGTCGCGGAGAACGGGGTGCGAGACGTGGCTGTACCGGTACGCGAGGGCGATCAGGATCGGAGTGATCGCGAGCGCGACGAGCGCCAGGCGCCAGTCCGTCCAGAACATGATCGCGGTCGCGCCGACGATGGTGAAGAGGTTCTGGGCGAGGAAGATGAGGCCGTAGCCGAGGAAGAAGCGCACGCCCTGGAGGTCGACCGTGGCGCGTGACATCAACTGCCCGGTCTGGTGACGGTCGTAGAAGCCGAAGGAGAGACGGAGCAGGTGCGCGTAGAGGGCGTTTCGCATGTCGAACTCGACGCCGAGCGCCTGCCTTCCGGAGATGAAGCGGCGGCCGACCATGAGGAGGGCCTTCAACGCCCCGAGCCCCGCGATGATCCCAACCAGGATCCAGAGCATGCGATGATCTCGCGGGCGGATCGCGTCGTCGATGACGCTCTGCGTCAGACGGATGAGCCCGATCGACGCAGTCTGGGACGCAGCCGCGAGCACGATCGAGACGGCGAGGGACCGGCGGTAGGGCCGGAGGAACCCGAGTAGGCGCGCGAAGATCCTGAGATGCGGGTGTTTTGTCGTCTGCGTGGACACCAACTTCGAGTCTAGCGACGGCCCCCTTTCACCCTTCTATGCTGGCGCCGTGCCGCTTCCGCTCGAGTCCGTGCCCAATTTCTCGGAAGGCCGCGACGAGGCGACGCTGGCCGCTCTGCGCGAGGCGATGTCCGGGCCGGCGCGGCTCCTCGACGTCCACGCCGACACCGATCACCACCGGTCCGTCTACACCCTCGTGGGGTCGGGCCGGGAGCTCGTCGACTCGCTTGTGGCCGGGATTCGCCGGGCCGTGGACCTCATCGATCTCGGCCGCCACCAGGGCGCGCATCCCCGCGTCGGCGCCGCCGATGTCGTCCCCTTCGTCTTCCTGCGGCCCGAGCACGAGTCGGCTGCGCGGGCGGCCGCGACGGAGCTAGCCGACCGGATCTCGTCGGAGCTCGAGCTGCCGGTCTTCTTCTACGGCCGGCTGACCGAAGACGGCCGCGAGCCGGCGTTCTATCGCCGGGGAGGGCCGGAAGAACTCCAGCGGCGCGTCGACGAGGGTGAGCTCTCCCCGGACCGGGGCCCGAACCGCCTCCATCCGACCGCCGGTGGCGTGCTCGTCGGCGTCAGGCGGCCCCTGATCGCCTTCAACGTGAATCTCCACGCGCGTGACGCCCAGGTCGCACGCGAGATCGCCGCCATCGTGCGGGAGCGCGACGGCGGTTACCCAGGGGTACGAGCGCTGGGGCTCGACTTGCCGAACGCCGGGCTCGTTCAGGTGAGCATCACGAGATCGTGGAGCGCATCGTCGCCGAGGCCCACGCTCGAGGCGCTGAGGTCGTCGGCTGCGAGCTCGTGGGCCTGATGCCCGCCGGAGCCGCAGTCGACGCGGCGGGCGCGGTGCTCAGGATCGAGGGCTTCGATTCGACCCGGGTGCTCGAGCTCCGTCTGCTCGACGACTGAGCGTCCGTAGCGGCTCTCCGGCCGCGCTCTAGACTTGCCCGGGATGGCGGTTACCACGGCCGTGCTCTTGAACGGCGACGATCTTCGCGTCGAGGACGTCTGGGCGGTCGCGATCGAGCGCACGCCCGCCGCGCTGTCCGACGACGGGCGCGGGCGGATGCGCGCTGCGCGCGAACTGGTCGAGAAGGCGGCCCGCGGCGCGGCCGGCGAGCACACGTATGGGATCAACACCGGCTTTGGGCGCTTCGTCGAGAAGACGATCCCGCCCGAGCTCTCGGAGGAGCTCCAGCTTCGCCTTCTGCGCAGCCACGCCTGCGGGGTCGGCGACCCCTACCCCGACGAGGTCGTGCGGGCGGCCATGCTCCTGCGCGCCAACACACTGGCCAAGGGCTATTCCGGCGCGCGCATCGAGACGGTGGAGCTCTTGCTCGGGTGCCTCAACCGCGGCGTCCTGCCGGTCGTCCCCAGCCGCGGCTCCGTCGGAGCCTCCGGGGACCTCGCACCGCTCGCCCATCTCGCCCTCCCCCTCGTCGGAGAGGGTTGGGCAACCGTCAACGGGGACACCCTTCCGGGCGCCCAAGCGCTGTCGCGTGCCGGCCTCGAGCCGGTGCGCCTGCAGGCGAAGGAAGGTCTTTCGCTCGTGAACGGAACGCAGTTCATGGCAGCCATGGCCGCGCTCGCGCTCGTGCGCGCGCGGCGGCTCATGAAGACGGCGGATATCGCCTGCGCCCTCTCGGTCGAGGCGCTCCAGGGCTCTCGCGTCAGCTTCATGCCGGAGATTCACGCTCTCCGCCCGCTACGCGGTCAGGGCGAATCGGCCGCGAACGTCGTTCGGCTGGTGGAGGGCTCGGCGATCATCGAGTCCCACCGGTGGTGCGACAAGGTGCAGGACGCCTACTCGCTTCGGTGCGCTCCGCAGGTGCACGGCGCGAGTCGCGATCTCCTGCGCTATGCCGAGGAGACGATCGCCGTCGAAGTGAACTCGGCGACGGACAACCCGCTCGTGTTCGTCGAGCAGGGCGAGCTGGTCTCGAACGGAAACTTCCACGGCCAGCCCGTGGCCTTCGCGCTCGACTCCATGGCCATCGCCCTCGCCGAGCTCGCCTCGATCTCGGAGCGGCGCGTCGAGCGTCTCGTCAACCCCTCGTTGTCCGGGCTGCCCGCATTCCTCACGGCTGACGGCGGACTCAATTCGGGCTTCATGATCCCCCAGTACGTGGCGGCCGCGCTCGTCAGCGAGAACAAGGTGCTTTGCCATCCGGCCAGTGTCGATTCCATTCCCACGAGCGCCGGGCAAGAGGATCATGTCCCAATGGGAAACGCGTCCGCTCTCAAGTGCTGGGTCGTGCTCGGCAACGTCGAGCGCGCTCTGGCCATCGAGCTGCTGGCCGCGGCTCAAGGTGTCGAGTTCCTCGCTCCGCTCGAGCCCGGACTGGGCGCCCGCGCCGCGCATTCCTTCGTCCGGGGACTCTCGCCCGCGCTGGAAGAGGATCGTTCGCTCGCTCCCGACATCGAGCGGGTGGCAGAAGCGATCCGCTCCGGAGAGTTCGTGTCCGCCGTCGAGCGCGAAACGGGTGAGCTTTCGTGAGCGTCCGCTCTCTCGAGGCGGTCGTCGAGGAGCTCTGCGGCGACCTTTCGTCGATTCGTGCGCCTCGAGGGCAAACGTTGAACGCCCGCTCCTGGCAGACCGAGGCCCCGCTGCGGATGCTGCTGAACAACCTGGATCCCGAGGTGGCGGAGAAGCCGGAGGAGCTCATCGTCTACGGCGGCTCCGGCAAGGCGGCTCGCAACCACGAGGCCCTCAAGGCGCTCGTCCGCTCCCTGCTTGCTCTCGGCGAAGACGAGACGCTCTTGGTTCAGAGCGGGAAGCCGGTCGGCGTCTTCCGCACCCACCCCGGCGCGCCGCGCGTCCTCATCGCCAACGCGCTGCTCGTCCCGCGGTGGGCGACCTGGGAAGAGTTCCGCAGGCTCGAAGCGCTCGGGCTGACGATGTTCGGCCAGATGACCCTCCAGGGCACCTACCAGACGTTCGCAGCGGCCGGCGAGAGGCATTTCGGCTCTCCCGATCTGAGCGGGAAGACGATCCTCACCGCCGGGCTCGGCGGGATGGGCGGGGCTCAGCCGCTAGCAGCCACCATGGCCGGCGCAGCCACCCTCTGCATCGAGGTGGATCCAACGCGCATTGACCGACGGCTCGAAACGCGCTACCTGCACGAGTCGACGGATTCGGTCGACGACGCGCTTGCCCGGGTGCGGGACGCCGCCAAGGAGAGACGTGCGCTCTCGGTCGGCCTTCTCGGCAACGCGGCGGAGATCGTCCCGGGGCTCGCACGGCGCGGAGAGCACTTCGATTTCGTCACCGACCAGACGGCAGCCCACGACCCCCTCAACGGCTACATCCCGGTGGGCCTCTCGGTGGAAGAGGCGGCTGAGCTCAGAGAGCGCGATCCGGACGAGTACCTGCGCCGCGCCGCCGAGTCGATAGCCCGCCACGTCGAAGGGCTGCTCGAGTACGTCCGGCAAGGGAGCTATGTTTTCGATTATGGCAACAACCTCAGA
>JAIBJP010000068.1 GCA_020029625.1 Actinomycetota bacterium | reverse complement strand
GAACATCGTCTCCATCTACGACCGCGGCCAGGCTGAGGGAACGTACTACATCGCCATGGAGGTGATCGAGGGCCGAAGCCTCAAGGAGCTCATCCTCACCCGCGGCCCGCTCCCGATCGGCCAGGCTATCGCCTACACGCTCGAGATCCTCGACGCGCTTCGTTTCGCGCACCGCCACGGGATCATCCACCGCGACGTCAAGCCTCACAACATCCTCATCGGCGGCGAGCGGCTCAAGGTGACGGACTTCGGGATCGCGCGCGCGGGAGCCTCCCAGATGACGGAGGCCGGCTCGATCATGGGGACGGCGCAGTACCTCTCGCCGGAGCAGGCACGCGGTGCCCCGGTGACCGCTTCGTCCGACCTCTACTCGGTCGGGATCGTCCTCTACGAGATGCTGACCGGGAAGGTGCCCTTCAGCGGCGACTCGGCGATCGAGATCGCGATGAAGCACCTGAACGAGCTGCCGAAGCCGCCCTCGAAGATCCGGCCCGAGATCCCCGAGGACCTCGACCACGTCGTCCTGCGCGCGCTCGCAAAGGCGCCCGAGGACCGCTACCAGACCGCCGAAGAGTTCGCAGAGGACCTCCATCGTGTGGAAGCGGGCCTCCCGCTCCCGCCCGAGACCTCGGAGGCCGCCACGGCGCTGCTCGCCGTCCCCGGGGCGACGATCGGCGGAACGACCCAGGTGCTGCCGACCGACGCGACCCAGGTCGCGCCGCCGCGCCCGCACGTACCCAGGCGCCCACCTCCCCATCAGCCCGGCTACATGTACGGGGAGCCTCCGCCGAAGCGCAAGCGCTGGGCCCCCTGGCTTCTCGTCGCCCTGCTCCTCGCGGCGGCCGGAATCGCCGGTTGGTATGTGTTCACGACGATCCAGGACCAGCTCGCCGCGTCGCAGCCTGTCCCGGTGCCGAACGTGGTCGGCATCCGCGAGCTCAACGCGAAAACCAAGATCGAGGACGCGGGGTTGGAGCCCAAGGTCGAACGCGCCGCGAGCGCCGAAGTCGACAAGGGCATCGTCATCGATCAGCGCCCAGACGCCGGAACGCGCATTCAGAAGGGCGACCAGGTCACCATAATTGTGTCGACTGGGGTGCCGAAAGCGACGGTCCCGGACGTGGTCGGAATGGATTACGCAGATGCCGTCGACGCCCTGAACGAGCTGAACCTGGACGCGCGCAAGCGCGAAGTCTTCTCGAAGAGGCCCGCGGGACAGGTCGTGGGCCAGAACCCGCCCTCCGGTGAGGTTGTCGACGAAGGTACGACGGTCGTCTTGCGAGTCTCCAAGGGGAAGCAGGTGGTAACCGTTCCCGACGTCCTCGATCAGACGGAAGCGAGCGCCCGTTCCGAGCTCCAGGCGGCCGGCTTCGAGGTGCAAACCGTTCAGGCCCCCTCAGACAGCACGCCCGAAGGGTTCGTGTCGGCGCAGAGCCCCGACCCGGGCACCGAGGCCCCCAAGGGCTCCGCGGTCACGATCACCGTCTCCACCGGGCCGTCTTCGGCCACGGTCCCGAACGTTGTCGGCGAGCAGAAGGAAGCCGCCCAGGATGACCTCAAGAATGCCGGCTTCAAGGTGAAGGTCGAGAACGTCGCGGTGACCGACCCGACGCAGGACAACATCGTCCAGGACCAGAACCCGGCCGGAGCCTCTCAGGCCGAGAGGGGCAGCACGGTCACCATCTTCGTGGGGCAGTTCTGACATGGCGAGGCTGCGGGTCGCCGTGCTCATGGGCGGGCGCTCGAGCGAGCATGAGATCTCTGTCGCGTCGGCTCGCTCCGTGCTCGAGAGCCTCGATCCCGACCGCTACGAGGTCCGGTCGATCGAGATCGCCCGCGACGGCCGCTGGGAGCTGACTTCCCAAGCGGAGCAGGCTCGCCTTGCGAAAGGGGACGCCGAGAAGCTGCCGGTGCCGCTGAACGGCCAGCCCGCGCCGCTCGGCGACGTCGACGTCGTCTTTCCCGTCCTGCACGGCCCCTTCGGCGAGGACGGGACCGTCCAGGGATTTCTGGAGCTCGCGGGCGTGGCCTATGTCGGCGCCGGCGTGACGGCCTCGGCGCTCTGCATGGACAAGGACCTCTTCAAGGCGGTCATGCGCGACAAGGGCATCCCCGTAGTCGCGAGCGTCACGGTGCTCGAGCGCCATCGCGACCAGGCGGAGAATCCCTTCGGTTATCCCGTTGTGGTCAAGCCCGCCCGCCTCGGGTCGAGTGTGGGCATCTCCATCGCGAAGACGCCGGAGGAGTTTTCACGAGCACTCGACCTGGCCTTCGAGCACGACGAGAAGGTGCTCGTCGAGGAGCACTGTGCCGGCGTCGAAGTCGAGTGCAGCGTGCTGGGCAACGAGGAGCCCGTCGCCTCGATCCCCGGCGAGATCGTGCCGCTCGTGAGCGAGTGGTACGACTACAGGGCCAAGTACGAGGAAGGCGGGATGGACCTCGTCGTCCCGCCCCGCCTCGACGAGGCGACGATCGCGCGGGTACAGGAGCTCGCCGTGGCCGCCTTCGTCGCGAGCGACTGCGAGGGCATGGCGCGCGTCGACTTCTTCGTCAGCGAGGACGGGAAAGTGCTCGTGAACGAGCTGAACACGATCCCGGGCTTCACCTCGACGAGCGTCTACGCGAAGCTCTTCGAGGCCTCGGGCATCTCCTACCGCGAGCTCCTGGACCGCCTCGTCGAGCTCGCGCTCGAGCGCCGGGAGCGCCGCGAACGGCTCAAGTACTAGTTAGGTGACCCGGCTCGCACCTCGTTCACGTGCGCCCGGCGGTTCGGGTCGGTGATCCAGACGACGTAGTAGCGGTATGACTTCCCACCGGCGAGCTCGAGCGTCGTGCGCCTGCCGATCTCCTGCTCCTCGGAGAAGGGAACGAAGCCGCCGGTCGGGTTATCGCCGGCAAGGATCTCGGCCGTGAAGCCCGGCTCGTCGCTGACGATCTGAAGCTGCTCGATGGTCACGTCCTTGCCCGCATCGAGGATCAGTCCCACGCCGGGCTTGCTGAAGGCGCGGTAGGTCTCGGTGGTCCAGAACGTCGACACGTCGCCGTCGGTCGCATTCGCGACGGATTCGGGGTGCTCGCTGCCATCGCCCTGCGGGTCGTAGTCCTTGAAGGCGGTCAGTTTGACCGCGCCGATGGAGCCGGCCCCGCCGGAGCCGCCGCCGTCTCGCCCGGCGAGGATGAGCCCCAGGGCGATGGCGCCGGCGGCCACGACGAGAAAGGCCAGGAGGAGCGGCGAGAAGCGGCGGCGCCTCTTCCGCGGGCGCGGCCTCGGTCGGGCCGCGGACCGGCTCGGAGAAGGCTGCTGGACGCGCGGAAGGACGCCCGTCGCCCCGTTCGGGCCGGAGCCGGCGCCTACGTCGTCGGCCAGGGCGGCCTCGATAGCCGCCATCATCGTCTTGGTCGAGCGAAAGCGGTCCTCGGGCCGCTTGGCCATGGCCCTGGCGACGAGCTCGTCCACTCGATTCGGAACGTCGGGACGGCGCTCCCGCACGCTGGGAACCGGGTCTCGCAGATGGCGCATGGCCACCGCCATGAAGCTGTCGGCCGGGTACGGCACCTCCCCCGTCAGCAGTTCGTAGAGAAGGACGCCCAGCGAGTACTGGTCCGTGCGTGCGTCGACCGGCTGCCCGCTCGCCTGCTCCGGAGCGATGTAGTCGCTCGTGCCGAGCAGAGTCCCGGTTTGCGTTAACTCATCCTCGGGGTCGAGCGAGCGCGCGATGCCGAAGTCGGTGACCTTCGCGGTGCCGCTCTCGTCCAGGAGGACGTTCTGCGGCTTCACGTCGCGGTGAACGACGCCGCGCTCGTGCGCGAACGCAAGGCCGCGAGCGATCTGGTGCGTCAGCGCGAGCGCCTGCGGAACGGGCAACTGTCCTTCGCGCTCGACGACCTCCTTCAGGTTCTCGCCCGGGATGTGCTCGAAGACGATGAACTGGCGGTTGCCGAACTCGCCGCGGTCGATCACCGTGACGATGTTCGGGTGGTTCAGCCGCGCGATGGCACGCGCTTCGCGCCGGAAGCGCTCCACGTACTCAGGATCGGCCGAGAAGTGCTCGTGGAGGACCTTGAGCGCCACCCGGCGCTCGAGCACCGTGTCCCGCGCGCGGTAGACGCTCGACATCCCACCCGTGCCGACGAGCTCCTCGATCTCGTAGCGGCCACTGATCAGCTCGCCGATCATCGCCGCGATGATGCCCCGTCCAAGCGCGCTCTACGCGGCGGTCTCTTCGAGCGCCTCTTCCCAGGCAGCGAGCGCCTCTTCGAGCTCGGCCTCGGCGATGACGAGCGGGACGAGCACGCGAATGCAATTTCCGTTGAGGCCCGCCTTGAGCATCAGCAGGCCCCGCCTCACGGCGGCCTCGACGACCTGGGTAGCGAGGTCTGGGGCCGGCTTGCCGTCCTGCTCGAGCTCGATCGCGAGCATCGCGCCCAGCCCGCGGACCTCGGAGACCGCGTCGAAACGCTCACGCCAGCTCTCCATGCGTCCGCGGATCGTCTCTCCGATCTGCTCCGCTCGGTCCGCGAGGCGGTCTTCGGCAATCGAGTCCAATACGGCGTGCGCGGCCGCGATGGCCACGGGGTTTCCCACGTAGGTGCCACCCACAGCGCTGTCGCCGGGCGCGTCCATGATCTCCGCGCGGCCGACGACGCCGGAGAGGGGGATGCCCGCGGCAATCGACTTGGCGAGAGCCATCAGGTCCGGCTCGACGTCGAAATGCTCCATCGCGAAGACACGCCCGGTGCGGCAAAAGCCCGTCTGCACCTCGTCGGCCACGAGCACGATTCCGTTCTCGTCGCAGATCCGGCGCAGACCCCGGACGAAATCGGGGTCGGCAGGGATGAAGCCACTCTCGCCCTGCACCGGCTCGAACACGATCGCCGCCACTTCCTCGGCGGCCACGCGCGTCTTGAAGGCACGCTCCAGCTCGTCCAGGTCGTTAAACGGCACACGGTAGACCTCCGGAGCGAACGGCCCGAGGCCGGCCTTGTACGGATGCGTCTTGGAGGTGAGGCTCAGCGCGAGCAGGGTGCGTCCGTGGAAGCCGCCGTCGAAGGCGACGACCGCCGGCCGCTTCGTGTACGAGCGAGCGAACTTGACCGAGTTCTCGATCGCCTCGGCACCAGAGTTGAAGAAGGCGGCGCGCGTCTCTCCCGAGATGGGAACGAGCTCGAGCAGGCGTTCGGCCAGCGCGACGTAGTTCTCGTAGGGGACGATCGTGAAATCGGTGTGCGTGAAGCGCTCGATCTGCTCACGAGCCGCCTCGATGACTCGCGGATTCGAGTGCCCGACGTTCAGGCAGCCGACGCCGCCCGTGAAATCGATGAACGTGTTCCCGTCGACGTCCGTGATCGTGGCCCCGCGTGCCTCGGCGATCACGATCGGCAGGTAGATGGAGAGGGGCTCCGCGATCACGCGTGCCTTGCGGTCGAGGATCTCGCGGCTCCGCGGGCCCGGAATGTCGGTCTTGAGCTCGATTGTCCTGGTCGTGGCCATGCGGCGAGCTTATATCTTGCGGCTGCCATGGTCCTGTCCGATCGCACCATCCGCCGCCTGATCGAAGAGGGCCGCATCGCGATCGACCCCTTCGACGAGGAGCTCGTTCAGCCGTCCAGCGTGGACGTTCGCGTCGACCGCCTCTTTCGGGTCTTCCGCAACTCCCGTTACCCCTTCATCGACGTCAAGGAGCCGATGGAGGACCTGACCGAGCTCGTCGAGGTGGGAGACTCGGAGCAGCCGTTCATCCTCCACCCGGGCGAGTTCGTCCTCGGGTCGACTCTCGAGCGCATCACGCTCCCCGACGACCTCGTCGCCCGCCTGGAAGGCAAGAGCTCGCTCGGGCGCCTGGGTCTCCTCATTCACTCGACGGCGGGGTTCATCGATCCCGGCTGGGACGGTCACGTGACGCTCGAGCTGTCGAACGTGGCCAACCTCCCGATCACGATCTACGTCGGGATGAAGATCGGCCAGCTCTCCTTCATGCAACTCTCCGAGCCGGCCGAGCGGCCGTACGGAGCCGCTGCGCTGGGCTCCAAGTACCAGGGTCAGGCGGGTCCAACTCCGAGTCGCTACTGGAAGAACTTTTCTGCGGAGCAGAAAGGTGGGGCGGGACCGGCCGCCGAAGGCGGCACGTCGCGAGACGACCTTGCTGCGGAGCGGGAAAGCCCCGAGCGATCTGCCGTCGAAGACGGCACGTCGCGAAGGAACTTCGAATGACGGTCCTGGTCACCGGCGGAACGGGTTTCGTGGGACCGCACGTCGTTCACGTGCTCCGGCAGGAAGACCGTCCCGTTCGCGTCCTGGCCCGGCGACCGGAGAAACAGAAGCGCCTGGAAGCCTGGGGCTCCGAGATCGTCCAGGGGGACATGACCGACGCCGACAGCCTCCGCCGGGCTATCGAGGGCTGCGACACCGTCGTGCACCTGGTCGCGCTGGCGCCCTTCAGCGGCGACGAAGCGGTCCAGCGGGTCATGGTGCAAGGAGCCAGAGACCTTGTTGAGGCCGCGAAGGACGCCGGTGTGAAGCGCTTCGTCGCCATGAGCGCCCTGGGAGCGAGGGAAGAGACGCAGAACCTGGCTCCTTATCTCCGCGGCAAGTGGGCGACCGAGCAGGCGGTGCGGGAGTCGGGCATCGACCACGCCATCTTCCGGCCGAGCTTCATCTTCGGCCGCGACGGCGGCCTGCTCCCGGGCCTTCTGCGACTGGCGCGCTATTCGCCCGTCATGCCCGTTCCAGGCTCGAAGCGGATGCAGCCGATCTGGGTGGACGACGTGGCTGCGTTCTTCGCCGCCGCCGTCGAGGACGGCGGCGCTCGTACCGGCACGTTCGAGCTCGGTGGGCCGGATCAGGTGTCCTGGGACGAGCTGTACGACCGCATTCGTCGCGTGCTGGGGAAGCGTCGCCTCCAGGTGCGGGTCCCGGGCGCGTTGGCGGCGGCGGGGGCCACGGCCGCCCAGGTCGTTCCCAAGCTGAAGGGAGCGAAAGGCGCACTCGCGATACTCGAATACGAGGACAACATCACCGATATCGGGCCCACAGTCGCCGCGTTCGGCATCCAGCCCATCTCCCTCGACGACCAGCTACGGCGCGCGGTCGCCGCTTAAGCATCCAGGGCGGCCCTGCGGCCGCCCTGGAAGACAGTAGATCGCCTGGATTGGCAGGGGCGCTGCGTGTCCCCCACGCTGGCTAGGCGATTCCCCGTAGGTCCTGGGGACAACGCCCCTACCTGCGACTACCTCCACTGCCCGAAGATTTGCTCAAGTCCGGACCACCTCCTTTCCGTGGTGGACCGACTATAACGATTCACTCAGGACGACGGAAAGCTCCAAACCGCGGTCGAGGACGGCTTCGGCGAGCACCGCGCGTCAGGAGCGCGGATCGGTCTCGACGGCGATGCGCTTGGCCTCTCCGCCGAATTTCTTGACGACGGCGTAACGGTCGGTCTCCCGGATCACCCTCTCGACGTCGACGACCTCGTGGCCGTGCGCGATCAGGAAGTGAGTGGGGTCGCGGCGGACCTCCTCGTACTCGGCGAGAGTCAGGCTCACCGGCGAAGTGCAGTCGTCGTTCCCGCACTCGCAGAGGAAGTCGGACTCGGAGTCGCCGGCGAGCGTCTCGTTGATCTCCTCGATGCGCTCGTTCACCCGACGGAAGAGCGCTTCGTTCTTCGCGACCCGCTGCTGCCTTGAATCCACCAGGGGTGCGATTCTAGGGGACTTTGACGCGGATGAAACCATCCTCGACGACGACGTCGAAGATGTCCACCGGAAGATAGGCGGGTAGCGAAAGCGGACGACCCGTCGTCAGGTCGAACTCCGACCCGTGGCGGGGGCAGACGACAATCTTCCGCTCGGGATCGAAGTCCCCCTCGGCCAGAGGCCCGTCGTCGTGGGAGCAGCGGTCTTCGATCGCGTAGTACTCGCCTCCGAGGTTGTAGACGCCGATGGCGAGCTCGCCCGCGCGCACGATCTTCACCTCCCCGGGCGGCAGCTCCTCGACCGGGCACACCGTGAGCTCAGCCACGCTTAGCGGAGCTCCAGGTCCTCTGCGAGCCCCGCCCATTCGTTGGGGAGAGGCGTGCCCTTGCCCTTGTGGAGGGCCAGCTTGAGAACGCCGAGGCCGAGCAAGGCGCACTTCAACCGAATCGGCGTGAGCGGGATCCCAACCTCTTCGAGGAGCTCCTCCCGGTCGAGCGCAGCCACTTCCTGTGCGGTCCGGCCCTTCACCATCTCCATCAGCATCGACGTGGCCGCCTGGCTGATGGCACAGCCGCGGCCGCGGAACTTGACGTCCTCGATCTTGTCGCCGTCGAAGGAGACGAAGATGGACACCTCGTCTCCGCAAAGGGGGTTCATGCCCTCCGCCTCCACGTCGGCGCCCTCGATCACACCGTGCCCGCGCGGGTTCTTGTAGTGGTCGAGGATTACCTCGCGGTAGAGGTTGTCGAGTTCGCTCATGCGAACGTCTGCCTGACCTTGTGGAGCCCTGCGACCAGCCGGTCGATCTCCTCAGGAAGCGTGTAGAGGTAAAAGCTCGCGCGCGTGGTCGCCGGAACGCCGAGTCGACTCATCAGCGGCTGGTTGCAATGGTGGCCGGCCCTGACGGCGACGCCGTCCCAGTCGAGAATCTGGGCGATGTCGTGCGGGTGGACGCCCCCCAGCTCGAAGGAGATGATCCCGGCGCGCCCGTCTGCGGGAGGGCCGAAGATCCTCAAACCGGGTACCTCGGCCAGGCGCGGAAGCGCGTAGTCGAGGAGCTCCCGTTCGTACCGCTCGATCGCGTCGAGACCGACCTCGCTCACATAGTCGATCGCCGCGCCGAGGCCCACAGCCTCGGCGATCGGCGCCGTGCCGGCCTCGAACTTGTGAGGAAGCTCGTTCCAGGTCGTCTCCGCGAGCGTGACCTTACGAATCATGTGGCCGCCCAGCTCGAAAGGGGACATGCGCTCGAGCAGCTCGCGGCGCCCCCAGAGGACGCCGATCCCGGTCGGGCCGCACATCTTGTGCCCCGTGAAGCCGACGAAGTCGCAGCCGAGCGCCTGGACGTCGACAGGCCTGTGGGGAGCCGCCTGCGCGGCATCGAGGACGATGATCGCGCCGCGCTCGTGCGCCCAGGAGGCCAGCCGGTCGACCGGGTTGACGGTCCCCAGCGAGTTGGAGACGTACGTGAGCGCGAGCACCTTGAGGCGTCCTCGGTCGGCCAACGCGTCGAGCTCGTCGAGCTGCAGCTCGCCCTCGTGATCCACGGGGATCGCGAGGAACTCGGCTCCGGTGCGTCCGGCGATGTACTGCCAGGGCACGAAGTTGGAGTGGTGCTCCATCTCGGTGGCGAGGACGATGTCGCCCGGGCCGAGGTTGTCGAGCCCCCACGCGTAAGCGACGAGGTT
>JAIBJP010000067.1 GCA_020029625.1 Actinomycetota bacterium | reverse complement strand
CGCCCTCCTGATCCGGCGGGACTACGAGGCGGCCCGCATCCCGATGCTGCCGGTCGTGAAGGGCGAGGCCGAGACGGCGCGGTCAATCGTGCGCTACACCGTGGTGCTGATCGCCATCTCCATGCTCCCGGTGGTCTGGAGAACGGTCGGGTGGCTCTATCTCGGTGCTGCCGTCGGGCTCGGCGCTGCCTTCCTGATCCTGGCGCTGTCGCTTCGCCGCGAAACGACTCCCGCTCGGGCACGCCGCCTGTTCAGCTTCTCGCTCGCCTACCTCGCGCTTCTGTTCGTCGCCATGGCCGTCGACCCCCTGGTCCTCTGATGGATCCCGAGACCGCCCGGAAGAACGTCCGCCTCGGGCTAGCCCTGCTCGCGCTCTCGCTCCTGCTCTTCGCCGGGTCGATCCTCATCGCCGAGATCTACAACGTCGTTTCCAGCTGACGAGTACAAGGCGTTCCTCGCCGTCCCCGAGGAGGTCGGCGAGGGGATCCGCTTAGGCGTCAAGGACCTCTTCGACACGGTGGGGCTGACGACGACGTACGGATCCGCGATCTTCCGCGACCACGTCCCGGAGCGAACCGCGCAGGCCGTCACTCGCGCCGAGGCGGCCGGCTACGCGGTGATCGGAAAGACGAACCTGCACGAGTTCGCCTACGGGATCACGTCCGACAACCCTCACTACGGCGCCGTCGTCAACCCGCTCGACCGGGGCCGGATCCCAGGCGGGTCGAGCGGGGGCTCCGCGGCCGCGGTTGCGGCAGGGCTCTGCGACGCAGCGGTCGGGACAGACAGCGCGGGCTCGATCCGCATCCCCGCGGCGTGCTGTGGAATTGTCGGCTTCAAGCCCACCCACGGACTCGTACCGATGCAAGGTTGCTTCCCGCTGGCACCGAGCTTCGACACCGGAGGACCCATGGCGGGCCAGGTTGCGGGGTGCATCGCGATGATGGAGGCGCTCGCTCCGGGGTTCGCACCAGTGGCGGTCGAGCTCGGCGAGCTCGCCGTCGGAATCGCCTGGCTCGAGCGGGCCGATCCGCTCGTCCGCGAGCGGGTGGAGGCGGTCGCAGCAATCTTCCCGGGGCCGCGCCGCCTCGACCTGCCGCTCCTCCAGGAGGAGACCTATCCGGTGTTCATGCGGGAGGCCGCTCTCGTCCACCGGGACCTGTTCGCCGAGCACCCGGACCTCTACGGCGACAACGTGCGCACCAAGATCGAGCGCTGCCTCGCCGTCACCGACGAGGAGTACGAACAGGCTCTCGCCGCCCGCGAGCGGTACGTCGCCGACTTCCAGGAGGCCGCGGACGGCGTCGATCTGGTCCTCAGCCCGACGCTCGAGTGCGTCGCTCCCCCGACGGGCATCGGCGACCTGGCTCTCCGCGAGCGCCTCATCCGTCTGACGTATCCGTTCAACGCAGTCGGCTGGCCGGCGCTCGCGCTCCCCTGCGGGCCTGCGGAGGACGGCCTGCCGGCGTCCGTCTCCATCGCCGCGCAGCGCGGAGCTGACGCGTTCGTACTCGGGGCGGGAGCGGCTATCGAAGCCCGGCTGCGCTAGCCTCGTCCGCGAGCACCACGGTCTCCGGCGCATGAACACGGGCTGCCGGCAGCGACTCGTCGCCGGCCAGAACGCGGGCGAGGACATCCCGCTTGCGCTCACCGCTGACGATGAAGGCGACCCTCGGGCCGGCGTTCAGAAGCGGGAGCGAGAGGGTGTAGCGGGGGACGTACGGCTGCCAGCCCGCCTCCGAAACGTAGACGATCGAATCGGTCGCCTCGAGCTCGGGCCTCCCGGGGAAGAGGGAAGCGGTATGCCCGTCCGGCCCGATCCCGAGCAGGATCAGGTCGAAGCGCTCGGGCAGCTCGACTGCGGTCGAGCGCAGCGGATGGATCTGCTCCTCCGGCACGGAAACCCTGGAGAGGAGCTTCTCGCGCGCGAGCTTCTCGTTGGAGCGATCGTCGTCAGCAGGCACATCCCGCTCGTCGCTCCACCAGACGTGCCAGTTCGGCCAGTCGAGCTCGGTCTCGGCGAGCCGTTCGTAGACCGAGCCCACGCTGGACCCGCCCGTCAAGGCGATGTGGAATGGCTGGCCGTGTCCTGCCTTGCCGGCGATCCACGCGGACGCGTGGGTCGCTAGCTCAGGACCGGAGAGAAGCTCCGTACTGTCTCCTCGTAGACGTGGTCCCGACCGAAGATCTCGAGCTGTGCGGAGAGGAGATCGCTTGCCGACAGGCGCTCGTAGCGCGCCGGGACGGCCTCGCTGCCGTCTACCGCGACGAGCTCGATCTCTCCGGCAGGTTCGTGGTCGAGCTTTACGGCTCGGCCAAGCCGAACCGAGAGCCAGCGCGTGAGCAGCGCCGCCTCGGCCTGTGGCCCCGCCACGCGAAGCGTGGACGCGTCAGCCACGCCCGGCCAGAGCGACGCGATCGCCTCCCGCCAGCGTTCCGTCCGGGCCCAGGCGATGTCGGACACGGCGACGCGCTCGAGCAGCTCGGCGAGCCGCTCGTAGCCGCTCTCAGGATCGGACCATTCGGACGAGTCGACGACCAATCGCTGGGCGACGTCGACGAGCTCCTCGAGCTCCGTGGCGCCCCAGGCACATTCGCCCCGCCAGCGCAGGAAGACGGGCAGGTCCGGGACGAGGAGCGGCTCGACCACGCTGGCCGGCACCGCAGCTCGGCGCCCGCACAGCCGAATGGAGATGACTTCCGAGCACACCTCGCGCTCCACGCCGCCGCGCAGAAAGCAGCGGAGATCCACCTCCGCTTCGAGGGCGTCGCGGTCCTCGCGCGGGAGCGGGAAGAGAAGGATCGTTCGGGACGGGTGGCGTTCTGCGAGGCCCGAGAGCGTCTCCGACGCGGCATCGACCCAGCGCTCTGGCACCCAGGCCATAAGCGTCATCACGCTCGTGCGAAGCTTGGGGTGGGCGCCGGGCTCCCCCGCCTCGTCGCGCAGCCGTCCGAGCTCCCGCTCGATCTCGCGAATCGTGCTCAGTGCGCCCGCCACTCGCGTCCGTCTCTGGCGAGGAGCTCTGCAGCCGTGGCCGGGCCCCAGGTTCCTGCCGCGTAGTTCGGGAAGTTGGGACGATCGCGCTTCCACGGAGCGACCATCGCGTCGACGATCGCCCACTGCTCCTCGACTTCGTCAGCCCGCGTGAAGAGCGTCGCATCGCCCAGCAGGCAGTCGAGGATCAGGCGCTCGTACGCCTCGGGCAGGCCGGTGCGGAAGGCGCCGCCGTAGAGGAAGTCCATGTGCACCGTGCGGATCGTCATGCCCTGACCGGGCACCTTGGCGCCCACGGCGAGCGAGACTCCCTCGTCGGGCTGGACGTGCACGAGGAGGACATTCGGGCGCAAGCTGTCCTCCGAGTCGATCTCGAAAGGTGGGTGCGGCGCACGCTTGAACTGAATCGCGATCGTCGTTTCCCGCTTCGGCAGCCGCTTGCCGGTGCGGATATAGAAGGGCGTGTCGGCCCAGCGCCAGTTGTCGACGAAGAGCTTCGCCGCCACGTACGTCTCGGTCAGGGAATCGGGTGCGACGCCCGGCTCCTCTCGATAGCCGGGCACTTCCTCGCCTTCGATGTAGCCGGGGCCGTACTGGCCACGGACGACGTGCTTCGGCCCTGGCGTGTGCATCGCCTTCAGCACCTTGACCTTCTCGTTGCGGACCGAGTCGGCCGAGAAGTCGATCGGAGGCTCCATCGCCGTCAAGGCGACGAGCTGGAGGAGGTGGTTCTGGACGATGTCGCGGACGGCGCCGGCCTGCTCGTAGAACTCGGCCCGGCCTTCGATCCCGAGCGACTCCGCGACCGTGATCTGGACATGGTCGACGAACTGGCGATTCCAGATCGGCTCGAAGATCCCGTTCGCGAAGCGCAGGACGAGCATGTTCTGGACCGTCTCCTTGCCCAAGTAGTGGTCGATCCGGAAGATCTCGCTCTCGTCGAAGTAGGTGCGGATGACCTCGTTCAGGTGCCGGGCGCTCTCCAGGTCGTGTCCGAACGGTTTCTCCACGATCAGGCGCGTCCAGCCCTCGGAGGTCCGGTGCTTGCCCATCGCCACGACGATCGCCTCGATCGCCGCCGGCGGCACAGCGAGGTAGTCGAGGCGGTTCCCGGCCGTGCCGCGGTCCCGATCGAGCGCGTGCAGGCATTCGACGACATGCTGCTCCCCGCCTTCTTGGCCAAAGTCGGTCGCCACGTAGCGGAACCCCTCGGCGAGCTCGTCCCAGACCTCCGGCCGGAACTCGTCGCGCGCGTGGGCGACGACGGCATCGCGCATCTTCTCCCGGAACTCGTCGTCCGTCATGGGCGTGCGGGCGACACCGACGACGCCGAAGTTCGGAGGGAGGAGATTCCTGAAGGCCAGCGAGTACAGCGCCGGGATCAGCTTGCGCTGCGTGAGATCGCCAGAGGCGCCGAAGATGGTCAGGGCGCACGGCTCGGCCGTGCGGCGCTTGCGCAGCCCCTCGAGGAGCGGGTTTTCCTGACTGACCGCCGGCGCCTGCGTCATCTCACTCCGTCTTGACCGCGTGTCCACCGAACTGCTTGCGCAGGGCGGCGTTGATCTTCGCTCCGAAGGACTCGTCCTGGCGCGAGGCGAAGCGGGCGAAGAGCGACGACGCGATGACCGGGGCGGGGACGCTCTCGTTGATCGCCTCGAAGATCGTCCAGCGGCCTTCGCCCGAATCCTCGACGTAGCCCGCGATGCCCTCGAGCTCGTTGCCCTCCTGCTCGAAGGCGTTGTACAGGAGCTCGAGGAGCCAGCTACGAACGACCGACCCGTAGCGCCAGATTCCGGCGATCTCGTGCAGGTCGAGCTCGAACTCGGACGCCCTCAGGATCTCGAACCCCTCCGCGTACGCCTGCATGAGGCCGTACTCGATGCCGTTGTGCACCATCTTCACGAAGTGCCCCGCTCCGGACGGGCCGACGTGCGCGTACCCGTCTGCGGGCGCGAGCGTGCGGAAGGCTGGCTCGAGGTGCTCGATGTCGTTCCGCTCGCCGCCGACCATCAGGCAGTAGCCGTTCTCGAGGCCCCAGATGCCCCCCGAAACCCCGGCGTCGACATAGCCGATCCCGTGCTCGCGCGCGAGAGCGGCGCGGCGCTGAGAGTCCCGGAAGTTCGAATTGCCTCCGTCGACGATGACGTCTCCAGGCTCGAGCAGCCCGGTGAGCGTCTTCACTGCCTGCTCTGTGGGATCGCCGGCCGGGATCATCAGCCAGACGGCGCGTCTCGGCTCCAACTGGCCCACGAGCTCCTCGAGCGACGCAGCGGTGCCTCCGCTTCGTGCGTAAGTGGCTACCTCGTGCCCGTCACGCTCGAGGCGCTTCGTCATGTTCCCGCCCATGCGGCCTAGGCCGACCATGCCGAGCTTCATAGCTAGATGTCCTCCAGTCGGATGCGAACGATAGGCTTCCCCCGCTCCTTCAGAGCCGCGAAGTCTCCCGCGGCCTGGGCCTGGATGAGCCGCGAGAAGCCGAAGTCGCGGTTGGGAATGGCGAGCTCCTCGCCCGGGTCGTCGACGACCTGGACGAACCGACCGGTGGGCGGGCCGCCCTTGTGCAGCTGGCCGGTCGAGTGCAGGTAGCGCGGGCCGACGCCGTGGGTGACCACGCAGCCGGTCTCGCGAGCCCGTGCGATCAGCGGATCGAGCTCACCCTCCCGCGCGGGGTCGATGAACGCCTGGATGCAAATGTACTCCGGCGGCGCGGCGTCCCCGAGCAGCTCCTCGACCGAACCGGACATGGCCGGGGTCAGACCCCGGTCATGTCCGGAAAGGACCTCGTTCGTACGATCCTTGGCCTCCTGGACGTTCGGCTGGTCGAACGGATTGATGCCGATGATCGATCCCGCGACCGCGGTCGCAAACTCCCAGCGGTAGAACTCCTGGCCGAGCTCGTAGGGATCCGTGACCCGGACCTCGGCGCTCTGGCGATCCGGGCCTCCGGCGGACTCTCCCGGCACTGGCACGAGCCCCTTCCCCTGCTTCCCCGTCGACTCCGCGATGAGCTGCTCCGCCCAGAGGCCGAAGTTCCCTGGGTTCGGATTGATGAGCACCTTGTCCTTCCCCTCCCACCAGCCCTGCCCGAGCTGCTCGCCGAGCTCGAGCCCCGGATTCCCCTCGCTCAAACGGCAGGCCTCGACCATCTCGTCGACCCGGAGGAGGAAACGCGAGAGATCGACGCCGAGCAGGGCAGCCGGGACGAGCCCGAAAACGGACAGCGCCGAATAGCGCCCGCCGATCGTCGGCTCGCCCGCAAAGAGGGCCCGAAACCCTTGTTCGCGCGCGCGGTTCTCGAGCTCCGAACCGGGGTCGGTGATGGCGACGAATGCATCCGCGCGCTTCACCCGGTCCCAGAAGAAGTCGAGCTGGCAGCGGGTCTCGAGCGTCGTCCCGGATTTCGATGCGACGAGGAAGAGGGTGCGCTCCAGATCGAAGCCCTCGGCCACTCTGCGCACGGCTGCGGGGTGCGTGGTGTCGAGCACGTGCAGGCGCTCCTCGCCGAACGTGCGCCGCAGCACTTCGGGAGCGAGGCTCGAGCCGCCCATGCCGAGGAGGACGATGTCGCCGAACTCCGAGGTCCCGGCCGCGAACTCCTCCAGCTCGAGGGCACGCTCCCGCATGCGTTGCGGCTCGTCCAGCCAGCCGAGCCAGCGGTTCTCGTCCCGCCCGGTCCACGCCGTGGCGTCCCGTCCCCAGATGCGCTCCACCAGCTCGGCGGTATCGACGGCCATTGCCGCGGGAGCTTACGCCGCGGCCAGCTCGCCCGACTTCGCCCGGATGCCCTCGAGGAGCTCGGCGAAGGAGTCGGCGAACTTCTCGACGCCCTCACGCTCGAGCGTATCGGTGACGTCGGCGTAGTCGACGCCGGCCTGCTGGATCTGCTCGAATACCCGGTTCGCCTCGTCGATGCCCTGCTCCAGGGTCGGAGCGACCTCCCCGTGGTCCTGGAAGGCCTCGATCGTCTCCTCGGGCATCGTGTTGACGGTCTTGGGACCGATCAGCTCCTCCACGTACATCACGTCGCGGTAGGCGGGATTCTTCGTCGAGGTCGAGGCCCAGAGGCAGCGCTGCGTCGTCGCCCCCTTGGTCGCCAGCGCCTCCCACCGGTCCCCGGCGAAGATCTCCTTGTACCGCGGGTAGGCGACCTTCGCGTTGGCGATGGCGAGCTTCCCCCTCAACTCGTCGTGGCCGCCGATCTCGTCGAGGCGGCGGTCGGTCTCCGTGTCCACGCGGGAGACGAAGAAGCTGGCGACCGATGCGACCGTGCGCGGGTCGCCGCCGGCGTCGACCAGCCGCTCGAGGCCGCGGATGTAGGCCTCGGCCACCTCCGCGTAGCGCTCGAGGGAGAAGATGAGCGTGACGTTGATCGAGCGGCCGCGGGCGATCATCTCTTCGATCGCCGGCAGGCCCGCCTTTGTGGCCGGGATCTTCACGAACAGGTTCGGGCGGTTGATCGCCTCGTGCAGGCGCTGCGCTTCCTCGATCGTCCCCGCCGTGTCCGACGCCAGGGTGGGGTCGACCTCGAGCGAGACGTAACCGTCCTGGCCGCCGCCTTCGTCCCAGACCGGGCGCAGCAGGTCCAGCGCGTCCTCGACGTCCTTGATCGCCAGGCGGAGAAAGATTTCCTTCGGATCGCGCTCTTCCTCGAGCACCTCGCGCAGCTGCTCGTCATAGGCGGCGCCTGAGGAGATCGCCTTCTGGAAGATGGTCGGGTTCGATGTCACTCCGACGACCGCGTCGTCCCGCATCCGACGCTCGAGCTCGCCGCTCCGAAGCATGTCTCGGGAGAGAAAGTCGATCCAGACGCTCTGACCGTAATCCGCGAGGCGGTGTAGTCGCGATGCACCCATGTCGCGTTCCTTCCTTCGCTTTGGTTACCCAAACCTAGGGTAGCTGTGAACCTTGGACGCCCGGGTAGGATGGCCTTATGACCGAGCACGAGCGCTGGCACGAGCTCGCCCAGCAGCTCCGAGTCGACTCGGTGCGCGCGGCGGCTGTGACGAAGTCCGGCCATCCGACTTCCTCGATGTCTGCGGCCGATCTCATGGCGGTCCTGCTCGCCAAATACCTGCGCTATGACTTCGACGCGCCCAAGAATCCGGCGAACGACCACCTCATCTTCTCGAAGGGCCATGCCTCGCCGCTCCTCTACTCGCTCTACAAGGCGGCCGGCGCCATCACGGACGAGGAGCTCCTCACCTTCCGGGAGCTGGGGAGCCGACTCGAGGGTCACCCGACCCCGGTCCTTCCGTGGGTGGACGTCGCTACGGGCTCGCTCGGCCAGGGTCTGCCGATCTCGGTCGGAGTGGCGCTCGCGGGGAAAAAGCTCGACCGGCTTCCGTATCGAGTGTGGTGTCTCTGCGGCGACAGCGAGATGGCGGAAGGCTCCATGTGGGAGGCGTTCGAGCACGCCGCCTTCATGAGCCTCGACAATCTCACTGCGATCATCGACGTGAACCGGCTCGGCCAACGGGGCGAGACGATGCACGGCTGGGATCTCGACTCCTACGCCAATCGCGCGCGGGCGTTCGGGTGGAAGGCGATCGAGATCGACGGCCACGACCTCGCGGAGATCGACCGCGCGTACGAGGAGGCAACGGCCACGACGGATCAGCCGACCGTGATCGTTGCCCGCACGATCAAGGGAAAGGGCGTGTCGGAGGTCGAGAACAAGCCCGGTTGGCACGGCAAGGCCCTCGACGACCCCGAGCACGCGATCGAGGAGCTCGGCGGCATCCGCAACATCACGGTGGACGTCACGAAGCCGGACACGGACGCGCGGCCGCATGTCTTCGAGACGGGCCCGCTCGAGCTCCCGGCCTACGAGGTCGGTGTCGAGGTCGCGACGCGAAAGGCCTACGGCGAGGCACTGGCCGCGGTCGGCCAGGCCGACGGTCTCGTGGTCGCCCTCGACGGAGAGGTCTCCAACTCGACCTTCGCGGAGATCTTCGCCGCGGCCGAGCCGGAGCGGTACTTCGAGATGTACATCGCCGAGCAGCAGATGGCCGCCGCGGCGGTCGGGATCCAGGTTCGCGACTGGAAGCCCTTCGCCTCGACGTTCGCCGCCTTCTGGAGCCGCGCCTACGACTTCGTCCGCATGGCGGCGATCTCCAGGGCGAACATCCGGCTGTGCGGCTCCCACGCAGGGGTCTCCATCGGCGAGGACGGCCCCTCGCAGATGGCGCTCGAGGATCTCGCCGCGTTCAGGGCCGTCCACGGCAGCACCGTGCTCTATCCGAGCGACGGCAACTCCACGGCGAAGCTCGTCGCTGAGATGGCCGATCTGGAAGGAATCGTCTTCCTTCGCACCACGCGCGCGGCGACGCCCGTCCTCTACGGCGCCGAGGAGGACTTTCCCGTCGGCGGCAGCAAGGTCGTCCGCGACGGGGACGACGTCACGATCGTGGGAGCTGGGATCACGCTCCACGAGGCCCTCAAGGCGGCGGACACGCTGGCCGAGGAGGAGGTCTCCGCCCGCGTGATC
>JAIBJP010000019.1 GCA_020029625.1 Actinomycetota bacterium | reverse complement strand
GTGAAGAAGGCCATGTCCAGCCGCCGCCGGTCGCGCGGCGAGACGAGCGAGTGCTCGTAGAGCAGCAGGGCGGCGACCGCAGCCACCCCGATCCAGTACAGCGCGCCGACGGCGAGCCCGAGGCCCGCGGCCACCAGGAGGCCAACCGTCGCCGCGTGACACAGCCGTGCTCCAGCGAAGGCCGCCCCGACCCCGAATCGCGCCGCGAGGGAGTGGAGGCCCTGGGCGCGGTCGACGTCCAGATCGAAGAGCGCGTAGAAGAGATCGAAGCCGGCCACCCAGAACGCGACGGCCCCCCCGAGCGCCCAGGCTTCCCAGGGGAGCTCGTTGGTGATCGCCGCCCACGCCCCGAGTGGGGCAAGCCCGTCGACCGCCCCGAGCCAGAAGTGCGAGACCCAGCTCCAGCGCTTGAGATAGGGGTAGACCACGAACGCCGCGACTGGAATGGGCCAGAGCCAGCGAACGATCGGCGCGAGCTGGTAGACGGCGGCCAGGAAGACCGCGAGCGAGGCGAGCGAGAAGAGGAGGACCTGCCAGGGCCGCAACACACCGCGGGGGAGCTCACGCCCCGCCGTGCGCGGATTCCGGGCATCGATGCCGGCGTCGATCAGGCGGTTCAGCGCCATGGCGAGACTGCGCGCTCCGACCATCGCCACGGTGATCCAGAGGAGGTCGCGCGCCCTCGGAACGCCGTCCACGGCGAGGAAGGCGCCGATGTAGGCAAAGGGAAGGGCAAACACCGTGTGCTCGACCTTGACCAGGGAGGCGAAGAGCCGCGGGTAGCGGACGAGCGCCTCCGTCATGTTTGCGAGTGTGTTGTTGTCTGATCTGCCAACAGAGCGAAGGCGTGCGCCAGCGCGGGCCGCAGCACCTCGTAGCCGTCGCGACAACCCCCCGGCGAGCCCGGCAGGTTCACGACGAGCGTCGACCCAACCGTTCCGGCCACGCCACGCGAAAGAAGGCCGTGCGGCGTCTTCGCGCTCGAATCGGCGCGCAGAGCTTCAGCGATCCCCGGAGCCTTCCGTTCGAGCACGTCCAGCGTCGCCTCGGGCGTGACGTCGCGGGGAGCGAGCCCGGTGCCGCCGGTGGTGAGCACAAGGCCTGCCTCGCGGGCGAGCTCCTGGAGTGCCGCTCCGATGGCATCGCGATCGTCGGGAACGACCCGCCGCTCCACTTCATAGCCGTCGCCCCCCAGCAGCCCGACGAGTAGATCGCCGCTGGCGTCCTGCCTCTCGCCGCGAGCGACACCGTCGGAGACGGTCAGGACGGCCGCTCTCATCCCTTCGTCTTCTCGAGCAGGCGAACCTCCTCGACGACCATCCCGCCGTCCACCGCCTTCGCCATGTCGTAAACGGTCAGCGCTGCGACCGCCGCGGCCGTGAGCGCCTCCATCTCGACGCCGGTCTGCGCGGCCGTCTCCACCGTCGCCACGATCTCGACGCCTTCCGGCCCGACCTGTGGCGTGACCTCGATGTGCGACAGAGGGAGGGGATGGCAGAGCGGGATCAGATCAGCCGTCCGTTTGGCGGCCATGATGCCCGCCACCTGCGCGGTCGCGAGCGCATCCCCTTTGGGTAGCTGGCGAAGAGCCTCGGCCGTCTCGGCGCGCATGCGAACGAACGCGCGAGCGGAGGCGCGGCGGCGCTCGTGGGGCTTGGCGCCCACGTCGACCATGTGCACTCCTCCCGCCTCGTCGATGTGGGTAAGACCGCCGTTTACAGGCATTTCAGACGGAGAGTCTAGTCCCGCTTCGGCTCGCGGCCGCCTCGAGGTCGTCGAGCTGAGTTTCGATCCACGCGGCGATGTCGTGCTCGCGAACGTGGCGCTTGATCGCCTCGAGCCTTGCCCGCCGCTCGTCGAGCGGGAGCTCGAGCGCCTCGTGGAGGGCCTCAGCCTGGCCGGCGATGTCGAAGGGATTCACCGTGATCGCCCAGTGCCCCAGCTCCTCGTGGGCTCCGGTGTTCTCGGAGAGCACGAGCACCCCGTTGCGCTCATTCACGAGCGGAGCCTCCTTCGCGACGAGATTCATCCCGTCGAAGATGGCGTTCACCAGCAGGACGTCGAACTGCTTGTACGCCGCGATCGCCTGCGGGAAGTTGTCGCCTATCCGGAGATCGACCGGCAGCCACTCGTCCTGGCGGAAGCGGTCGTTGACCGCCCGCGCGGCCCGCTGGATCGCGCCGAGATACTCCGAGTATTCCGGGATGTCCTGGCGCGAGGGATCCAGGCAGACGAGCATCCCCACCCGGCCGTGCATTTCGGGGTGAGCCTCGAGATAGAGCTCGAAAGCGCGGAAGCCGCGCACGATGTTCTTCGACGGGTCGGTCCGGTCGACGCGAACGATGAGCTTCTCGGGCCGACCCTCCTGGATCGCGGCCTCGGCTGCCCGCACCGACTCGCTCGCTGCGAGCGCGTCGAACTCCTCGGGATCGACCGAGATCGGGCGTACGCGCACGAGCGTGATCCGCCCGTCCAGTCGCGCCTCGCCACTTTCCATGTCCACCTCGGCTCCCGCGAGCTCCTCGCAGCTCAAGAGGAAGTTTCGCGCCCAGCGTTCCGTGTGGAAGCTGACGACGTCGCTCGCGAGCAGGCCTTCGTGCACCGCCCGGCGGATCGGCTCCGGCAGGACGCGCCAGTAGTCGGGCTGGGACCACGGGACGTGGACGAAGTGGGAGATCGTCGCATCCGGGACGCTGTGACGGATGAACCCCGGGGTCAGGTAGTGGTGATAGTCGTGGAGGAAGACCGCGGCCCCGGGCTGGCGCTCGAGCTCGGAGACGACAACCTCCGCGAAGCGCCGGTTGACAGCCGTGTAGCCCTGCGTCCAGGCGTTGTGGATCCCTGCGTCGACGTCGGGGGCGTCCGCGAGCCCCCAGAGGTAGTGCTGGACGAACCAGAGGACGGGGTTGGCTACGACGTTGTAATAGAGGTCGTACGCCTGGGGGTCGTGGGCGACGAGCCGCAGCCGGTACACCGACCCGTCGGCCGCGGTCTGCGCGATCGCCTCGCCATCCACTTCCTCAGCCACCTCGTGGTCCTCCGGGCTCATCGCGCTCGCGATCCACGTGACGTCGTGATGGCTGATAAGGCTTCGGAGCGCGGTCACGAGCCCGCCGCCGCCCCGGCCGAGCACGCGCTCGCCCTTCTCGTCAGAGGTGAAGGTGACCGGCCCGCGGTTGGACACCACGATGAGCTTGCGCCTGCCGCGCATCCGCTGAGGGTACCCGCGGACGAAGTCTCTAGACGGTTCCGGAAACGACGAGCTCATCGCCGGCGGCGTCGTTGCCGGTCAGGCGGTTGAAGAGCGCGAGCCAGTCTCGCAGAAGGCGCGGCGTGAGGAAATGGCGCCGCACGTACTCCTTCCCGCGGAGCGCCATCACGCGCGATTCGTGCGGCTGCTCGAGGATCGTGTTCAGCGCCTCCGCGCACTCGGCGACGGACTCCACGAGGAAGCCCGTCTCGCCGTCCTGGATCTGGTCGACGATTCCGCCTGCGCGGCCGGCCACCATCGGCCGCGCCTTCCAGAGCCCTTCGGTGACCGTCAGCCCGAATCCCTCGCGGATCGACTTCTGGATCAAGGCCACCGAGTGCACCTGGAAGGCATTCACCTCGACCGAGCCCACGTTGTTCAGGTTGGAGAGGATGAAGATGTCGGAATCGCCGTCCGCGGCCGCGACGGTCTGGTTGTAGTAGTCCCAGCCTTCCGGGTCGTCATGCGCCATCGAGCCTACGAGCGCAAGCTGGACGTTCGGGTGGTTCTTGCGCAGGAGCCTCCACGCCTCGATCACGCCCAGCGGGTCCTTCCACGGATCGAACCGCGAGATCTGCGAAACGAGCGGGCGGTCGACGTCGATCCCGAACTGATCGACGATGTACGCGGCGTCCTCGGGGGCCAGGGCCATGTTCTTCGGCGCCAGCGGGTCGATGGCGGGCGGCCAGATGTAAGCCGGCGCCAGGCCGTCCGACGAGGGCACGTATGCCTGCCTGTGGAAGACGGTCGCGTCGTAGGAGGCAAGCCAGGGACGCAGGAAGTCCAGCACCTCCCGGTTCGGCGTGGAGAGATCGATGTGACAGCGCCAGATCCACCGGCGCCCGGCCTCGCGAGCGTGCTCGATCATCGCGGCGGGCTGGGCGTCGTGGACTATGACGAAGTCGAACTCGTCCGTTAGGGCCTCCGCGTTGCCCTGGTTGTAGCGGCGAAAGATGGCCTGCTCCTCTTCCGAGAGGCCACGCGGGTTCCCCTGCAGCGCGTTGTGGATCGCTTTGGTGACGTCGAAGAATTCGTCCTGGCCGAAGATGACGCGCCACTCGGTTTCGAGCCCGGCGTCGCGCATGAGTGGGACAAGCGTGTAGAGAATTTCCGCGACTCCGCCTCCGAAGGCCGTGGCCGAGAGATGCAGAACGCGCTTCCCGGCCAGGGGCTCAGCCAGCCCCCGAATCTGCTCCATCAGCCCGCGACTGGCGATCGTCGTGTAGTCGCTGAGCGACTTGTTGCCGACGTTGACCTGCTGAAGCTGCACGGCGGCGCAGGATAGCTGCGGGGCAGGCTCGCCTACGTGAGGTACTTCGTGAACCGAAGGCGCGAGCCGCCCTCGGGGCGGGCGCCGATCTCGAGCTCGTCAGTCAGGGCCCGGATGATCGCGATGCCGAGACCGCCTTCGTCCAGCTCTTCCTGTGCACGTTCCAGGGTCTGGGGGTCAAAACCCGAGCCGTCGTCGGTGACCTGGATCGCGATCCGGTCGTCGGACAGCTCGTAGAGGATCTCCACGACGCCCTCGCGACCCTCGTCGTAGGCGTGACGGACCGAGTTCGAGCAGGCCTCCGTCAGCGCCAGCTTGAGATCGGCCACCATCTCCGCCGAGAGAGCTCGCGTGCGGGCGAGGCCCGTGAGCGCGAGCCGGCCGAGCGCGATGAACTCGGCCCGGGCGGGCACCGTCAGCGCGACGATGCCGTCGCGCTCGCCCCGAACGGAACCCCCACGCTCCATGGAGATAGACGCCATTGGCTTAGTTTCCCGGCGGAAACCTTTTCAAAACCTACTTAAGCCTCCTTGAATCTTCCGGAGCGCCCCAGCAACAGTTTCCTTACCCGTTCGACCCACTCGTCGAAACAGCGGCGAGGCGCCGCCGTGCCACCGCGATCGCCTCCGGATTCGAGTCGATGAGGACGAAGCGTCGTCCTAGCGCGGCGGCCACGGCGCCCAGAGTCCCGGAGCCGGCAAAGCAGTCGAGGCACCAGTCGCCCGGCTTGCTCGAGGCCTGGACGATGCGCCGCAGGATCCCCTCAGGCTTCTGAGTGGGATAGCCCGTCTTCTCCTTCCCTGTCGGAGAGACGATCGTGTGCCACCAGACGTCAGTCGGGAGCTTGCCCCGTGCCGCCTTCTCGGCGGTGACCAGGCCCGGAGCCATGTAGGGCTCCCGCTCGACCGCCTCGGCGTCGAACCAGTAGCGATCGGGGTCCTTGACGTAGACCAGGATCGTGTCGTGCTTGGCCGGCCAGCGGCGGCGTGGGCGGGCACCGTAGTCGTACGCCCAGATGATCTCGTTCAGGAAACAGTCGCGTCCGAAGAGCCCGTCCAGGAGCAGCTTCACGTAATGGGCCTCGCGGTAGTCGCTGTGCAGATAGAGCGTCCCGCTCTCGCAGAGGAGCCGCCGCACCTCCAGGAGGCGCGGCTCGAGGAAGCCGAGGTAGTCGTCGAACTCGTCCGCGTACGAAGACTCGGCGAGCACCGAGGTGGCATAGCGGCGGCCTTGAAAGCCGATGCGATCGCCGTCCGCGGCGGTCACGGTCGCAAGCGTCCGGCGGCGCTGCACCCTGCCCGTGTTGAAAGGGGGATCGAGGTAGGCGACCTGGAAGATCCCGTCGTCGAGCTCCGGCAAGAGCTCGAGGTTGTCTCCGAGCAGGACGAGGTTTTCCGACGGCCTCACGTGCGGCCAGCGTAGACGCGCTACCGGCCGCTGCGAGGGGGATTCGCCGGGCGGTCGCCCAGAACGACCGAGATGACCAGCCGCTCGCCGCCGCGAAGCACGGTCAGGCGCGTCGTCTGCCCCGGGAAGAGCTGCTCGGTCACGACCCGCACCACGTCCTCCGCACTCGCGACGCGGTTCCCGTCGATGGCGACGATGAGGTCGCCGCCGCCACGGAAGGGGATGCCCCTGAAATCCTCCTCGCGCCCACCCCCGTGCAGGCCCGCCTTGGCCGCCGGCCCTCCTTCGATCACGGTCTGAACGGCGGCACCGCGCTCCGACGCGAAATCGAAGTGGCGCGCCAGCTTGGGCGTCACGGTCTGGGTAGAGACGCCGAGCCACGCATAGCGGACACGGCCGTTTTCGATCAGCTGGTCCATCGAGCGCTTGGCCGAGTTGATGGGTACGGCGAAGCCGACTCCCTCGGCGTTGCCGGATTCGCTCCGAATCTGCGCGTTGATGCCGATCACCCGCCCCCGAGCGTCGAACATCGGCCCACCCGAGTTGCCACGGTTGATCGGAGCGTCTGTCTGGATCGCGTCGACCAGGTCGTAGGTCGACGTCAGGGACTCGATCGAGCGCTCGGTCGCCGAGACGACGCCGACCGAGAGGGAATTTTCCTTGCCGAAGGGACTGCCGATAGCGGCGACCGGCTCGCCCACGACAACCGTGCTCGAGTCTCCGAGCGGCACCGGGCTGAGCCGGTGCTCCTTGGGGGCGACCTTCAGGAGTCCGACGTCGTCGTAGACGTCCCAACCGATGATCCTCGCGGGGATGCGGTCGCCGTCCCCGAACTCCACGAACACCGTGCCGGCCGCCTCCGGCGTCTCGCCGGGCGCGCCTTCGCCCGCAGTTGTGATCACGTGGGAGTTGGTGAGGATGTAGCCCTCCTTGGAGACAACGAACCCGGACCCCTGGGCGGCATTCCCGCTCCCGTTCTGTGCCTGCGAGCCGAAGAGCGCGACGATGGTCACGACGCCCGTAGCCCGGGCGCGGTAGATGGCAGCAGGGTCGAAGTCGTTGCCGGCGAGTGGCTTGCCCGTCGCGACCTGGTCGACCCGGTTCGCTGCCGGCGAGGGCGCCCCCTGGGTGAGCACGATCGTGTCGGTGTGGCCGTCTCCGAACCAGCCGGTGGACTTCGCGATTGCGAGCGCGGTGGTGCTGCCCAGGAGGGCGCAGACGACCGCGATGACGGCTAGGGGTCCGGGGCGCACGCTTCTTCGCATGGTAGTGGTCGACTAGCCAGGCGTCCCGACTGCCTGTTTCCCCGTGGAATCGGCCCCTTCAGCCACGGCCAAAAGTGGCAAAATGAGCGTGAACAGGGTGTTTCCGGGCTCTGAGCGAAGCTCGATCGCCCCTTCCATGCGCACCGCGAGCTCCCGAGCGATCGCGAGCCCGAGGCCGCTGCCCGAGGCCTTGCCCCCGTCGGCGCGGTAAAAGCGCTCGAACAGGTGCTCGTGGTCACGCGCGGGCACTCCAGGGCCGCTGTCGCGAACGGATAAGGCCGCTTTGGCATCCTCCAATTCCGCTGTGACGACCACGATGGTGCCGGCGGGCGTGTGCCTGAGCGCGTTCTCCACGAGGATGCGCGCGATCTGGAGGATTCGCTGTTCGTCTCCGACAGCAAGGAGCGGGCCGTCGGCCCTGACCTGCAGAGGGTGCCCGGAGCCCTCGGCGATGGCGCGAAACTCCTCGCCGACGGTGCGTGCAATCGCCGCCAGGTCGACTTCAGTCCTGTTCACCGTGAGCTGCCCGGCGTCGAGGCGGGAGAGGTCGAGAAGGTCGGTGGCCAGCTTCGTCAGGCGCTCCACCTGCGCGGCCATCTCCTCGACGAAATCGCGCCGCTCGCGATCGTCCAGATCCTCGTGCGCCATCAGCTCGAGGAATCCACCGAGCGAGAAGAGCGGCGTCCGCAGCTCGTGCGACGCGTTGGCGATGAATTCGCGACGGGCGTGATCCAGCTGTGCGAGGCGGAGGCGCATGGAGTCGAACACCTGGGCGAGCTCGCCAACCTCGTCGTCCACCGGATCGACGATGGGCTGCTCGAAATCTCCCGCAGCGATTCGTTCAGCAGCCTCCTCGAGGCGCCGGATCCGCCGCGTGAAGCTCCAGGCAGCGAGCGCTCCCACGAAGAGAGACACGCCGAGCGCCGCGATTCCCGCCAGGAGGAGCGTGCGGCGGACGAGGGAGACGTTGGCCAGGGCGTCTCTGAGCGAGGCCGAGAGGAGCACGACGGTCGTAGAGTCGAGCGGAACGGCCACCTCGGCTCGATCCGAGCCGCCGCGCTCGATGCGACCCGTTGCGGTCCCTCCCGATTCGAGAGCCCGGCGCGCGATGGGGTCCGTGCCCACGTCCGGCGAGGACAAGCCGTTCGAGTCGGCGACGCTGATCAACCTGGAGTTCGGGCGCAGCCTCTCCAGCACGACGACTCGCGCGTTGAGACTCGACGAAAAATTCGTGGCCAGCGTCTGGTAATCCCTGAGAGGGTCCGCGCCCCGGAACTGGTCGGCCACCGAGGAAGACGCCCGCTCGAGCCCCTCGACCTTCGCGTTCACGAGGCGCGACTCGAGCCGGGGTACCACGGCGAGGTAAACGATGCCGAGGGCGCCAGCCACGATCACGAACAGCGCCAGGCCGAACTTGAGGGCCAGATTCGGGTGGAGCAGCCGGCTCAACCGGAGTCCCGAAAGCGATAGCCGACCCCCCGGACCGTGAACACGTACTCCGGGTTGCGGGGATCGCGCTCGATCTTTTCGCGCAGGTGGCGGACGTGGACGTCGATCGTGCGCGGGTCGCGGTACTGCGAGCCGCCGCGAAGCGCGGAGAGCAGCGTCTCCCTCGTGTAGACGCGGCCCGGATTCGCTGCGAGCATGCGCAGAAGCTCGAACTCGAGATAGGTGAGCTGGACCGGCTCGCCGCGAACAGCGACGGCGCGGCGTGGGACGTCGATCTGGAGCCCGTCCACCTCGAAGACATCGCTCCGCGCGGAAGCTGCCGGGAGCATGGCGCGCCTGAGCGCCGCGCGGACCCGGCTCCGGAACTCCCCGATCGAGAACGGCTTCGTGATGTAGTCGTCCGCCCCGAGCTCGAGCCCGACGACCTTGTCGAGCTCGTCGTCCCGCGCTGTGAGCATGATGATCGGCACCGTGCTCTTGGCCCGCAGGCGCCGACAGACCTCGAGGCCGTCCAGCTTCGGGAGCATGATGTCGAGGATCACCAGATCGACGTCGTTCTCTTCGAACCGCACAAGCGCCTCCTCACCGTCCCGAGCCTGCACGACCCGGAAGCCCTCCCGTTCCAGCGGGAAGGCGAGCAGCTTCTGCACGGATTCTTCGTCGTCGACGAGCAGGATGGTCGCGTCCTGAGCCACCGGGACACAGGATAGGCTCCGGCCCGATGGCGGTTCCCCCGCCACGCCGTCGAGCGCGGCGCGGGTCGCTCGAGCGGCCCGTGTCGGGCCGGATCTACCGCGCGGCCTGGCTTGCGGCAGCGGTACCGCTTCTCGTGGCCGCGTTCAGCCTCGGCAGCCCGGTCGCCCTCCAGGAGCCTCGCCTGCCGCCGTCCTTCGACGGCACGACGGCCGTCCAGTTCGCCAGGGAGTTCGCGCGCCGGAACCCCGACCGGAGGCCGGGCACCGACGGTGCGCGCGGAGCAACCGAGTGGGTCGCGGCGCGGCTGCGCGACTACAAGTTCACGGTGGAGCGGCAGGTCTTCACCGCGAACGTCCCGGGTCTCGGCCGGCAGCGCTTCGTCAACCTCGTGGCGACGGCCCCGCTGAAGCCCGAGCAGGACGTCGCGCGTTCCCAGCAGACGATCGTGATCATGGCCCACCGCGACAACCTCGGCCGTTCCCCAGGGGTCAACGACGACGGCTCGGGGACCGGGGCGCTACTCGAGCTCGCCCGCGACATCGGCAACTCGTCGCTCGCGCACTCGGTCATCCTCCTCTCGGAAGACGGCGGCGCCTACGGGTCGCTCGGAGCAGCCGAGTTCGCCCGCAACTCGGGCATCGGCGATCGGCTCGCGGCGGTGATCAATCTCGACGCGATCGGAGGATCGGGGCCGCCGCGCCTCGAGTTCGCCGGGGAAACGCCGCGCGTCCCCGGAGCCACCCTCGTCGCGACCGCGCAGTCCGCCGTCAACGCCCAGGCGCAGCAGGAGCCCGCGCGGTCGAGCGCCGGCGCCCAGCTCGTGGATCTCGCCTTTCCGTTCACGCTCTACGGCCAGGGTCCGTTCATCGCCCAGGGAATCCCTGCCGTGACGCTCACCTCGGCTGGGGCTCGCCCTCCGCCGCCCGGGGCAGACACTCTCGCTGCCCTCAACGCGACTCGACTCGATGAGCTCGGGCGATCGGCCCAGATCCTGCTCGGGTCGCTGGATTCTGCCGCCGACGTCGCCCGCGGCACCGAGTCGTACGTCTGGGTCGGGTCGCGCCTGATCCGCGGCTGGACGATCCAGTTCCTCTTTCTCACCGCGCTCCTTCCCTTCCTCGCCGCAGTCGTCGACCTCTTCGCCCGCTGCCGTCGCCGCCACATCGCTCTTCGGCCGGCTCTGCGGAGCCTCGCGAGCCGCCTCGGCGTCTGGGCCTGGGTGGGCGCGCTCTTCGCCATTTTTGCCGTGCTCGGGATCCTGACCCGCGGCGAGGCGCGCCCGATCGCGCCTGACACTCAGGCGGCCGGAGACTGGGCCGTGGCTGCGCTCTTCGCGCTTGCCGGACTGTCCCTGCTCGGCTGGCTCGTGGCGCGGCCGCAGCTGGTTCCACGCCGAAGCGTCACGCGCCCGGAGGAGCTCGGCGGCCACCTCGCGGCCATGCTGGTCCTCGGGATCGTCGCGCTTGTCGTAGCGGCGCAGAACCCGTTCGCCCTGCTCTTCGTGCTCCCGTCCGTACACGCTTGGCTCTGGCTGCCGCATGCCTCGGACCGCGGCCGCCCGGCCGCGCTCGCGGTGTACGCGCTCGGCTTCGCCGGCCCGCTCATCCTCCTCGCCTCCTTCGCTTTCCGCTTCCAGATGGGTCTCGACGCGCTCTGGTATGTCCTGGCGCTGACCTCGGTCGGCTACGTCCCCGTCCCGCTCGTCTTCGCCTTCCTGGCGTGGGGAGCCGTGGCGGCACAAGCAGGGGCCCTCGCGACAGGCCGCTACGCCCCGTATCCGGCCGCGTACGAGCGGCCCAAGCGAGGGCCGGTGCGTGAGTCGATCCGACAGGTGATTTTGCTCACGCGTCGACTACGCTCAGAGCGGGTGCGCGCCACCGAACCTGTCGAGGAAGCAGAGGCGTTGGAGGAGTGATGGGCGCAGCTCGGCGCCGTCTCGGGACGGCTCTCATCGTCGTCGGCCTGCTCGTGCTCGCGTACGGCGCAGCGGTTCTCTTCTGGCGCGACCCGGTCACGGACCTCTACGCTCGTTACCAACAGCACAAGCTGGCCGGGGAGCTCGAGCAGGCGTGGCCCGACTACCGCACGGGCCGCGTGGGCGCCGACTTCCACGGCGGCGACGCGGCGCGGCTCGCAGCCGTGCAGCAACAGGTCGCCGAGGCAGCCCGCGACTTCCAGCGCCGCCTCCGGGACGGCAAGCCGCTGGGGCGAATCGTGATCCGCCGCATGGGCATCCGGGTCATCTTCGTCCAGGGAACGAGCTGGGCTCGCGATCTCTCGAAGGGGCCGGGCCACTACAGGCAGACGTCGATGCCAGGCCTCGGCAAGACGACCGCAATCGCAGGGCACAGGACGACCTTCGGCGCCCCCTTTCGCAAGATCGACCGCCTGCGCCGGGGCGACGGGATCGTGCTCGAGCTCCCGTACGGGACGTTCCGCTACCGAGTGGTCTCGCACAAAGTCGTCGAGTCGAACGACTGGAGCATCATCCGGGAGCGCGGCTTCGACCAGCTCGTCCTGTCCGCGTGTCACCCGCTTTACAGCGCTTCACACCGATGGGTCGTCTTCGCCAGGCTCGCACAGGTGACGCCGTCGGCAGGCCGGTCCTACGCGCTGGCCGCCAGCCGCAGCTCGACCGGCTAGCACCAATCCCTCCTAGGCGATGGCGATGTAGCGGATCTCTTCGCCGGCGGCGAGCTCCCCGTCGCCCGCTGCCACGGCCACCAACGCGTCCGCACGCGCGGCGCTCGCGATCATGTGCGACTCACGGCCCGGGAGCGGTTCGACCACCACCGCGTCGCCTTCGCGCCGACGCGTCGCCCGCACGTACTCGTCGCGGTGCGGATTGCGCTTGACCGCCGACGCAAGAATTGCGCTGCGATACTCGGGAAGCGGGTCCGGCACGCCTAGGAGGACGTTCACAGCCGGGCGCACGAAGAGCTCGAAGGTCACCAGCACGGAGACCGGGTTGCCGGGGAGGTTGAAGACCAGGTGGTCGCGCCGAACGCCGAAGGCCACCGGCTTGCCGGGCTTGACGGAGACGCCCCAGAAGAGCTCTTCTACCCGCAGCTTCGCCTGCGTCGCGCGGACGAGGTCGTGCGGGCCGACGGATGCGCCGCCCGACGTGATCAGCATGTCGAAGCCCAGCAGCGCGCGCTCCATCGCGCGCTCGTGCTCGTCTGCGTCATCCGCAACGACGCCGAGTTGGGCAGGGACCGCTCCAGCCAGCTGGAGCGCCGTCGCGAGCAGGACGCCGTTCGACTCGTAGATCTCGCCGGCGCCAAGCGGCTCTCCCGGCTGCCGCAGCTCCGATCCCGTGACCAGGATCCCCACACGCGGGCGCTTGCTGCACTGCACCTCTGAGACTCCGGCCGCAGCCAGCGCGGCGACCTGCGCGGGCCCGAGCCGCGCACCCGGCTCGAGCACGATGTCTCCGGCGGAAACGTCGCCGGCTCGCTCGCGGACGTTGGCACCCTGGGCAACAGGCTCGGGGACGTCGATCGCGTCATCGCTCTCCTCGACCAGCTCGAGCGGGACGACTGCGTCGGCTCCTTCGGGAACGGCGCCGCCGGTCGAGATCGCCATCGCCTCTCCCGGAGCGAGCCGGCGGTCCGCCGGGCTTCCGGCCGCGATCCTGGCGACGATCGGGAGACGTGTCGGAGGGTCGGCCGTATCGGCCGAGCGAAGCGCGTACCCGTCCATGGCCGAGCTCGGGAAGGGGGGCAGGTCGACGAGTGCCGCCACGGGCTCCGCCAGCACACGCCCGGCGGCCCGCTCGATCGGGACGCGCTCGGGGTCGAGACGCTTCGCACGTTCGAGCACGATTCGCTGGGCCTCGTCGACGGAGATCAGGCCGGTGGCGGTGCTCATCGGCACGTAACGCTACAAAGGGACGGCGTCGCGCAGGAGGTACGCGGTCAAGGCGAGGGCGAGAACCTGCGCCGTCCCGTCCTCCTCGACTGCCGCGAAGGGAACCGTCCAGACGAGGTACCAGGGGACGAGCCAGGGCGCGGCGACGAGCAGGAGTCCTGCCGCCAGCCCCAGCCTGGCGTGCCCTCGCCACGCCTCGCGGAGGAGCCAGAGGTAGGCGAGCCCAAAGAGCCCTACCAGCACGCCGACCGCGGCGCCATGGGGAACCCCGATGCTCTCGAGGCGGCCGGGGATGCTGTACCTCGATCCCTCACGCAGATTTCGGCCGACCGGCCCGAAGGCGTCGACCCAGCTCAGTCCGTACCGCCAGGTCGCCACGCCGACCACGACCGCGGCCGTCGCAGCGAAGCCGGCGTGGCCGACGCGGCGCCCCTTCCGCCTCGCCTCGAGAGCCCGCAGAGGGAGGAAGACGAGCGCTACCCACTTGACTGCGATCGAGAGCGCCCAGGCCGCTCCGGCGAGCTGGCGCCGTCCCGCCGCGGCGAGCGCGAGCGCCGCGAAGACGAGAGCCATCATCCACGCATCGTTGTGCCCGCCACCCGCGAAGTGGACGGCGAGCAGCGGGTTCCAGCCGACGAACGCCGCGGCAAACATCGGTCGCGCCGCCACACGGACCGCGAGCAACGTGATCGCGAGCATGGCGAGTGCCGCCAGAGCCTTGTATGCCCAGGCAGCCGCCGCAGCCGAGTCTCCCACTGCCTTCGCGTGGCCCTCCGACGCGAGCGTGAAGGCGGGTCCGTAGACGGACGTCGTCTGCCTCCACTGCGCGCCCATTCGCTTGAAGGCGGGATCGTTCGCGAAGCCGATCGGCGTGTCCTCGTACGGGTTCGCCTCGTGGACGACGGCGAGCCTCCCGTAGTCCCAGTACGAGTAGACATCGGTCGAGAGCAGGACCGGGGCCGTGAGCGGGACGAGCTGGATCGCCGCAGCCACCGCGAGGACTGCCCCCGCACGAGCGGGGGCGCCTAGCCGCAGCAGGGCCACGCCTGCGAGGTAGGCGACGAAGGCCGCCGCGACGAGCCCGAGGTAGGCCCAGGACCAGCCGGTCGACCCCTTGGCGTGGTCGGGCGTCAGGAGCGACGACGCGGGCCACGCGAGCGAGACGGCTGCTGCGACGAGCGCGAAGCAGGCTGCGCCCGCCCCCCAGACCGCGAGGCCGCTACCCGGTCGTCGTCGGTGGAGGCTCAGTTGTCGTCGGAGGCGGAGCGGTCGTCGTTGCAGGCGGCCCGTCGTTCTTGTCCTTCTTCTTCTTCTTCTTGCTGTCTCCCGAGCCGGGCGGCGCACCGAAGTACTGGTACTGCCCGTTGAACGGGATCCAGACGACCGGGTTCTCCGGGAGTGGCCAGTCGCGGGGCGGGTGCTTGCCGAACGCCGGGACCATGAAGAGCCGCCAGATGGTCGCCGGGAACGTGCCGCCGGCGACCCGGATCCCGTGGACCGCGGTCATCGGGATCTTGGCATTCGGGTAGCCGACCCAGACGACCGTCGAGGCGTTCGTGGTGATCCCTGCGAACCAGGCGTCTCCCCAGTCCTCAGTCGTGCCCGTCTTGCCTCCTGCGACGTAGCCCGGGTTCGCGCCGGTGCCCGTGCCGGCCTGGATGTTCATCTTGAGGATCCGCGCCACCTGGTAAGCGACGCCGTCGGAGAGGACACGCTTGCGCTTCGGGTGTCCCCACCCGGCACCTGCGTCGACCTTCCCGTTCGGGAGGACGACCTTGCGTATCGCCATCGGCTCGGAGCGCACACCTCGGGCGGCGATCGTCGCGTACGCCACGGCCATCTCGAGTACGCCGACCGAGTTCGATCCCAGACCGACGGACGCGACCGGCTCGAGCTTCGTCTTGATCCCCATCTTGTGCGCCATCTGGACGACCTTCTCGGGCCCGACGTCGAGCGTGAGGCGCGCGTACACGGTGTTGTCCGAGCGCAGCGTCGACTGCGTGATCGTGGAAGGCCCGGCGTAATCCCCGCCGTAGGTCGAAACGTCCCACGGCTCGCTGTAGGGATCGGGCTGCCAGTGGAACGGCGCCGAGAGATACATCGTCGAGTCCGGGTTGATGCCCTCCCGGATCGCCTCGGTGAGAACGAACGGCTTGAACGAGGAGCCGGCTTGCCGCCGGCCCTGGGCGGCCAGGTTGAACTGGGTGCGCTTCTTGCCCGGGGTCACCGCCGTCATGGCTCGGATGGCGCCGTTCTTGGGATTGATGGAGACGATTGCCGCCGCAGGATCGTTCGGGTAGTAGAGCGTCTGCTTGATCGCGCGGGCGGCCAGCTTCTGGAAACGCGGGACGATCGTCGTGTAGACCTTGAGGCCGCCGCCGCGGACTGTGTTCGCGCCGTACTTGGCGATCAGCTCCTCCCGCACGTAGCTGAAGAAGAAAGGCTCGCGGATCCTCGTATAGATGTGTCCGCGCGTCAGCTTGAGCGGACTGGCGACTGCTTCGTCGTGCTGGGCCCGGTCGATGTAGTGGGCGGAGAGCATCGCGCCGAGAACCTCGTTCCGCCTGCGCACGGCCTCGCTGGGGCGCTGGAAAGGGTCGTACACCGAGGGCGCCTGGGGCATGCCGGCGATGAGCGCCGCTTCCACGACGTCGAGGTTCTTCGCATGCTTCGAGAAGTACGTCTGCGCCGCTGCCTCGACTCCGTAGGCGTGGTTCCCGAAATAGACCTGGTTCAGGTAGCTGGTGAGAATCCAGTCCTTCGTGTGACCCTTCTCGACCTTCCGCGCGAGGCAGGCCTCTTTGATCTTCCGCTCGAGGGAGCGCTCGTTGCCGATATAGAGATTGCGGACGAGCTGCTGGGTGATGGTCGAGCCGCCCTGCACGACCTTCCCGCTCTCGAGGTTCTTCACGGCGGCGCGGACGATGCCCTCGTAATCGAGGCCCCCATGCTCGTAGAAGCGGCGGTCCTCGACGGCCACCGTGGCCTCCGTCACCCACTTCGACATCCCTTCGAGAGTCACGGGCTGGCGATTTCTCTCCGCGGGGATCGCGCCGAGCAGGCTCCCGTCCGCCGCGTAGACGAACGAGTTCTGGCCGATCGAGACCGGCTTCAGCGACGCGAGATCGCAGTTGTTCAGGACGCCGCTTGCGCTTGTGAACGCTGCGGCCACCACGGCCGCGATGCTCCCGCAGATGACCGCGAGGGTGACGAAGATCGCAAAGCGCCGAGCGACGACCTTGTCGCGGCGGCGACGCTGCCGGCGCCGGCGGCGGTGATTTTGATAAACACGCCCACCGTTACCGTTCTTACCGTTGCCATTCCCGTTGCGGGGGGCCATCAGCCCTCCCCGAGCGTGTCAGGACGTACAGGACGATTCAATTCGGCTCGGCTCAAGGTGGTAACGGGCTCCTTGGGATCGACTCAGGCGCCTTGCGCGCCTCTTCGAGGAGCAGCTGGCGTACCCGTGAAGGTTGCATTCCGAATGGTATCGGAGGCCAATTTCGTGTTCGGGACGAAGAAGCGCGCCCCGTCGGGGGCACGGATGAGAGTCCACGTGAGGCCGATCTCCTCCACGATCCCTGACGCCTGGCCGATCTCCACCTCGTCCCCGAGGCGCAGCGGTTGTGTGAACGCTATGAGGATGCCGGCCACGAAGTTCGAGAGCGTAGTCTGCGCTGCGAACCCGACGACGAGCGCGATGACGGCCGACGAGGCGAGGATCGTTCCGGCGACGGCGCGCACCGGCGGGATGACCAGCAGGGCGGAGAGAATCCCCACCGTGACGATCGTGACCAACGCGCTGCGGCGGATGACGCGGTAGCGGGTGCGGGTCTCCGGTCGCAGCTCGAGCCGTTTCCCGAGCATGCGGTCGACGAGGCGAGCGAGGACGAGCGTGAGGAGGATCACGCCGCCCGCTACGGCAGCCCGCTGCCAGGACTCGTTCATGAACCCACTCAGTTCTCTAGAACGGGAGTGGCTTCCTGCCCGCGAATCCCTCTTCGACCCCGTGCCAGTACTCGACACCGTCCTCGCCCAGGTGCCAGCAAAGGAGCACGGTCTCGTGACTCTCCGGGTGCCGGGCGGGAAAGTCGATCAGCCCCTGGTCGAGATCCTTCACCTGGACGCCTGCCGCCTCGAGCTCACCCACGAGGAGCGCAATCTCGGCGCCGACCTCTGCGGCCTGCTCCTGGAGCTCGCGCACCCGTTCCGGATCGAGGCCGCCGCCGTTCCCGGCCACCCGGCCTTCGACTTGCTGGAGCCGGCCGGCCACATGGACGAATCGCTCGCGAGCGGCTACGAGCCGTTCGACCAGCGGCCGCACGACCTCGAGCGCGTCGTTGGCCTCCTCCTGGGTGAAGATCCGCATCGCGCGATGTTGAATAGTGCCGTCGCTTGACTCGCTTCGCTCCCACCTGCGTCCTCGTCGCGGTTGCGCTCCTCGGCACTGCCTGCGGCGAGCGGGCGGATCCCGTGGGCGCGCTCGCACAGGCCTACCCCGTGTCCGTCCACGGGGCCGGAGACCGCCCCACGGTCGTGAAGACGAGACCGGAGCGAATCGTCGTCCTCGACGCGGGACCAGCCGAGACCCTGCTCGCGATCGGCGCGGGCGAGCGGCTGGTGGGCGTCCCGGCGGGACTTGCGACCGGCGCTGCGAAGAGGGCGCAGGAGGTGGTGCGGGCCACGGGGCAGATCAACGTCGATGAAGTCATCTCGCTCGAGCCGGACTTGATCGTGGCGACGCCCAGCATCGACGAGCTCGACCTCGCCCGGGCGGGACGGAGGTCGGGTGCCGCCGTCTACGTCCAGCCGGACACGTCGATCCTCAACGTGGAGCAGGGGACGATCGACATCGGCTTCCTCGTGGGCCAGGCGCCACAGGCGCGCCGGCTCGTCGGCCGGATCGAGCGAAAGGTCGAGGACCTCGAGCGCCGCTTGCTGGGCGTCGCTCCGGTGAAGGTCTTCGTCGACACCGGGTTCTTCATCACAGTTCCCGAGCGCTCCCTGCTCGGCGACCTGGTGCGCGAGGCAAAGGGTGAGAGCGTGGCCGGACCGACTCCCGGGCCCGGGCCGTTTCCGCTCGCCGACCTCGCGCGCCTCAATCCCGCGGTCTACCTGGCAACCTCGGATGCCGGCGTAACCCTGGCGGCGCTGCGCGAGACTCCAGCCCTGCGCGCGGTGAAGGCTGTGCGGAGGCGACGGCTCGAGACGGTGCCCGCCGAGGTCGTGACGCGCGCGGGGCCGCGGGTCGCCGAAGGGCTCGAGGCCATCGCGCGCGCCCTCCATCCAGATGCCTTCCGCTAGCGACCTCGATGCCGTGACGGTGGACGCGATGGGCACGCTCGTCGAGCTCCACGAGCCTGTCGAGCGGCTCGCGCGCGCGCTCCGGGATCGAGGCGTCAAGTGCTCCCGTGAGCACGTGGCCGAAGCTTTCCGGACGGAGGTCGACTACTACCTGGCGCACAAGCTCTCGGCCACGGACTCGGCCAGCCTCGCGGCCCTTCGCCGCGAGTGCGCGCGGGTGTTCCTCGATGCAGCCGGCGCCGATCTCGACCCCGCCGAGTTCTCCCCGGCCTTCGTCGAGGCCATGGTCTTCCGCCCGCTCGACGGCGTCGTCGCTGCGCTCGAACGCCTCCGAACCGCCGGGCTCTCGCTTGCGTGCGTGTCGGACTGGGACATCGGCCTGCGGGAGCAGCTCGCACAGGTCGGGCTCGACCACCTCTTCGACGTCGTTCTGACCTCAGCGGAGGCCGGCGCGCCGAAACCGGAGCCCGCGCTCTTTCTCGAAGCCCTCTCGCGCCTCCGCGTCCAGCCAGGCCGCGCGGTCCACGTCGGGGACGGAGACACCGACCGCGACGGCGCGGGCGCCGCCGGCCTAGCCTTCGAGCCGGTACCGCTCGCCACGGTGCCCGAGCGGCTGGGGTTGCGATGAGGAAACGTGGATTTTCGACACGGGCGATTCACGGCCGGGGACAGCCGGACGCTCCCGGGCGGCCACTCGTGCAACCGATCGTGACCGCCACGACTTTCTCCTTCGACGATTCCGCTCAGTTCGGGCGGGTGATGAGCGAGGAGGAGTACGGCTTCCTCTACTCCCGCCTGCGCAATCCGACCGTCGAGGAGCTGAACGGTGTCCTCGCCGACCTCGAGGGCGGGGAGGCGGCGCTGGCGATGGCCTCCGGAATGGCCGTGATTTCGGCGGCGCTGCTCACGAACCTCGCGCCCGGCGACACGCTCCTCTGCGCGAACCAGCTCTACGGCGCCACGTATGCCTTCGCGGAGCAGCGCTTACGCCGGTTGGGAATCGACGTCGTCCATCTCGATGTCAACGACCACGCCGCGTGGAGGCGCTCGGCACGGGTGAGGTACATCGAGACGATGTCCAATCCGGGGGTGCCCGTCGCGGACATCGCCGCGATCGCGGCAACCAAGGGCGACGGCGTTCTCATCGTGGACAACACCTTCGCCTCGCCGGTTCTCTGTCGGCCGCTGGAGCACGGCGCCGACATCGTCTGCGAGTCGGCGACGAAGTACCTGAACGGGCATCACGACGTGACTGCCGGCGTCGTTGCCGACACCGGCGCGGTCCTCGATCCGTTTCCCGCCTACCTCCTCCGCCGGGGCCTGAAGACGCTCACGCTTCGTCTCGAGCGCGCGAGCGAGAACGCCCTCGCGCTGGCGGGCTTCCTCGAGGAGCAACCCGCCGTCGAGACCGTCTTTTATGCGGGTCTGGAGAGCTATCCGCAGCACGAGCTCGCGAAACGGCAGCTCGACGGCTTCGGCGGCATGCTCGCCTTCGAGGCCAAGGGGGGGCAACCAGCCGGCGAGGCCTTCATGGACAACCTCCAGCTCTGCGTGCGTGCCACCAGCCTCGGCGGGGTCGAGACCGTCGTCTCCCATCCGGCCTCCACGAGCCATCGGCAGTTCACGCAGGAGCAGCTCGCAGCGTCGGGCATCTCACCTGGCCTGATCCGCGTCTCCGTAGGCTGTGAGGATGCCGGCGATCTGGTCGCAGATTTCCGACAGGCTCTCGACCGCGCCTAGCCGCGGCGCCATCGCAGCTTGGCTCGCGATCGCGGCCCTTCTGATCGCGCTCGGCTTCGTCGGGACGTCCACGGACGAGGCGAACCCGGACATCCTCTACGACTACGCCTTCGCCGGCGGATCGGTCGTGATCTACGGGATTCTCGTCGGCGTCGCCCTCACCATCGCCTCCAGGCTCGGACATCCCCTCGGGGCCGCCGGCCTCAAGCGGTTCAAATGGCGTTGGGTCGGGATCGCCGTCGGACTCATCTTGCTGGTCTTGATCCTCGCCCAAGCCCTCGAGCCGCTGCTCCACGCCGGGGACAAGCAGGGCCTCGAACCGGGGGAGTGGCGGCCCGACCGCGCCACCGCGTTTGCGCTTAACGCTCTGGTCGCCTCAACGGTCGTCCCGTTCGCCGAGGAGCTGTTCTTCCGCGGCGTCGGCGTGCGAGCGCTCCTTCCGTTCGGCGGCGTGGGCGCTATCGCGATCACCGCGTTCGCCTTCGGGCTCGGTCACGGGCTGCTCGTTGCGCTGCCGGTGCTCGTGCCTTTCGGCTTCGCCTTGGGCTGGGTGCGCCTGCGCGCGTACAGCGTCTGGCCCGGCATGTTCGCCCACGGCTTCTACAACGGCTCCGCGCTGCTCGTCGTCTACTTCCAACTGAGCTAGCCGCCGGCCGACGCGTATGGCAGATTTCTGCCGTGCGCCGAGCCTTCGTGGTGCTCGCACTTTTTCTCGCGGGGCCCGGCACGGCCTCGGCTGCGACGAGCGTCACCTTCGGCATCACGCCGACCACCCCGGTGTACGGCTCGGCGGCGACGTTCAGCGGAGCCGTCACGCCCGCGGTGCCGGGCGAGCTCGTTCGGTTGATCGCAGACACAGGCGCCGGCTACACAGTCCTCGGCAGCACGACGACCGCCGCGAACGGCACCTACGCGTTCTCGATGGCGGCCACCGCGCCCGGCTCCTACGCGGCTCAAGCGCCGGGAGCAACGTCGCCAGCCGTCGTGCTGGCGCTCCGTCCACGCCTCACGGCCCGAATTGTGGGCCTGCCGTACCCGGGATCCAGACTCGTCGTGCGAGGCCGCCTGACGCCTGCCACATCGGGCGCGCTCACGCTGCGCATCGGCACGCGCTCGTGGGCCGTCTCCCTCCGTCCGGACGGGAACTACTCCGCGCGGCTGCCGACGCCGCACGGCGGCCGCCACACGGCCAGGGTGACGTTCGCGCCCGACCCGGGCTATGCGGTCACGCAGGTCTCCAGGAGGTATCGCATCCGGACGCCGTATCTCGCGATCGGGTCATACGGTCGGGCCGTGCTCGCCCTCGAGCGGCGGCTCCGTGACTTGCGCTATTCGGTGCGACACGTCAACAAGTTCTTCGGGGTCGACACCTACGAGGCCGTCCTCGCCTTCCAGAAGGTGCACTGGATGAGCCGCAGCGGGCACGTGGGCTCGAAGGTCTGGAACAAGCTGGGGCGGGCAGCGATTCCGAAGGCCCGCCACCCCCGCGGAGCGCACATCGAGGTGGACAAGACCAGACAAGTCCTCTTCGAGGTCCGGCGCGGCCGGGTCGTTCGCGTCATCCACGTCTCCACGGGGGCAACCGGGAACACGCCGATCGGGCGGTGGCACGTTTACTGGAAGCAGGCCGGCCTGAACTCGCACGGCATGTACTACTCGCTCTACTGGTTCCGCGGCTTCGCCATCCACGGGTACGCATCCGTCCCGGCCTGGCCGGCGAGCCACGGCTGCGTCCGGATACCGATGTGGCTCGCCCCGGGCCTCTACTCGCGGTGGAGCATGGGGTCGACCGTGTACGTCTACTACTCCTGAGCCTCGTATCCTGAGCGCCCTATGAGCTCGAGCGACCCCGACAAGGATCCGATCCTCCGCGACTTCCGCGACCAGATCGCCGCAACCGACGTCGAGCTCCTTGCCGCAGTCAACAAGCGCGTGGAGCTGGTCCGCCGGCTGAAGGAGCACAAGGCCGCGAGCGGAGTCGGCTTCGTAGACCCGGCTCAGGAGGAGCGGCTCGTCAACCGGCTAGCGGCTGCGAACCCGGGGCCTCTGTCGGAGGAGGGTCTCCGCGCCCTCTATCAGGCCCTGCTCGAGCTCGTCAAACGCGAGACTTAAGTATCTGAAGAAAAGTCCTCGGGCTTGACTTCGTCGAGGAACTTCTTGAACTCCTCGACGACCTCTTCTTCGTTCACGTCCTCGTGCTCGAACTCGATGGCGCTCTCCTCGATCACGGTGTCATCCGCATAGATCGGAGCGTCGGAGCGCACGGCCAGCGCGATGGCGTCGCTCGGCCGCGAGTCGATCTCGATCTCTGAGCCGTCGACCGCGACCGTGACGACGGCGTAGAAGGTGTTCTCGCGGAGCTCCGTGACGGCGATGCGGATGACTCTGGCTTCGAGCTTCTCGAGCATGTCCGTGAGGAGATCGTGCGTCATCGGCCGCGGCGTGTTCGCTCCCTGGAGCTTCATGAGGATGGCGGCCGCCTCCGGATGACCGATCCAGATCGGCAAGAACTTGTTTCCTTCGGCGGTCTTCAGGAGCACGATCGGCTGCTTCCCGACCATGTCGAAGCTGACCCCGTAGATGACCATCTCTTGCATCGGCAGCCCGCTTCGGATGATAGCGACCGCCTTCTGCAGGGTCATCGCAGTGGGCGATCCTGGACTCGAACCAGGGACCTCCGCCTTATCAGAGCGGCGCTCTAACCAGCTGAGCTAATCGCCCGCGCGGGAGGATTGTAGCGAGGGCCTAATGAAGGTAGCGGGTGGCGAGGAGGTAGTGTTCGGCGGCTAGGAGGAAGCTCTCGCTCCGCGCGAGCTCGAGCACAGTCTCCTTCGTCTTGTCGTCGAGATCGGAGTCGGAGTCGACCGCCGCGATGAAGCCAGGGAGCCGACCGCCGCGGGCGAGGCCCGCCAGGCGCAGGACGATCTGCCGCATGGCCTCGTCCTGGTTGATCGCCTCGAGCGATTCGAGGTCCTGGAGCCGCGGGTCCAGCATCTCTCCAGCACAACGAGCCCGGCGGCGGATCGGTTACGGCCGGACGCGCTCGAAGGCCTCGATGATCTCCTCGAGCTCCGTCTCATCGGAGAAGGGGATCTCGATGCGCGTGTCGGTCACACGGACGGCGCTCCCGACGATGCTTTCGGCGACTGTGCGAGCTCGGGCCGCCAGACCCGGGTCGATGCGCCGGGTCTTGCGAGGCTTCGTCTTCGCACCGGCCCAGCGGGCCGCCCGCTCGGTCGCCCGCACCGTCAGGCCCTTGCGCACGACCTGGCGAGCGAGCGCTCGCCGCTGGTCGTGTCCGGGCGCGGCGAGGATCGCCCGGGCATGGCCTTCGGTGATCAGCCCACGCTCGAGGAGCCCGATCACGTCCTCGGGAAGCTCGAGCAGTCGGACGCGGTTCGACACGGTCGGCTTCGAGCGCCCGACCCGCTCGGCCACGTCGCCGAGCGCGAGGCTGAACTCGTCCATCAGCACGGCGTAGGCCCGCGCCTCCTCGATCGGCGAAAGGTCCTCCCGCGCCACGTTCTCGACGAGCGCGAGCAAGAGCGATTCGCGGTCATCGGTCTCGCGCACGAGGGCCGGGATCGTCGCCAGGCCGGCGGCGCGCGCGGCGCGCCAACGCCGTTCACCCGCGATCAGCTCCCAGGCACCCCCGGAGATGGGGCGAACGACGACGGGCTGCACGAGACCCTGCGTCCGCACGGAATCGGCGAGCTCCGAGATTCCCTCCGCGTCGAAGCGCCTCCTGGGCTGGCGGGCGTTCGGGCGGATCGACCCGAGCGGTAGCTGAACGAGCTCGGGGGAAGTGGTCGCACCCCCGATGAGGACCTCGAGACCGCGCCCGAGGCCTCTTCGATTAGGCGCGGTCGACAAGCTCGCTCGCGACGCGGAAGTACGCGTCGGCGCCGGCCGAAGCCGGGTCGTAGGCGGTGATGGGAAGGCCGTGGCTCGGCGCCTCGGCGAGGCGCACGCTGCGAGGCACGGCGGCCTGGAAGACGAGCTCGCCGAAGTGCCGTCGCACCTCTGCCGCAACGTCGGCAGCGAGCCTCGTCCGGCCGTCGACCATGGTCAGGAGCATCCCTGCCACGGCAAGCTTCGGATTGAGCCGGTTGCGGACGAGCTCGATGGAGTGCAAGAGCTGCGCCAGCCCCTCGAGCGCGTAGTACTCGCACTGCACGGGGACGAGGACGCCGTCGGCCGCCGCGAGTCCGTTCACCGTCAGCGGGCCGAGGGAGGGCGGGCAGTCCACGAAGACGTACGCGTACTTCTCGCGGGCGGGCGCGAGGGCCGCCGCGAGGAAAGACTCGCCGTCCTCGTGTGCGGAGAGCTCCACCGCGGCGCCTGCGAGCTCAGGCCGAGAGGGGACGAGGTCGAGGTTGGGGAAGCGTGTCGGGTGGACGATCTCCTCGAGGGACGCGCCGTCCAGGAGGTCGTACGAGGACGTGCCGTTGGCGCGCTCACCCAGGCCGGAGGTGGCATTCGCCTGCGGGTCGAGGTCGAGGACGAGCGTCTTCCCGCCCGCCTCAGCGAGGCAAGCGGCGAGGTTCACGGCGGTCGTCGTCTTGCCGACACCGCCCTTCTGATTCGCGAGCGCGAGGATCGTGCCCATCGCACCCGATCCTATTCACGCGAGAGGACGTTTCCGGGCCATCCCGGGCCGACGTGGGAAGCGCTCCGGGGTCGGCCCCGTCTTCCGCAGCAGCAGGAAGCCGGGGGGCGCGTCCTCGAGCTCGGCCGCGAGCTCGGCGGCGGCCCTCCTCACGGCGGCCTCGTCCACGGACGGACCGACGAAGATGATCGCCCGGCCACCCGGCGCGACCAGCGGCAGGCACCACTCCGCTGCGACCGGCGGCGGCGCCAGCGCTCGTGCCAGAGCCGTTCCGTACGCGTCTCGGCCCCGCCCGCGCGCGTGCTCCTCGGCTCGAGCGCACACGACGGACACGTTCTCGAACTCGGAGGCCCACCGGGTCAGGAATTCGCACTTCCTGCGCGCCGACTCGAGCAGGTCGAAGCCTAGGTCCGGCCGCGCGGCGGCGAGCGGCAACCCCGGCGAGCCTCCACCGGAGCCGACATCGACGGCGGGTCCGCCCTCGATCAGGTGCGCAGCCTCCAACGCGGCCTCGAGATGGAGCCGCCTGGCCTCGTCCGGATCGGAGACAGCCGTCAGCCCCGGGGTGTCGATCAGCGCCGCGAGCCAGCGGTCGAGCCGCTCGTCACCCAACCGGCTTGACGACGACGTAGCGGTTCGGCTCGGTGCCTTCGCTGGTCGTCTCGACGTCCTCGCGCTCCTGGAGATAGACGTGGACGATCTTGCGCTCGACGGCCGACATCGGCTCGAGCGAGACGTCCTTGCGCGCTGCGCGTGCTTCGCCGGCGGCACGATCGGCGAGCTGCTCCAGGGAGGAGCGCCGCCGGTCGCGGTAGCCGGCCGCGTCCACGACCACGCTCTTGCGCTCCTCTTGACTCCGCCACACGATCGCATTGGCGAGGTACTGGATGGCGTCGATCGTCTGACCGTGCTTGCCGATCACGAGACCGAGATCCGGTCCCGTCAATGTCGCCACGAGCGATTCGTCGTCCTCCCGGATCGAGACCGCCACCGGAGCGCCGAGGCCCCTGGCGATCCGCTCGACGAGCTCGCGCAGCAGCGCTGCCGGGGAGCCCGGCTCCTCCTCGGCCACCTCGGTCGCCACAGGATTGCTGACGGAGGCGATCACCTTGGCCGGCGCATAACCGACACCGAGAAGCCCCCGCTCGCCCTCGGAGACGACGGCGAAGCGAACGCTTCCCTTGTCCAGGCCTGGGAAGCGGCGCTCGAGCTCTCGGAGCGCCGACCACTTCGCCTCGCCCACGGTCTCGCCCTCGGCCTCGACCGAGAGCGGTGCAGTTGTCTCGGCTTCCTGCTCGGTCATCGCCGTGAGCGTGGCCCCTTCTTCTTGCGCCGCCGAACGCGCTGCTGCCCGGGCGCAGTCCCTCTCGAAGGCTGCACAGCCTTCGCCGCACCCTTTCCGTCACCGGCGGGCTCGACCGCCTCCTTGGGAGCTGTCCGCGAGGTGCGCTTCGGCGGAGGAGGCGGCTTGGGGAACATGCGCCGTGTGACGAGCCCCTGCCCGACCGTCCACAGGTTGGTGGTCACCCAGTAGAGGAGCAGCCCGACCGGGAAGGTGGCGTTGACGATGAAGAGGATGAAGACGAAGGGAAGCGCCAACATGATCCACTTC
>JAIBJP010000066.1 GCA_020029625.1 Actinomycetota bacterium | reverse complement strand
GTCATGCGCCGGTAGTCGGCAATCCGGGCCAGCTGTTCGGCGCTGAAGTAGGCACGCGGGTCGGGCTCGGCGAGCTGCAGGGAGGGCACCTCGGTGCGCCAGAGGAGCGCCCCGGAAAGGATCCACACGGCCGCCGCCAGGAGAACGACACCCCGCTTCGCTAACGTTGCGCGGCTCCTGTGCGTATCGCCGTCATTTCCGACATTCACGGAAATCTGCATGCGCTGGATGCTGTCCTGGATTCGATCGCCGGCGACGCGCCCGACGCCGTCTGGTGCCTCGGCGATCTGGTGGGCTACGGGCCCCGCCCGAATCGCTGCTGCACGCTCGTCGCGGAACGCGCCGATGTCTGCCTGATAGGAAACCACGACCTCGGCGTCCTCGGGCGGCTCGACCTCGACGACTTCTCTGTGGACGCGGCCGCAAGTGCCCGCTGGACGGCGACCGTTCTGGAGGACGAGCCACGCCGGTTCCTGGAGTCACTCGAACCTCAGTCGGTGCAGGAAGACGTAGCGCTGTACCACGCGAGCGCGCGGGACCCGGTGTGGGAGTACGTCCTCACTCCGTTCGCCGCGCTCGCCTCGTTTGCGGCTTCGGAGGCTCGCGTCCTGCTCGTCGGGCACAGCCACGTCGCACTCGCGTTCGGCCTGGCGGACAAGGGCTTAGAGACGACGATCGCGCCCGCCGGCACCGGGCTCGACCTCTCAGGCGAGAGCCGCTGGATCCTCAACCCCGGCTCGGTCGGCCAGCCGCGAGACGGCGACGCCCGCGCCGCCTACCTGCTGCTCGACCTGGAGGGGCGGCGCGCCGAGTACCGGCGAGTCGAGTACCCCGTGGAGCGTACGCAGGAGGAAATCCGCGAGCGCGGCCTCCCGGAGCCGCTCGCCGAGCGGCTCGCCCAGGGAATCTGATCAGTCCTCGGCTTCGCCGTCGGACTCTTCGAAGTCGCCGGATCCGCCATCGTCATGGTCCTCTTCCGGCGCGGCGACGTCGCGGTCCTCGGCCTCGTTCTCGACTTCTCCTCTCTCACCCTGGTCCCCCGCCTCGGGCTCGTCGGAGCCTCCGAACTCGCCTTCGCGCTGTTCCTCACGCCGCGTGGGCTCCGTAATCGCAGGCTGGACGAGCGAAGCAGGCTCGTTCCGGATCGGTCTGGCGCTCGCCGGCCGGCTGGTGTCCGAGTGACTCGGCCGCGCGGCGCGCCTCATCGACGCCGGATCGTGATCGCGGTCCTCGAGCCCGACGAAGCCGATCGTGCCGGCAGCCGTGACCGTGGCTGCAGCGCCGGCGAACTTCGCGAAGAGGGGGAGCGACGCCAGCTTGGCGAGACCTCCTCCGGACGAGGCTGCGGAGAAACCCGGCACCGCGGCGGCGAGAGAATCGCGCAACGCGAGCGGCAGCGCGAGCGCGCCCGATGCGACCCGTGCGGGTTGAAGCTCGGCCTGGAGGCGCTTGCGCGCTCGGAAGAGAAGGGATTCGACAGCCCCGTCGGTCACTCCCAGCGCAGTCCGCACCTCGTCGTACGAGAGACCGTAGAACTCGCGGAGCACGATAGCTTCCCGCTGCTGCTGCGGGAGCTCGGCCAGCGCCGCGCAGAGCGCTTCGACCTCGGCGTGCTGGCCGGCGACCTGCTCGATGTCGGCGCCAACGGCGTCTCGCTCGTCGACCACGAGGGTGAGCGGCGTCGCCATCCTCGCCCGGATGCGCGCGTGGCACTCGTGTCGAGCGATCGCCGCGAGCCACGCGGAAGGGTCTCTTGGCTCGGTCCCGCCTAGCATGCTCTGGTGCGCCGAGAGGAAGACCTGCTGCGCCGCGTCCTCGGCATCGGCGGCGTTCCGCAAGAGGACGCGGCAGAGGCCGTAAACCATGCGCCCGTGCTCTTCGAAGAGCTGGCTCAGGCGCTCGCCGGCCGCCTCGGGAGAGAGACGGCCGGCTTGCGTGGGTGTTGGATCAGTCGTCCTCACCCTCGTCGTCGCTCTCGCCTTGGTCGTCGTCGTTCTCGCCTTGATCATCGTCGTTCTCGCCCTGGTCGTCGTCCTCGGCCTCGTCATCCTGATCGTCGGCCTCGGGCTGCTCGACCTCGTTTTCGTCCACGTCCTCGACCTCGTTGTCCTGTTCCTGGGTGTCGGCCGGGTCGGATTGCTCTTGATTGGCATTCGCCTGCTGCTCGGCGGCATCGTCGGCGGCCCCGGCGACGTCGTCCTCGCGATCGGCAGCCAGCTGAACGTCGGCGGGAAGGACGGCGGCCGGGCTGCTTTCGTCCCCTGCGGAGCCGACCGTTGCGGCGGTGCCTGCCGCTACCGCCGGTGCGGCGACGATCAGCGCGATTACGACGAACTTCGACTGCAGTAGCTTCTTCATGCGACTTCCTTTCGGCGGGTGCTCTCTAGAGCTAGAGGGAAGTCCGCGAGAAAACTTGCGCACCGCGCCCCAGGATCCCCCACAGGGGTTACGAAATCGTTAGGAGACCGCTTGCTCGCCGAATTCGAGGGCGACGCCCTCGCGGACGAGCGCGAGCTGAACTTCCTCGCGAGCCTTGAAGATCCGCCACTTGACCGTGGCGAGAGTGATCTCGAGAGAGTCGGCGATCTCGCTGTAGGAGAGGCCGACGACGTCGCGCAGAAGGAGCGCCATCTTCAGATCCGGGTTCAGAGCCGCGACGGCGCGCCAGACGGCGTCGATCGCCTCCACACGCTCCGGCGGCGCGTCGACGACCTCGAGCGGCGGCAGGTCGTCCAGCGTCAGCACGCTCTGCGGCTTGCGCTCTCGCGCGCGGAGCTCGTCGAGCACGCGGTTCTTCGCCACTTGGAAGAGCCAGGTCGTAAACATGCATCGGAGCGAGAACCCCGGCAGTCCCTGGTAGATGCGCAAGAAGATCTCCTGGCAGAGATCCTCGGCCAGCGCCCGGTCGCCGACCATGCGGAGCACGTAGTTGTAGACCGGCGTCTCGTAGGCGGTGAGGATCAGCCGGAACGCGTGCTCGTCCCCGCGCTGTGCCTTGCGCAGGACTTCGAGATCGGGCTGAGGAAGTGGCACTAAAAGTTGTGTCGCCTGGGCCGCGGGTGGGGCGAGTATAGCCGCGCCTTTACAAACTAGTAACCAGTTCCCTTCCGGTCATCCCCCGCCCTGGGGGGATTCCCAGCAGGCCGAGGCAGGTCGGAACGAGGTCGGCCAGAGAGCCCCCGGGGGCAAGTTGCGCGCCGGGAATCGTGACGACGAGAGGCACCGGGTTGACGGTGTGGGCCGTGAACGGGCTGACCCCGTCCTCCTCGAGCATCTGCTCCGCGTTCCCGTGGTCTGCGGTCACGAGGCAGACGCCGCCGAGCCCTTCCACTGCGGCCGCGACCCGTCCGAGGCACCCGTCCACGGTCTCCACAGCCTCGACCACCGCCGGGATGGAGCCGGTGTGGCCGACCATGTCAGGGTTGGCGAAGTTCACGACCGCGAAGCCGTAGCCGTTGCCGATCTCCTCCTCGAAGCGGCTCGCCACCTCGTGCGCGGACATCTCCGGCTTCTTGTCGTAGGTGGGCACGTCACGCGGTGACGGCACGAGGATGCGCGTCTCGCCCGGCCACTCGTCCTCCCGCCCCCCGTTGAAGAAGTAGGTCACGTGCGCGTACTTCTCCGTCTCGGCCAGGTGCAGTTGGCGAATGCCGTGCTCCGCGAGCACCTCAGCCATGGTCCCCTGGACGTCCTGCTCCTCGAAGGCGACCGGGCAAGCGAAATCCTCTCGGTAACGCGTCATCGTGGTCAGATCGCACCCGGCCCCGAGCAGGCGCTGCGTGAGCTGGCGCGCCCGGTCGGGCCGGAAGTTGAAGAAGACGGCGGCGTCCTCCGAGCCGAGGCGAGGGCCGGGCAGGACGACCGGCTCGATGAACTCGTCCGTGACGCCTCGCTCGTAGCTCGCCCGCACCGCCGCGATCGGGTCGTCCGCGCGCTCGGCATCATCCGAGCAGATGGCGTTGAAAGCACGCTCCGTCCGCTCCCAGCGGCCGTCCCGGTCCATGGCGTAGTAGCGGCCGCAGACGGTGACGATGTCGGCGCCCTCGGAGACGAGCTCGGCGAGATCGCTCGCCGCAGAGGTCGGAGACACGTCCCGGCCGTCCGTGAAGGCGTGCACGTGCGTCCGCTGCTCCATTCCCTGTCTGCGGCCGAGCTCGACCAGGGCGCGGAGGTGGTCGATGTGGGAGTGGACGCCGCCGTAGCTGACAAGTCCGAGGAGGTGGACTTCCCCTCCCCGCTCCCGCGCCCGTTCGAAGGCGGCGACGAGCGCCTCGTTCTCGAAGAAGGAGCCGTCTTCGATCGCCTTGTTGATCCGCACCAAGTCCTGGTAGACGACGCGGCCCGCCCCGATGGTGAGGTGACCGACCTCCGAGTTGCCCATCTGGCCCGGAGGGAGGCCGACCGCCTCGCCCGAGGCCTCGAGGGTCGTGTGGGGAAACCGCGCCCAGAGACCGTCGAAGATCGGTGTCTCCGCCAGCTCCACGGCGTTACCCGGCCCCGGCGGCGCGCAGCCCCAGCCGTCGAGGATGACGAGCGCTACGAGAGTCGTGCTGCCGTCTCGCAAATCGCCCTGAAGGATTCGACTTCGAGAGAGGCGCCGCCGACGAGAGCGCCGTCGATGTCCTGCTGGGAGAGGAGCTCCTGGGCGTTCTCGGGCTTGACGGAGCCGCCGTAGAGGACCGGCACCTTGACGAGGCTCTTGATGAAAGCGTGCGCGTCCTGCGCTTGCTTCGCGGTAGCTGTCCTGCCGGTGCCGATCGCCCAGACAGGTTCGTAGGCGACGACGAGCCCCTCGCGGGGCTGGAGCACGGAGACCTGGCGGCGGAGGACCTCTTCGGTATGGCCGGCCTCACGCTCCTCCTCCTGCTCGCCCACGCAATAGATGACCCCGAGGCCGGCCTCGAGAGCGTGCTCGGCGCGGCTCCAGGCGGTCTCGTCCGTCTCACAGAAATGCTGGCGCCGTTCCGAGTGGCCGACGATGGATCCCTTCACGCCGAGGTCGAGGAGCATCTCCGCGGAGACCTCGCCTGTGAAAGCGCCTTCGGAGGCCCAGTGGACGTTCTGGGCGTAGACGGTGACCCCGCTCGCCGCGGCCATGGCAAGTGAGGTGTAGGGCGGGCAGATGACGACGTCGACGCCGGGCGGCGGGCTCAGGCCCAGGCAGAAATCCGCCGTCTCGGACGCCCGCTTGTACATCTTCCAGTTGCCTGCGATCAGCACCGGCTCAATCTTCCGGGATCGCGGCCACGCCGGGGAGCTCCTTGCCCTCGAGGAGCTCGAGCGCGGCGCCTCCTCCGGTCGAGATCCAGTCGATGCGGTCTGCGAGCCCGAGCTCCTCGACCGCGCGAACGGAATCGCCACCCCCGACGACTGTGTGCGCGTCTGCGGATGCCACCGCCTCGGCGACCGCCTTCGTCCCCCCCGCGAAGCGAGGCCACTCGAAGACGCCCATCGGTCCGTTCCAGAAGACGGTCCCGGCCTCCGCGATGCGCTCTGCGAAGGCGGCCCTGGTCTCTGGCCCGATGTCGAGGCCGAGCCAACCGTCCGGCACGTCGTCCGCAGGCACGACCTTCGCCTCGGCGTCGGGCTCGAACGCCGCCGCCGCCACTACGTCCTGCGGCAGTTCGAGCTGCAGATGGGAATGCTTTTCGTTCTCACGAAGCTGCTCCGCCATCTTGCCGCCCACGAGGACGGAATCCGCCCGCTGGGAGAGGGATTCGAGGACGCCGATCTTGTCCTCGACCTTCGCGCCCCCGAGGACGGCCACGAACGGGCTGGCGGGATCCTCGAGCAACGACCCGAGCTCCTCGAGCTCGCGCTCCAGGAGAAGCCCGGCATAGGCGGGCAGGAGCTGCACCACGCCGACCGTCGAGGCGTGCGCGCGGTGCGCCGCACCGAACGCGTCGTTGACGAACAGGTCGCAATCGTCGGCCAGCACGCGCGCGAACTCCGGATCATTCTTCGTCTCCCCCACATGAAAGCGCGTGTTCTCGAGCAGGCGGAGCCGCCCGTCGTCCAGCAGCTCACGCAGGCGCCGCCGCACCGGCTCCATCGAGAAGGCCGGATCCTCGCCCTGCGGCCGTCCCAGATGGGACGCCAGAACGAGCTCCTGCGCCTCCCGCTCGAGGAGCAGCCGGATCGTCGGGAGCGCTGCGCGAATGCGCGTGTCGTCGGCGACGCGGCCGTCCTCGAGCGGCACGTTGAAATCCACCCGGACGAGAACGCGCCTGCCGGAGACGTCCGCTTCGCGGACCGACCTCGGCCTATGCACTCAGAGAAGGGCGGCCGACGAGGTCGACCAGGCGGCAGCTGTAGCCCCACTCGTTGTCCAGCATGGGGGAACCCATGGTTCCCCCATGAGCCCCCTCCTTGAAGTTAGTCATAGGAGACGCTGCACGAGATCGACCAATCGGCAGCTGTAGCCCCACTCGTTGTCGTACCAGCCGAAGACCTTGACCTCGTGGCCGTTCGCCATCGTCAGATCGCTGTCGAAGGTGCACGAGTACGGATTCCCGACGATGTCCGTCGACACGAGGGGCTCATCCGTGTATCTGAGAATGCCTTCGAGCGCGCCCGAGTCTGCGACTTCGGCGAACTTTGCGTTCACCTGCTCCACGTCCACCTCACTCGCGAGGTGGACCACGAGGTCGACGATCGAACCGTCCGCAACCGGCGCGCGAATCGAGATGCCGTCCACCTTGCCCTGGAGCTCGGGGATGACGAGCCCGATCGCCTTCGCGGCGCCCGTAGAGGTGGGGATCAGGTTGATGGCGGCCGCACGGGCGCGCCTGAGGTCCTTGTGTGGGAGGTCGAGGATCTGCTGGTCGTTCGTGTACGCGTGGATCGTGGTCATGAACCCCGACTCGATCCCCCACGCGTCGTTCAGCACCTTGGCCAGCGGGGCGACGCAGTTCGTCGTGCAGGACGCGTTGGAGATGATCCGGTGCTGTTCCTTGTCGTAGGCGTCGTCGTTGACGCCGAGCACGATGGTTACGTCCGGATCCGTCGCCGGCGCGGAGATCACGACCTTCTCCGCCCCGGCCTCGAGATGCTTCTGTGCGTCGTCGCGCTTCGTGAAGAGTCCGGTGGACTCGAGGACGACCTCAACGCCGAGGTCTTTCCAAGGCAGTGCCGCGGGATCTTTCTCGTTCAGGAGGCGGAGCTCGACGTCGCCGGCCCGGATGCCCCCGTCGACCGCCTCGACGTCGTCGTCGAACGGGCCGAGGACCGAGTCGTACTTGAGCAGGTGCGCCATGGTCTTCGCGTCGCCGAGGTCGTTGACGGCCACGACCTCGATATCCGCGCCGCGTTTGCGAGCGGCGCGGAAGAAATTCCGCCCGATTCGCCCGAAACCGTTGACTCCCACGCGAACGCTCATCCGCTCCTCCCGGTCTGTGCCCGCCGCGCCGCGATTCTATCCGCGCTGAAATGGAAGATCCTGGATGGATGCCTCTTGCCACTTGAACCGATGCGGCGATAGGGTGAAATCTGAGCGGGTCCGCGCTCGTCGGATGTCGGATTCAGACCCCGTCCGGCATCACGGTCCGGAGTGCGGTTCAACCGGAGGGGGAGGTCGTCCTCGGAGCTTCCCCTCCGGCCCGCTCGACTTCCTGGCCGACTGGACTTGAGCCGGGCGGAGCCTGCTTTTCACCGCTGGCGGCGAGCCAGAAAGCCGAGACGCGGTGTGAAGCTACCACTCGGCGAGCTTCTGGAGCTTTGCCAGGCGGCGGTGCGCCGCAGCCTTCGTCGCGGGCGGGCGCAGGCGGCGCGCGATCTCGCGGAGGGAGAGGGTCGGGTGTCGGGAGCGGAGATCGGCGACTTCGCGAAGATCGGCGGGCAGGTTCTGGAGGCGTCCGGCCGCCTCGAGCCGCTTGATCGCCCTGAGCTGCGCATCCGCGGCCCGGCTCGCGCGCACGATGTTCGCGTGGTCGGCGTTGGCGAGCCTGTTGGCGCGGGCTTTGGTGGCGGCGACGACCGCGCTCTCCCCCAACGCGAGAGCCGCCTCCTGCGCCCCAACGAAAGCGAGCAGCTCGGCGATCGCCTCTCGGCCCTTGAGATAAGCGACGGCGTGACGCCCGCGGTCGTGGACGGCGAGCGCAAACCCTTCCTCGCGCCCCAGCCCGGCCACGAGCTCGGCGCCTTCCACGCTGGCAGCCCGAAGCTCGAAATGAGGGTTGCGCGGGCCGCTGACGGAGCCCGCCGCGAGGAAAGCTCCTCTGAGGTAGGCAGCGCGGCAGCAGGCCCGGCTCACGACCCTCGCCGGGGGCCGCTCGAGCGGAGCCAGCCGGGCATCGACCACGCCCATCTCGTTCAGCGCCTGCACCGCACGCGCGTCGTCCTCGATGATGATCCGGAAGCGCGTGGCCCGCTCGAAGGCCTGCCGGCGGAAAGTGTGGATCTCGCCGGCGACCCCGTAGCCCTTGAGGAGCGTGAAGACACGTCGCGCGACAGCCGCGCTGGAAAGGTCGAGATGAACTGCGATCCGCCCCCGGCCAAGCAGGTGAATGCTCCCTGCGCCGCGGATCAGCGCAGAAAGCTCGGCCAGGCAGCAGCACGGCTTCCGCGGCTCGATGGCGGCGAGCTCCGCGCGAACGTCTTCAGAAAGCATTCTCGAGCTCCAGGAGCCGGCGCTTGTACTCGAGCCCGAGCGATCCGTACGAGCCGAGGCCGTCCGCGGCCACCACGCGGTGACACGGCACGAAGAGGGGGAAGCGGTTCCGGGCGCAGAACGTCCCAGCTGCCCGCTGGGCATTGGGGTGGCCCGCCAGCGCTGCGAGCTCGCCGTACGTGACGGTCTCCCCGTACGGAATCGCCCGAAGCGCGTCTGCTACGCCCGTCTGGAACGGTGTGGCCCAGGAGAAGTCGAGGTCGACGTCGTCGAAGGAGACTGGCTCGCCCGCGAAGTACGCCCGCAGGCGCTCGACGACCGGATGCCTCGCCGGACGGACGGGTTTTCCAGCCCGCGGCAGCTCGTGGTTCACAACGCGCCCGTCGTCGAGCCAGAGCTCCCCCACACCCCACCCTTCGACCTCGTACTGAACGACTTCCACGGCAATACAATGCCCGTGGATGAGCGCTCCAGGGATCTTTCGCCCTCCGCCCCCTCGTAACGAGCCGATTCGGGATTACGCACCCGGCTCGCCCGAGCGCGCAAGCCTCCAGGTGCGCCTCGAGCAGATGAAGCACGAGCGCCCGGAGATCCCGCTCGTGATCGGGGGCAAGGACGTCACGACGGGAACCACGAGCCAGGCCGTGATGCCCCACGACAAGGATCACGTGCTCGCCGACGTTCACCAGGGCGGCGCCGCGGAGGTCGAGAAAGCCATCGAAGCTGCGGGCGAGGCCTGGGAGGATTGGCACCGGCTGCCGTGGGAGGAGCGCGCCTCCGTCTTCCTGCGGGCGGCAGAGCTCCTGGCGGGGCCGTGGCGCGACACGCTGAACGCGGCCACGATGCTCGGTCAGTCGAAGACCGCCCACCAGGCCGAGATCGACGCCGCCTGCGAGCTGACGGACTTCTGGCGCTTCAACCC
>JAIBJP010000065.1 GCA_020029625.1 Actinomycetota bacterium | reverse complement strand
ACGAGCGAGACCGCCAGGAGCACCACCGAGAGGGCCGCCCCTCCGGCGACGGCATCGCTCTCCACCTGGCTGAAGATGTGGACGGAGGCCACCTCGGTCTTGAAGGGGATGTTCCCGGAGATCAGGACGACCGAGCCGAACTCTCCGATCGAGCGGGCGAAGGCGAGCGCGCAGCCCGAGAGGATCGCGGGCGCGAGGTTCGGGAGCACGATGCGACGGAAGATCGCTCGCGGACGCGCTCCAAGCGACGCTGCGGCCTCCTCCATCTCGCGGTCGAGCTCGAGCAGAACCGGCTGCACGGAGCGGACCACGAACGGGAGCGTCACGAAGAGGAGCGCCAGGACGATCGCCGTCCGCGTGTAGGCGACGTTCACGCCGAAGGGGCCTCGGGGGCCGTAGAGAGCGAGCAGCGTGAGACCGGCAACGATCGTCGGCAGCGCGAAGGGGAGATCGATGAGCGCGTTGACGATGCCCTTCCCGCGGAAGGAATCGCGGACGAGCACCCAGGCGATCAGCGTCCCCGCGACCGCGTTGATCGCCACCACCACGAGCGAGGCCACGAAGGTCAGCTTCAGCGAGGCGACCGCGGAGGGGCTGGAGACCGCGCGCCAGAAGCTGTCCGCCCCGTTTTCCGTCGACTTCCAGACGACGGCCGCGAGCGGCAGCAGGACGATGAATCCGAGGTACGCCGACGCGAAGCCGCGCCCGAGCGGAATCCGCCCGGGCGCTTTTCGAGCCGGAAATCGAAGCGCTAGCGCCTTAGCCGCTATCCGTGGACACCCCCAGGTCCTGCTCGATCTTGGTCACTAGGCCTTCCTCGGGATCGAAGAACTTGGTCTTGACCTCACTCCAGCCGCCGAATTTCGCGATCGTAAAGAGAGCGGAAGGCTTGAGGAAGCTGGTACGCGCAAGGACGCTCTCCACAACAGGGCGGTAGCCCTTGTCGGCGAAGAGCTGCTGCGCCTCGTCGGAGCGCAGGAAGTCCACGAACGCCTGCGCTGCGGGCGGGGCGTCCTTGACGACGGCGATCGGATTCTCGATCAGGATCGTCTGCTCCGGGACGACGTAGTCGACGTCCTCGCCTTTCTGCTGCGCCGTGATCGCCTCGTTCTCGTACGCGATCATCACGTCGCCCTTGCCGCCGACGAACGTCTGGAGCGCTTCGCGCGCGCTTTTGTCCTGAACGGGCGTGTGGCTCAGGAGGTCGTGCAGGTACTGGAGCGCCTCGTCCTCCGACTTACCCAGCTCGATCTGGGCCCCGTACGCCGCCATCAGGTTCCAGCGGGCGCCGCCGGACGTGAACGGGTTCGGCGTGATCACCTCGATGTCCGGCTTGACGAGGTCGTCCCAGGTCTTGATCCCCTTCGGGTTTCCCTTCCGGACCACGAAGACCGCGACGGAGTCGGTGACCATGCCCTTGTACTGGTCGGAGTTCCAGTCGTCCGCGACGATGCCCGCGTCGACCAGGCGGGTGATGTCCGGCTCGAGGGAGAAGGCAATGACGCTCGCTGGGAGGCCGGCCTCGACCGCACGGCTTTGCTCGCCGGAAGCGGCATAGGACTGGTCGAAGGAGACGCCTCCGCCCTCGGGCGTCTTCTGGAAAGCCGGAATCAGCGCTTCATAGGCCTCCTTCGGCGTCGAGTACGCCACCAGCGTCAGCTTGGCGCCGGTGTTGCCGCTCGTGCCGGCGCTGGTCGATGACACGCCGCCGCACCCTGCGAGGAGGGTCGCAGCCGCAATGGCGAAAGCGAAGAAGGCGCTAATAGATCTCATTTGTCTCCCTGATCTTTCGAGTTTTCCTAGTGAGTTGGTGGGATTCCTAGACGAGGCTCCCCCCGCCTGTCAAATTCCAACCGTCCTCTATGCGCAGAAGTCGGCCGCGATGGCCGTGTAGATCTCGGCGCAACGCTGAGCGCTGGCGACGTCCACCCACTCGACCGCCGCGTGCGCACCTTCGCCCTTGGGGCCGAACACGACGGTCGGGATGCCGGCGGCGGCGAAGAGAGCGGAGTCGGCCCAGTAAGGGACGCCGATCACCTCCGGGCCGCCCGCGTGCCTGCTCAGGAGGGACACGATCTCCTCGTCCTCCTCTACCTCGAAGGGCTCGCGGAAGAAGGTGACCCGAGCAGATCCCTGGAGGCCCGCGAGGAGCTGGCGCGCCTCGTTTTCGATGTGTGCCTTGGCCTCGCCGGGCAGCGTGCGACGCTCGCCGCGGAGGAGGCAGCGGCTCGGATAGGTCGAGAGCTCGGTGCCGCCTTCGATCAGGGAGGCGTGCGCCGAGCCCCAGCCCAGGAAGCGGTGGGGCGGGCGCTCGCGGAGCGTCGCATCCAGCGCCTCCAGTCTGACGAGCACGTGGCCCATGCGGACAATCGCGTCCTCGCCTAGGTCCGGCCGCGAGCCGTGGGCCGCCGTTCCCGCAGTCTCCACCTCGAACCAGGCAAACCCCCTGTGCGCGACGGCAAGCCGCTCCTCGGTCGGCTCCGAGACGATGGCGGCATCCGCCTCGTAGCGCGCGGCGACCGCTTCGCTGCCGATGCTTCCGACCTCCTCGTCGCAGACCGCCGTCACGATCACGTCGCCCCGCAACCCGGCTTCCACGGCCTGAGCGCCGGCCAACATGATGGCCGCGAGACTCGCCTTCATGTCGTAAGCGCCGCGCCCGTAGAGGCGCCCGTCCTCCACACGGGGCTCGAACGGCGCCTCCATTCCCGCTACGCCAACAGTGTCCATGTGCGCGTTGAGGAGCAGGGAGCGACCGTCACCGGAGCCGCGCGCGATCCCGACGACGTTGAAGCGGCCGGGCCCGAGCTCCTCGGTCTCCACCTCGAGGCCCGCGCCTTCCAGCCAGCCGGCGACGAAGCGGGCGATCTCCTCCTCCCCGGCCCCCTCCGGGACCAGGTCGGGGTTGACCGAGTCGATGCGAACGAGGTCCGCGGTGAGCTCAGTAACGTTCGACGAACTCAATTGGCGCTCCGTCGACTTCGATGAACGACACGCGCACCTCGCCGAAGACGTCGAAGGGCTGCGCGACAACATGGTGGCCGGCCAGCGCCTCCTCGAGCGACTCGACCCGGTAGGCGACGTGCGGGAGGGTGCGCACGAGCTCTGCTTCGGGGCTCCCGTCCTCGTACCAGAGCCACTCCACTCGGAAGGGGTCCGTAGGGCTCGTCAGCCAGAGGCGCTTGGACTCGAGCAAGCGCATCCCGTCGCGCTTGGCGGGCGCCGGGATGCCGATGTGGTCGAACTCCACGCCGCCGATCTTATTCAGCCGCGGCTTCGACCTTCTCCGGCTCCTCCTCGAGGAACTCGACCTCGAGCCGCTCGATGCGCGGTCCGTCGACGTCGACGACCTCGAAGCGAAGCCCGTTCCAGAGGACCTCGTCGCCGGCCTCCGCCGCGCGGCCGAGCGCGCCGAAGACGAAGCCCGCGATCGTGTGGTAGTCGTCCTGCGGAAGCTCCTGTCCGAACTGCTCGTTGAAGTCGTCGATCGGGAACGTCCCGTCGATGCGTATGCGCCTGTCGCCGAGCTGCTCGACCGACTCGTCCGGCAGGTCGTACTCGTCCTCGATCTCGCCCACGATCTCCTCCAGCAGGTCTTCCAGGGTGACGATTCCCTCGAAGGAGCCGTATTCGTCCACCACGATCGCCATGTGCTGGTTGACCTTTCTGAATTCGGCCAGCATGGCCGCGAGGTCCTTCGTCTCCGGGACGACGTAGGCCTCCCGCACGAGCGCCGCGATGTCCACGTTCTCGATCCCCTTGTCGTACAGCGCGGAGAAGAGATCGCGGACGTGGAGGATGCCGAGCGTGTCGTCAAGCGAGCCGCGATACACGGGGTAGCGCGTATACGGGGAGTCGATCACGGCCGCCAGGCATTCGACGGGAGGGAGGTCGATCGAGATCGCCACCACCTCCGGCCTCGGGACCATCACCTCGTGGACCTCCTTGTCCGCGAAGTCGAAGATCTTGTAGACCATCTCCTCCTCGGCCTCCTCGATCACCCCGGTGTCCTCGGCCGCGGCGACGATGTGGCGGATGTCCTCCTCGGTGTGGGCGACGACCCCTGCGGGCGCGGGCTGAATGCCGAACATGCGAGTGAAGGCATTCGCCGACTCCTGCAGGAACCAGACGAGCGGGTAGGTGGCCACGTAGACGGCCTCGATCGGAAGAGCGACCCAGAGAGCCGTCGTTTCGTTCTTGGTCAGAGCCACGGCCTTGGGCACGAGTTCGCCGAGTGTGACGTGGAGATACGTGACGAGGGCGAAGGCGAGGATGAACGCCACGGTCGTCGCGAGAACCGGATCCAGGAAGTGCTCGATCAGCGGTTCGCCGATCGCACCGAGGGCGATCGAGAACGCCGTGATGCCGAGCTGGACCGTGCCGATGAAGCGGACCGGATCGTCCATGATCCGCAGGGCGATCTTCGCCCGGCGGTTGCCGTCGTGCGCGAGCTCCATCAGCCGTGTCCGTCTCGCGGTCACGAGCGCGTACTCGGCCGCGACGAAGAAGGCGTTCCCCGCCACCAGCAGGAGAACGGCGACGACCTCGAGGAAAATGGTCACGCCCCGATTCCCGGGGCGTTGGTACTAGGCGGGATCTCGTCCAACTCTTCGGTCTGAGGATAGCGCACGCCCCAGTGGGTGTTTCCCGCGATCAAGGTTTCAAGCGGCTTGAAACGAGGGTCCAGCACTGCGACGTCCGCCCTGAAGCCGGAAGCCAGGCGTCCGCGGTCGGTCAGGCCGAGGAGCCGGGCGGGAACGAGGCTCGCCATCATCGCCGCCTCCGCGAGCCCGTAGGTGGCCATCCGCGCGACCAGGCCTGCGCCCGCGCGGTCGCCCCCGGTAAGGCGGTTGTCGTCCAAAAGCGGCGTCGCGACCAGGTCGCTCGTCAGCGCGACGCGGCCGGGCCCGGCCAGTCGCACGGTCAGCTCCTCCACCCGCGGGTGCAGGTGACGGCCGTCGGCGATCAGACCCAGGGTGACGCGCTCGTCGAGCAGGAGCTCGGGAACCGGCCCCGTGGACCGGGGCTGGAGGGGCGCCATCGCATTCCAGAGATGAGTGGCGAAGCGAGCGCCGGCCTCGACAGCGGCGCGGACGGTCGCGCAGTTCGCCGTCGTGTGTCCCAGTCCGGCGACAGCCCCGGTCTCCACGATCAGCCTGACGGCGTCGAAGGCGCCCTCGAGCTCAGGCGCCACGGTGACCAGCCGGACGTCGCCACGCTCCAGCCAGCGGGCGAGCAGGCCGAGGTCGACGTCCCGCAACGCCTCCACCGGTATGGCGCCGGCAGCCTCCGGGTTGAGGAAGGGGCCCTCCAGGTGGAGACCGAGGCAGAGCGGGTCGCTCGTCTCCATCGGCTCCTGCGCGGCCTGGAGATACGCGGTCACGCCGGTGGCTGCAATCCCGTTGGGCTCGTAGACCTGAAGGTCGACGAAGCCCGGAAAGAGGAAAGGCTCGGCCCCTGCGGATGGGTCTTCCTCGACCGCCGAAATGAGGTCGCCCTCGATGACCAGCCTGCCGGGCCGAGCGCCGTCGATCGGGTCGATGAGAAGTCCCCCTAAAGTGTGACGGCCTATCACCCGATTATCATCGTGCCTTGGGGGAAGCCGGACTGTCTACCAACGGAGCACCGAGCGAGATCACTTGCCTGATCGCTGACGACCACGAGGTCGTCCGCGAGGGGCTTCGCCTCTCGCTGTCGCGCGCTCCGCAGATTCGGGTCGTCGGGGAGGCCTCGGACGGCGCCAGCGCCGTCGCGATCGCCGAACGGAGACGCCCGAACGTCGTGATCATGGACGTCCGGATGCCGGGCATGGACGGGCTCGAGGCGACTAAGATCCTCAGCGAGCGGCTGCCCCAGACAGCCGTGCTCATCTTCACCGCCTACGGGGAGCGAAGCCTTCTCGGCCGCGGTCTCGAGGCCGGCGCGAAGGGCTACATCCTGAAGGAGGCCCCGCACTCGACGCTCCTCCGCGCAATCGAGAAGGTCGCGAGCGGAGAGGGCTACGTCGATCCAGCGCTGATGCCGGCCCTGCTGACGCGCGAGCGCGAGGAAATGCTGACCGTGCGCGAGCGCGAGATCCTCCAGCTCCTCGCCGACGGAATGTCGAACGCCGACGTCGCCTCGCGGCTCTTCATCAGCCAGGAGACCGTGAAGAGCCACGTCCGCCACATCCTCGCCAAGCTCGAGGCAGACACGCGCACCCATGCCGTCGCGATCGCGCTTCGCGAGTCCATCATCGACTAGGTCTGCGGAGGCGCTTGCTGCCGCCACGGTCACGGCGGCTGTCGGCGGCTCGATCGGCTGGGCCACCGGCCTCTTCTGGCTCGCGGCGTCGGGGCTCATAACGGCGACTGCGCTCGCCGGGGCTTTCGCGATCTACCTGATCGTTTCCGAGCGACGCCGGCACGAGTCGGCTGAGGACGAGCTGCAGGCGCAGACGAGCTTTCTCGAGTCGCTCGTGGACTCGATCGCCGTGGTTTCCAGCCCGCTGGAAGCGAAGGAGATCATCGAGCGCATGTGTGAGGAGGCCAAGCAGCTCTTCGACGCGCGCGAAGCCCGCTTCCTCTCCCCGGCCGAGAATGCGGCGGGAGAGTCGCGGCTGACGGAGAACGGGATGATCGTTCCGCTCGCCGTCCGCGGGAACCAGGTCGGGGCCCTCAGCCTCATTCGCCCAGGCGGCTTCCACCGCTGGGACCTGATGCGCGCCAGCGTGCTCGCCGACTTCGCGTCCCGGGCCGCAGAGAACGCGCGCCTCATCGTCGAGGCGCAGGAGCGGGAGGGCGAGCGCGCGCGCCTGGCCGAACAGCTCATCACGGCGGAGCAGGACGAGCGACGCCGGCTTTCCCTCTACCTCCACGACGGCCCGGTCCAGTCGATGGCGGGGATCGCGCTGATGAACGACGCGGCTCTAGCCGCTATCCGCGACGGCCGTTACGAGGACGCGGCGAAGGTGATCGAGAGCTCGCTGGAGCGCGAGCGCAGGACGATCCAGGAGCTCCGCGACCTCTCCTTCGCGATCGAGCCCGTCGTGCTCCGTGACCAGGGCTTCGGCGCCGCCGTACGCGCGCTCGGGGACCAGATCGAGCAGTCGCACCGGATCACGGTCGCTACGGAGACTGACGCCGGCGAGCGCCTCAGCGAGAAGGCGCAGGTGGCGCTCTACCAGATCATCCGCGAGTCTCTGAACCAGGCCGTTCGGCGCCAACCGCAGCAGATCGGCATAACCGTGGTCGAGCTCGACGGAGGCGGCTTCGCTGCCGAGATCGACGACGACGGGGTCGGCGAGCGCCGCCGCGCCTCCATCGAGGAAATCGACGAGCGTGTGCGCATCCTCAACGCACGTCTTTCCGTCGAGAGCAGGGACGAGGGCGGCACCGCCGTGCGCGTGCTCATGCCACCCTACGTCGCGACTGCGGACGAATAACATCCCGGCCGCATGGCCGACAAGCATCTCCTCTTCGTCTCGCGGCCGACGGGCTACGAGCTGGCGGAACGCGAAGGCGAGCCGCCTGCGCCCGGCGAGGAGATCGAGCTCGACGGTGAGGGCAGGTTCGTCGTCGTCAAGGTGGCCTCGTCGCCGCTCCCGCAGGACGTCCGTCCCTGCGCGTATCTGCAGCAGAAATGACTCAGATAGCGTCCTCGGCGGCGAGCTTGCCGAGCACCAGGGCTGAGGCGAGGGCGCTCGACCAGCCGCCGGTCGAGATCCCGCCGGCATCCGCGCCGGCGGCATAGAGACCTTCCGCGGCTCTCGCCCGCCCGTCGATCCGGATGCCGCCGAGCGTCGTCGTGATCCCCGCGACCACCTCGACGACCGTCTCGCCGTTCCGCTGCTCGATCGGAGCGCCCGCCCGGCGGGCGGCCTCGATCACGTCGGTAACGGTTCTATCGCGGACGTGCTCCCCGAGTGCGGCGTCGGGGACGATGTAGCGGGCACGTGCGCCGGGCTGACGCGCCGTCCACTGGACGACGTCGATCTCCGACCACGTGCGCGGCTCGTAGCGCTCGCCGCGGAGGTTCTCGATCGTGGCGTACCTGGCATACACCTGGGCCAGAGGGACGAAGTCCCCAGGCGAGATCTGCGGCGCAGCCGCGAGATTCCGCCCATAGAACTCATCCAGCCCGACTGAGAGCTCGGCGCCACGTCCGAGCGCGAGACGAAGGCCGTCGCCGGCGCTCCAGGGGTTCGCGCGCAAGACGAGGTTCGGGGCCTCAGGGGTGATGTGGCGGCGAACCAGGTCGGGGTCTCCCTGGAAGCCGCCGGTCGCCAGGATCGTGGGAATCCCCTCCGGCAGCTCGGTCAAGGGCTCGCGCAGCCGAACCTCCCCAGCATGGCTGGCGAGGGTTTCGGTCAGCTTCCCAGGATCGAGGCGAAAGCCCGTCGTGAGCGGATTGCCGGCCTCCCGGCCGACGACCGAAACACCCAGAGACTCGAGCCAGGCCAGGTCGTCGTCGAGGCGCCCCCACACGAGGCGCTGCAACTGGGGCTCGCCGCCGGGGCATTCCTCCCGAAAGCGCTCCCAGTCGCGGTAGCGCCAGACGACTCCGCTCGAGAGGAGCATGGAGCCGCCGGGCCGGTCACCCTTCTCGTAGACGACCACGTCGGCCCCGAGCTCGCGGGCACGCGCAGCCGCGACGAGCCCCGCCATGCCCCCACCCGCGACGACGAGATCAGGCATGCCGAGCGCGCTTGTGTTTCACAGTGGAGGCCCCACAGCTTGTCGATCTCTGTCCTGAGACCGGGAATCGACTTTGTGCGTGTGAAACACAAGCAACCTTCGCGCTGCGGGACAGGGCCGAGCGCTTTGGAGGCTAGACCAGGGAGAAGCTCGGCTTGTGCTCGACGTATTCGAGCTTGATGCCGTCCGGGCCCCAGACGAAGACGGCGTACGTGTTGGGAGCGTCCACGACGTCGGCGATCTCGAGCCCACGCCGCTCCGCCTCCTTGATGTGCTCGTCTGCCGAGTCCACTTTCAGGCCCAGGTGGTTCAGGAGCGGATGCTCGGGTACCTCGACGTCGCCCTGCTCCAGCTCGACGAAGGCGTCCCCCACTCTTAGGCGCCCGTCCTCCGGCTCGAAGCCGAGCTCGGCGAGCTCGGCGAAAGTCCGCTCCGGATCGGCGACCGTGAAGGCGACATGGTCGAGGTCGTAGGCCACGCCGCCTTCCGCTTCGACCAGCGCGAGCGGAAGCCCCTCGGGCCCTCTGAACGCGGCGCGCCCCGGCGTGGGGCGCTCGACCGCGACGTCGGGCGGCAGCTCGGCGAGAGCCTCTTTGAGGTCGAACACCCGCAGGGCGATCCGAGCGAGGATGCCCGGCTCTCGCTCTCCCTCGGCTGCGAAGAGGGTCAGCTTGCCCCGACGGGCATCGGCCCCGACGAGGGTGAAGTTGTCCGTCCGCTCGATCACATGCATGCCCAACCGATCGACGAGGAAGTCGGCAAGCGCATCACGATCGCCGACCCACAGCGCCACATGGTCCAGCGTCTCAGCTCTCATACCCCCAAAGGTACCCAAGGCTAAGCGCTTGCAACGCTCCTGAGGCGGGAACCATTCCCGTGTGGGGGTCAACGGCCAGAAACGAATCCTGCTGCTGGCCGCCCGGCAGCCCGAG
>JAIBJP010000018.1 GCA_020029625.1 Actinomycetota bacterium | reverse complement strand
GCGCGAGCCGCCAGGAACCCGGCGAGCAGGGTGTCGCCCGCCCCGATCCTCGAGACCGGTTCGAGCGCGGGTACGCGGGCTCGCAGGCGCACTTCGTTGCGGTCCTCGCGCAGGAGCGCGTAGCAACCTGTCTCGAGCGTGATGAGCACGTTCCGCGCGCCCAGCTCGGCGATCTCGTCGAGCGCGCCCGCAAGATCCTCCTCGTCCACGAACTCATGCCCGACGAGCTCCTCGGCCTCACGCACGTTGGGGGCGACGAGGTAAGGCTCCGCGGCAGTGCCCACGCGGAGTGGCTCGCCGTCGGTATCGACCACCGCGAGCTGATGGCGCCTCCCCGCCTCACGCACGACCTGCGCGAAGAAGTCAGCCTCGACGCCGCGTGGAAGCGACCCGGCGAAGACGACGAATTCCGCCCCCTGCGTCAGGTACGCGAGCTTCTCGCGGAGCGTGTCGAGCTCGTCTTCGGCGATCTCCGGCCCCCACTCGTTGATCTCCGTGTAGACGTTCGAGGTCGGGTCGAGGACGGCTGTCGAGGTCCGCGACTCGCCCCGGATCCGGACGAAGTCGTTGAGGATCCCCTCCTGCGTCAGCTCCTCGACGAGGAGCGTGCCGTTCCGCCCACCCGCGAGGCCGGTGCAGACGACTGGCACTCCAAGCCGCTTGAGCGCGCGGCCGACATTGATCCCCTTCCCCCCGGCGCTCAGGAACCCGACGCTGGCGCGATGGCGCTGCCCGACCTGGAAGTTCGGCACGAGCAGACTCCGATCGACTGCGGCGTTCAGCGTGACGGTGACGATCATCAGAAGGGAGAGAGGCTGGAAATCATGTCGCCGGCCTCGTCGAGGGCCCGCCCAGCGTACCAGCCGACGCGTTGCCGGAGGCCCGGCTCATCGACGGCCACGGCGGCCACCAGAGGCCGCCTGGCAACGACCCGCTCACCGTCGTAGATGCGGATCTCGCCGACCTGCTGGCCGCGGGCGACGGGCAGGTCGACCTCCTCCGGCGCCGAGACCTGCTCGACGAGCGGGCGCGCGAGCTTGACGACAGCCGAGCTGCCGCGGGCCGCCACGAGAGGAAGACGTTCGTCGGAGAAAGGGATCGCGGCGGTCGCGTAGTTGCGGCCGGCGCTGATCAGCCGCACACGGCCGTACTGGTCGAAGCCCCAGTCGAGCAGAGCTGCGAGATCGCGGTTCCGGCGAGTTCGGCTCGGGCTCCCGAGCAGGACGGCGTAGAGGGTCAGCCGGTCCCGTTTGGCCGCCGCCACTTCGCTCCAGCCCGCCCGGTCCGTATGCCCCGTCTTGACGCCGATGGTGCCGGGATAGATCCGCAGCAGGTCGTTCCAGGCGTACAGCCTCCTTCCCGCCACGACGCCGCCCGTCATGCGCACGATCTTCCGGAAGAGGCGTTTCTTCATCGCTTCACGCGCCAGCTTCAGCGTGTCCAGCGCGGTCGAATAGTGACCGCGGGTGTCCAGACCGTCGGGTCGCGCGTAGTGCGTGTCGTTGAGACCGAGCTCCGCGGCCCGTTCGTTCATCAGGCGGACGAAGGCCTTGACCTTGCCGTGGCCCACGTACGCAGCAAGTGCGTACGCGGCGTCGTTCGCGCTCTGCACGAGCGCCGCGGTGAGAAGGTCGCGCACGCTGAGACGTTCTCCGGGGCGCAGGTGAAAGGTCGATTCGCCGACCGAAAGCGCCTGCTCTTTGATTTGGACGCGCTGGGCCGGCCGTGTCCGCTCGAGCGTCAGCAGCGCGGTCATGATCTTCGTGATGCTGGCCATGGCGAGCCGCTGGTCGGCGTGGAGCTCGTACAGCACGGTTCCGGAGGAGTCGCCCACGACCACCGCCTTCGCCTTGACTGCCGGCGGACTGGCCGCCGAGCCCCAGGTGGGCCAGGTGAGCGCCGTCGCGGCGAGGAGCAGGACGAGCGCTGGGCGCCTCACAGTGGGCCAGCGTAGTAGAGTCGAACGCGAGATGAGTCGCATCGAGCAACGGGAAAGCGCGGGGCGCGTGCGGGGCAAGGAGCGCGAGCTGGAGGTGCAGTTCGGCGGCCTGGGCGGGTTCGAGCTGCGCCCGACGCGCCTCTTCGTCTGGCGGGGGCAGGAGCGCTCCGAGCGCCAGCGAGTCGTCTCTCTCGGAAGCCCGCCGCGCAGCCTGATGATCCCGCGCCGCGAGCGGGAAATCCACGCGGGGACCGTCCGCGTCCGCTCCCTCGGGAACCCGCTCATGACGATCGCGCTCGCCGGCGTCCACGCCATACGCGCAGCGCGGAAAGGCTAGGAGACGCGGATCCTCTGCCGCGGTGAGAGGGCGAGCGGGTCGACGTCAGGGTTGAGAGTGAGGAGATCGTCGACCGTCGTGTCGAACTTCGCGGCGATCGACTCCAGTGTGTCGCCGCGCTTGACGCGGTAGAACCGCCTCTTCGCTTGCGTCGTGGGCGTGCCGGCCGTCGTCGTAGGCGACGTGACCGGCGGTGTCGCGGTGGTGGACGTGTCGGTCGAACCGCCGTCGAGCCCGCGTTGAACGAGAACGATGAGGATCGTCGCGGCGGCAAAGAAGGCGAGCGGCGCGACCAAGCGCGCCGCCCAGAGCCGCCGGGGAGGCTCCTGGTCTACCACCCCGAAACCGACCAGACCTCTCCGCGCAGCCTCGCGGCTTCGGCTGCGGCCGCCTTCCTCCAGTCGGCGCCGTCCACGCGGAAGGCGTAGATGACCGAGCGGGAGACCGAGACGAGAGCGCTCGCGGGCCCGCTCGTGAATGCCCGCGCGACGTCGGCCGGAGTTGCTCCCTGGGCCCCGATCCCGGGTAGGAGGAGCACCGCCTGGGGCATCAGCTTGCGGGCCTCGGCGACGGCGCGCGGGTATGTCGCCCCGACAACGGCGCCGACGCTCGAAAGACCCCGGTCGCCCACGAGGCCCGCTCCCCAGTCGTTCACGAGCTGGGCCGTGTGCTGCCACAGCGGACGGCCGTCCGACATGGTGACGTCCTGGAGGTCGGCGCTGCCTGCGTTGGTCGTCTTGACGAGGCAGAAGACGCCCGTCCCGGAGCGCCTGCAGGCCGCGATGAAGGGCTCGACCGAGTCGCTCCCGAGGTAGGGGTTGATCGTAAGCGCGTCGACGGGCGGGTCCGCTCCCTCCCGTTGCTCGATGTACGCGTCGGCATAGGCGCGGGCGGTGGAGCCGATGTCGCCGCGCTTCCCGTCGGCGACCACCAGGAGACCCGCGGCCCGCGCATACCCGCAGGCCTCTTCGAACGCGCGCATCCCGTCGGAGCCGAGGGCTTCGAAGAAGGCGAGCTGGAGCTTCACACCCACGACGTACGGCGCGACCGCGTCCACGAGTCCGCTGCAGAAGCGCGCGCACGCTTCGGCGGCCGCGGCGCGGCTTACGTGCGCTTCTCCGCGTAGCTCGACCGGCAGCAGGTCGGCCCGTGGGTCGAGGCCCACGAGCAGCTGACTTCGCTTCCGGTCGACTGCGTCCGCCAAGCGGTCAGCGAAGACTGAGACAGTCGTCGCTGTGCCGACCCCCGCGTCCTGCGCCATATCCTGAGCTTACAAGCGCTATCCGCGGTCTTAGAGCTCGTTCCACAATGAGAGCTGTGCCGCCGGAGCGCGCTGTGCGGCGCGAGGCGGCGTCCTCGGTCGCGCTCGTATCTCATTCGATACGAGCGCTCCTTGCGTCCTGGCCTCGCATCCGCCCATCGCACCCCGGCAACGAGCCCCATTCTGAAACGAGCTCTTAGTGGTTCGGCGGAGGCTTGGAGAGGGAGTCCGGCGCGTCGATCCCGTGCGGATCGGGAGGCGCGTCCGGGTCTTTCATGCCGCCGTCTTCGTCCCGTTCAGGGCCGGGCGGCCCGCCCGGGATCCCCGGATCCTGGGGCAGGTCCTCGTCGGGGGTTTCAGGCTCCCACGGCTGCTCGGCCATCGACGAGGTCATACCCCGATGCGATCTCCCCGAAGCGGAGCACGGTCAGCTCCGGCGGCGGCCGCCGCAGGAACGAGCCGACGAGGAGCAGCTCGTCGGCGTCCTCTGGCGCAACGGAGGCGGTCGCGGCGCGGGACTCGGCCACCCCAGCCTCGAGCTCGAGCGCGGCGCCCGGTCCTCGAGGAAGGGCGCGGACCGCCGCCACCCGGCCGTGGGCGACGAAGAATGCCCGGCGCCAGCCTTCCTCGATCGCCGGTACGACCAGACAGATCTCGGCGACACGCAGGCGTTCCAGCTCCGCGAGGCCGGCGATCACGTGCTCGAGGGCAGCGATTCGGTCTCGCAGCCTCGCGGCGTCCTCGTAGCGCAGCGACTCTGAAAGATCCCGAAGCTTGGCCCGCAGACGCGGGAGCGGCCCGCCCGCCGTCAGGAGCGCCAGCTCACCGGGCGTCGCGCCGGCGAGCGCCCGTGCCGCCAGCTCGGCCCGTCGGCGACTGCGGATCGGGCCGAGGCCCGTGGGCTCCGAGGTCACGGAGAAGCTCTCCCCCTTCGGCTTCAGGTAGAGGTAGCGGTCGGGACGCGACCCCCGCGCGTTCGCGGGAGGCCGCAACTCGCGCAGGAGGCGAAGCTCCTCCAGCGCCGCCTCGAGCTCGGAACCGAGGACGCGCCACTCGATCCGCTCGACGGCGGCGATCGCCGCCTCCACCGCAGGCCGCTGCCGGTCGGTGCGGAAGTAGGAGCGGAGCCGGGCGCGCAGCTCACGTGCGCGGCCGACGTAGAGCACCTGGTCGCCTGGACCCCGAAAGAGATAGACCCCCGGGCGGCTAGGGGCCCCGAACGCAAGCGAGCGCTTGTCGTAGATCCGGCGCGTCCGCGGAGCGGCGAGCCGGCAGAGGTCGGCGATCGTCTGCGCCCCCCGCTCCTGCGCAAGGCCAAGGAGCGCGATCAGGATCTCGGCGGTCGCCTGGGCATCGGGCAAGGCTCGGTGGCACGGTCGCACGGAAGTGCCGAAGAAGTGCGAGAGCGACGCCAGGCTCACGCGGGAAACCCGGCCCCCGAGCAGCCGCCGGGCAAGGCCCACGGTGTCGACCACGGGCGCCGCCACCCTCCTCCCCGTCAGGAGCTCCACCTCCCGGTCGAGGAAAGCCAGGTCGAAGCGAGCGTTGTGGGCCACGAGGACCGAGTCTCCCGCGAACGCGAGGAACCTCCTGACCGCCTCGGTGGGGCCAGGAGCCTCAGCCAGGTCGGCGTCCGCGATTCCGGTCAGCGAGGCGACGAGCCGCGGTAGCGGCTCCCCCGGATCCACGAGCGTCTCGAACGTTCCCGCCGGCACGAGACCGTCGAGGCGAACGGCGCCGATCTCGCAGATCCTCGACTGCACCGGCCGAAGCCCTGTGGTCTCGAGGTCGACGACGACGAAGCGGGCCGACTCCAGCGGCAGCTCCTCCCCGGGCTCTGACGCAAGGCTGACACGGCCTCCGCGCCAGGACAGCCGTGCGTCGCCGGCGACGATGTCCTCGAGCAGGCTCCGGGCGAGGCCGGCGGGCGCCTGACGCAGTGCGAAGAGGCAGCGGGCCGCCTCCTCGACGGGAAGAGGTCCCCGCTGGTCCTCGACCAGCTCGACGAGGCGGTCCGCGGCGTCGAAGGCGAGCTGCACCCCTCACAGCATAGGCGAACATATGTTCGCTACGCAAGACCAGCAACGCCGAGGGCCGCACCTGGCGGCCCTCGAAACGTCGCTAGGAAGGAGGGGCTTGCCTGCTAGCCGCCCTTGACGGCCTGCTTGAGCGTGCTACCTGCTGAGAACTTCGGGACGCGGGCGGCCGCGATTGTCACCTTCTGGCCGGTGCGCGGGTTCACGCCCTGGCGCTCCTTGCGCTGCTGGGGCGAGAACTTGCCGAAGCCGGTGAACGAAACAGCCTCGCCACTCCGGAGCGCGTCGGTGATGGAATCCAGAAAAGCGTCGACAGCCTTCGTCGCGTCACGCTTCGAGAGCCCACTCTTCGACGCGACCTTGTCGATGAAGTCAGCCTTTGTCACTTGCTCTCCTTCCAGTTACTCGGTTGCCACGGGACCGCGGGGCAGCCTAACAGCAAGTCGCAACAGCACGCAACCATGCGGGTTTGCGGGCCTTTTCAGGCCTCGATGACTTCCTGAGCGCGGAAAAGCGGTGTCAGGCGGACCGCTTCGCGAGCGAGAGCGTCGGCTCCTCCCTCCTCCCGATCGACCACGCAGACGGCCGTCCGGCACGTGAGCCCGCCTTCCCTGAGAGCCCTCACGGCTTCGACAGCCGCCCCTCCGCTCGTGACGACGTCCTCGACCAGACAGACCTCGTCGCCCTCCGCGAAGTCCCCCTCGAGGCGGCGAGCCGTGCCGTAATCCTTCTGCTCCTTCCGCACGATCAGGAAGGGCAGCCCCGAGGCCAGCGAGGCCGAAGCAGCGAGTGCGACGGCGCCGAGCTCCGGCCCGGCGAGACGGGAGGCCTCGGGCGCAGCTTCTCGCACCCGGACGCCGATCCGCTCCCCCAGCTCGCGCAGGAGTTCGGGATGGGTCTCGAAGCGGTACTTGTCCAGGTAGTAGCTCGACCTCTTGCCCGAGCGGAGGACGAAGTCCCCTTCGAGCAGGGCGTGCTCGCGAAGCCGGCGAGCCAGCTCGGCGTCGGTCATCCGCGCGCGGCCGCGAGGACGCGGCGCGCGATCGGAAGAAGCCGGTCTCCCTCGGGAGACCCTGGCACGAACGACACCATCGAGCCGTCCGCGAAATAGAGATCGACGTGCTCGCGCGGCGCTCCTCCGCGCCGGAGCCAGAGAGCCGCAGCCGCCGCCGCGCCGGCCGCGAGGCCGAGGGCCGCGAGAGTGTTACGAGCTCTCATCGCCACCGTTCTCGTCCTTCTTCTTCGTCGTCGTCGGCTTGCGCGCCGTGGACGCCTTGCCGACCTTCTCCGTCGTCGTGGTCGGCTTCTCGGCCTTGTCCGCCTCAGCCGACTTCTGCGGCTTCGGCTTCTCCGTCTCGCGCTCGAGCATGCGCAGGCAAGTCTTCAGGTCGTAGAACACGAGACCGACGGTGGGCTTCGAGCCGGTCACGGCCGCGACCACGTGGCCTCCGTCGCGGACGACGAAGAGGGAGCCGCGGGGCGTGGCCGCCTGGATCTGGACCAGCTCGGGCGCGCCGGAGTTGCCGCGGGCCTCGCCTGCCGCAGCCACGAGCTCGACGGCGGCTCGTGCAAGCTCTTCTCCTCGGCCCTCCTGCTGGAACGTGGAAGCAACGACCGAGCCGTCCGTTCCGGCGAGGACGGCCGCCTCGATCTGGGCGGAGATCTCGGTCAGATCGGCGAGTGCCTGGGCGGCGTCCATGGCCGGCCAAAGCTACCACAGCGGTGGTCCCTCCTAGACTCCTCGCGGCGTGCGTCAGATCCTGAGCAAGTTCCTGGCCGACCGGGGCACTCACCTGGCCGCGATGATCGCGTACTTCGCACTGCTGTCCTTCGTTCCGCTGCTCTTCCTCGCCCTCTCCCTGATCGCGCTCGCCGGGCAGCAGAGCGAGTCGAGCTACCTGATCGAGGAGCTCCGCCGCTCCTTCCCCGCGAGCTCGGTCGACCGGCTCGTCACGGTGGTGCACTCGATCCAGGAACAGGCCACTTCGCTCTCGATCATCGGCGGCATCGGGCTGCTCTGGGCGGCGCTCGGGTTCTTCAGCGTGCTCGAGTCGGCCTTCAACATCGTCTACGGGCTCCCGAACCGCTCGTTCGTCCGGCAGAAGCTCTTCGTGCTCGTCCTCGTGGCCGGCTCCCTCGCCGTGCTCTTCGTCGCGCTCATCGTCGCTTCCGTCGGTGTCAAGCTGACAAAGGACGCGGGGGTCGCGGGCGGCGTCCTCTCCTATGTCTACGCGCTCGCAGTCTCGACCGCACTCATCTTCGGGTTCCTCTGGACTCTCTACAACCTGCTCACGAACGCCGCGCTCACGTGGAGGGAGACGCTTCCGGGGGCGGTGATCGCGGCGCTGCTCCTCCAGGCCAGCTTTCAGATCCTGCCGGTCTTCGTCCGGCTGACCGCCGGCGAGCTCGTCGCGCTCCAGGCCTTCGGCGGGCTCGCCCTCCTCCTCTTCTGGCTCTATCTGATGGCGAACATCCTCGTGCTGGGCGCCGAAGTGAACTGGTGGCTCACCCGCGGGCGGGCGCAGGCCGCCGCTGCCGAGGAGGGCGTGGGAGTCGCGTAGCAGGAGGGCTAGGAGCTCTCTGAGGTGGCTCGGACGCGCTCCTCGAGCGCGGCGAGCACCTTCTGCTCGAGCTCGGGCTGGTGCGCGAGCAGGCTGCGGAACGACTGGCGCGTCAGCACGAAGAACCGAAGCGGCGTCTTCGCGACCACGGTGGCGGTTCGAGGAGTGTCCTCGAGGAGCGCGATCTCGCCGAAGAAGTCTCCCGGGCCGAGCGTGCGGATCTCGCGACCGTCCTTCGTGACGGAAACCTCGCCGTCGACGATCACGAAGAACTCGCTCCCGCTCTGCCCTTCGCGAGTGAGCACCTTTCCCTCTTCGACTTCCATGTCCTCGGTCAGCTTCGCCAGCTCGAGGAGCTCCCCGCGCGAGAGGCCCGTGAAGAACGGGCAGCGGGCGAGAGCGTCCGCTTTGGTGTCGTGCGAGAAGAGCACGCGGAGAGCCTACAACTCCGCGCCGCTGCCGCCTACCGCCTCCCGCAAGGCACGGGCCGCCCGCGCTCGGTGACTGCGCTTTCGCTTCCAATCGTCGCCCAGCTCGGCGACGGTTCGTTCCTCGCCCTCGGGGACGAAGACGGGGTCGTAGCCGAATCCTTCCGAGCCGCGCGCCTCCCTGGCGATCCGGCCCTCCAGCGTTCCCGTTCCTCGAAGCTCTCCCTCAGGTGACAACAGGACCAGCTCGCTGACGTAGCGGGCCCGGCGCGCCTCGCCCTCCGCTCCCGCGAGCTCGCCGAGGAGCCTCGCAACGTTGTCCTCGTCGCTCGCCTTCGGCCCGGCGTAGCGGGCAGAGCGGATCCCCGGCCGACCGCCCAGCCCCTCCACCTCGAGCCCCGAGTCCTCGCCGATCACCCACAGCCCGGGGGCGCCGGCCTCTCGCCCGTGGCGGGCCTTCGCGAGGGCGTTCTCGTAAAAGGTCGAGCCCGTCTCCTCGGGCATCGCGCCGTCCTCGAGCGTCTCGATCTCCCAGTCGGGCAGGAGCGAGCGCAGCTCGCGCAGCTTGTGCCGGTTGCCCGACGCGAAGCTGACTTTCATTCGTCCCAGCGAACGCCTGTGACCTCGTCCAGGCGCGTGAGCTCCTCGACCAGATCACGACCGCTCACACCGGGAGGCATTCGCACCTCGATGCGGAGCTCGCGGCCGGTCTCCTCTTCTTCGAGGTGGATCCTGCTCACGCGTGCACGTCGCCCCTCGAGGACGCCGAGGACGGGCGCGAGCGGCTCCTCCGGACGGAGGTCGATCTCCAGGGTGCCTCCCTCCCGTCGGCGGCGCACGACCCAGCCCTCGGCCATTCTGAGCGGGCCGAGTCCGACGAGCACGACCCCTGTGCCGATCAGGGCGGCACCCCAGTAGCCGGCGCCGACGGCCATCCCGATCGCGGCGGCGACCCAGAGCCCGGCCGCCGTCGTGACTCCGCGTATCGAGAGTCCCTGCCGGATGATCACGCCGGCCCCGAGAAAGCCGATGCCGGTGACGATCTGGGCGGCGATACGCGTGGGGTCGAAGGCCGTCCCCTGCGTCCGGTCGAACACGAAGTCTCCCCACGCGTACGCCGAAACGATGGTGAAGAGGGCCGAGCCGACGCCCACCAGCATGTGCGTTCGCAGGCCCGCGGCCCGCTCACGCAGCTCCCGTTCGAGCCCGACGGCCCCCGTGAGGGCAGCCGCCACGGCGAGGCGGAGGGCGACCTCCCACAGATCCAGGTGAGGAATCACGTTCCCGTTGCTCACGCCTCGACGCCCTCCCTCTGGACTTCCCCCAACTGCTCGATGCCGGCGGCGGCGAGGTCAATCAGCTGATCGAGCTGCTCACGGCTGAACGCGTCTCGCTCAGCCGTGGCTTGCACCTCGATCAGCCGGCCGTCACCCCGCATGACCACGTTCATGTCGACCTCCGCAGAGGAGTCCTCCTCGTAGTCGAGGTCCAGGAGCGCCTCACCGTCGACGAGGCCGACCGAGACAGCCCCGATCTGGTTCGAGGGCAGCGGGAAGGCCATCTTGCGGGCCGCGCGCGCGAGCGCGATCCAGGCGCCCGTGATCGCGGCCGTGCGCGTGCCTCCGTCCGCTTGGATGACGTCGCAGTCGAGCCACACCGTCCGTTCGCCCAGGGCTTCGAGGTCGTAGGCCGCGCGAAGCGAGCGTCCCACCAGGCGCTGGATCTCCACGGTGCGCCCGCCCTGCCGGCCGGAGCGCGCCTCGCGCTGCATGCGCTCGCCGGTCGAGGCCGGCAGCATCCCGTACTCGGCGGTCATCCAGCCCCGGCCGGAGCCGACGAGCCAGCGGGGGACTCCGTCCTCGACCGTGGCTGTGCAGAGGACTCTCGTCCGGCCGAAGGAGATCAGGACCGAGCCGTGCGCCTGCTCGACGAAGTCGGGGACGATGTCGATAGGGCGAAGCTCGTCCGCTCGGCGCCCCTCTCTCACCTCAGACCGCTCCGCGGCCGATCACGCGGCCGCCAGCTCGAGGTCGCGGATGGCGACTTGCTCGACCCCGGCGATCGGCAGCTGCAGGAAGCGCTCTCCGAGCGCGCGGAACTCCCCCGGCTTCCCCGTCGTGAGGAAGCGGGTCGAGCCTTCCCGCGAGCGTTCGCTCGCGATTCCCTTGCGGTCGAGCGTCTCCGCCACCTCGCGCGCCGTCTCTTCGGCGGAGAAGACCAGAGTCGTCATTCGGCCGAAGACGCGCTCGAGCACGGGCCGGATGAGCGGGTAGTGCGTGCATCCGAGGATGACCGTGTCCACACCCTCGTCCTTGAGCGGACGGGCGTACTCCCGCACCGCCGCGTCGATCTCCTCGGTGGGGGCACCCGTTTCGATCAGGGGCACAAGGCGCGGACAGGCGGTGGCGACGACCTGGGCACCGGCGTCGAGCGTGTGTATGGCCTGTGCGTAGCGGCCGCTCGCGACCGTCGCCTCGGTGGCCAGGACCCCGATCCGGCGGTTGCGGGTCGCCTGCACCGCCGCGTGCGCCTCGGGAGCAAGCACGCCGACGATCGGGACGGTCAGCCGCTCCTGGAGCTCCGGCAAGGCTGCGGCCGTGGCGGAGTTGCACGCGGCCACGATCAGCTTCACGCCCGCGTCCTGGAGGTAAGACGCGATCTCGTGCGAGAAGCGCCGGATCTCCTCCCGCGGGCGCGGGCCGTAGGGACAACGCGCGCCGTCGCCGAGGTAGATGAAGTCCTCGTGGGGCAGCGTGACGAGACACTCATGAAGGACGGTGAGGCCTCCTGCGCCGGAGTCGAAGATGCCGATCGGCCGGTCGTCCACGGGCCCGATTCTACGAGTTCGTTTCGGAATGAGGCCTCGTCGCTGGGGTGCAATGGACGGCGCCAGGCAAGGACGCAGGGAGCGCGCGTATCGACTCCAGATACGCGCGCGACCGAGGACGCAGCATGGCGCCAGGTCAGTGAATCCCAGCGACTCAGGCTCCTCATTTCGAGACGGGCTCGATAAGCGCGACCGGGTAGCGTTCCGATCATGCTCGAGCTTTGGCAGGCTGAGGGCGCGTTCCCGCGAATCGAGGACTACCTGCGCGCCGAAGGGTTCTTCGGCGCCGACGCGCGCGGGCTCGTCGCGGATCTCTTTCTCGGCTACGGCCTTTCCCAGATGATCCGTCGAACGAGTGCGCCGGCGCCACCGGAGCCTTGTCCGCTGCCTCTCGCCGTTTGCAGGATCCACAGTCTCCAGAAGACGCCGCGCACGCCCGGCGACTTCCGAGTCGGCGAGTGGACGCGAACGTGGGACGACACCGACTACGGAGCGGCCGTGGAAGGCGTCAAAGACGCCATCGCTCGCGGGGATGTCTACCAGGTGAATCTCGTCCAGCACCTCTCCGCGCCCTTCGAGGGCGACCCGACCGGGCTGGGGGTCAACCTCGCGGCCCTGCGCCCGCTCTACCCAGAGCCGCTCGTGGGCGATGGCTGGACGATCGTGTCGGCCTCTCCCGAGCTCTTCCTCGCGCGCCGCGGGCACCGCATCTGGACCGCGCCGATCAAGGGCACGCGGCCGCTCGAAGACGACGACCTGCGGGAGTCGGAGAAGGACGCCGCGGAGCACGTGATGATCGTCGACCTCGAGCGCAACGACCTTTCGCGCGTGTGCGAGCCGGGGACGGTGCGCTGGCCCGGACTCATGACAGAGCAGGAGCTCGCCGGCGTGAAGCACCTCGTGACGAGAGTCGAGGGCCTGTTGCGCGACGGCGTTGGGCTCGCCGAGATCCTCGAGGCGATGTTCCCGGGCGGCTCCGTCACCGGAGCGCCGAAGATCTCCGCCGTCGACCACATTGCCGCCCTCGAGCCGGTCGGCCGCGGCGCCTCCATGGGGGCGCTCGGTCGCATCTGGCCGAACGGCGACCTCGACCTGGCGCTGACTATCCGCACGTTCGCCGTGGCCGAAGGGCGAATCCACCTCTGGGTGGGCGGCGGAATCGTCTGGGATTCCGAGCCGGGAGAGGAGATCGAGGAGTCGTGGGTGAAGGCTCGCCCGCTCCTCGCGTCGATCGGGGCGCCCGTGGACGAGCCGGTCGCCCGGTGACGCTGCTCGCCGTGGCTGTCGGCGGGCGCGGCATCGTCGACCCGGACGAGCCGGTCCTGAACGCCGACGACGAAGCGCTGCTGAGAGGTCGCGCCGCCTTCGAGACCACGCGCGTGTATGCGGGAAGTCCATTCAAGCTCGACGAGCACCTCGCGCGGCTCGCGGGCTCAGCGGCGAGGATCGGGCTTCCTCCGGTGGACGTCGAGGAGTGCGGGAAGCTCGCGCGCTCGGCATTGGACGCCGCAGGCGAGCCTGAAGCGGTGCTCCGCTTGTACTGGACCGCGGGCCGGGAGGGAGGTGGGCGCCCGACCGCGCTCGCCCTCGTCAGCTCGGTTCCGACCCAGCTCGAGGAGCTGCGGGAGCGCGGAATCAAGCTGATCGCGCTCCCGCTCGGGCTGCAGGCCGACCTGCGTGCGTTCGCGCCCTGGCTCCTCGGCGGCGTCAAGTCGACGAGCTACGCGGTGAACATGGCCGCCGAGGCGGAGGCGAAGCGCCGCGGCGCCGACGACGCTGTCTTCCTCGCCAGCGGCGACATCGTGCTCGAAGGGCCCGTGACCAACGTGTGGTGGCGGGTCGAGCGGGTTCTCTACACACCGGCGCTCGAGCTCGGGATCCTCGCAGGCGTGACCCGGGCGACTCTGATCGCCGAAGCCGCCCGGCTGGGCTACGAGGTGCGCGAGGGAGTTTTTCCGCTCGAGGACATGGCGGCCGCGGAGGAGGTCTTCACCTCGTCCTCGGTGCGCGAGGTCATGCCTGCGATCGAGCTCGACGGGAAACCCGTCGGCGCCGGCAGCCCGGGCGAAGCGGCGCGAGAGCTCCAGACGAGGCTCCGAGCGTGCGCGTCCTCCCCCTGATCCACCAGGACGACGCTACGGAGCGGTGGGCCCAGGCTGGGCGGGCGCTCGCCGACCGGTTTCTGGACGTCGCGGCCCGGCGCCCTCGACGTGAACGTCCGGCAGCCACTCGAGCCAGCTAGGCAGATACCAGTTCCAGCGGCCGAGGATCTTCATGCTCGCCGGCACGACGACCGATCGAATCACCGTCGCGTCGAGCAGCAGGGCAACTGCAACGCCGAAGCCCATCTGTTGAAACATGATCAGGTCGCCCATGGCGAAGCCCCAGAAAACCGCGATGATGATCAACGCGGCGCCCGTGATCAGGCGCGCGGTCGAGGTGACCCCGAACGAAACGGCCAGGCGGTTGTCCTCCGTCTGAGAGAACTTTTCCCGGATCCGGGAGAGCAGGAACACCTGGTAGTCCATCGAGAGGCCGAAGAGAACGGAGAAGAGGAAAAGGGGCACCCACGCCTCGATGTGGTCGACCTGCTGGAAGCCGAGGAGCTCGTTCCCCTTGCCCTTCTGGAATACGAGCACGAGCAGGCCATAGGTCGCGCCAACGGAGAGCAGGTTCATGACGATGGCGGTCGCGGGCACGATGATCGAGCGGAAGGCGATCGTGAGCAGGATGAAGCTCAGGCCGAGAACGAACGCGAAGACGCGCAGCAGCCAGGTGTCCATGGCGTCGTGGTACTCGAGCTCCATCGCGGTGTCTCCGCCGATCAGCACGTCGGCTTCGGCGCCGGCGAAGGCTTCCGGGACAACCTCCGTTCGCAAGTCGCGCACCGCCTCGATTGCCGGCCCGGAGACGGCGTCCCCCCCGATCGGCACGGTGATCAGCGTCGTGTCGCCGGGCTCATTCGCCTCGACGGTCGGCTCGCCGAACAAGGGCCGTTCTGCGAGCTCCGCCTCGAGGCGGTCGATCCCGCGGCGCACGGCCGGTGAGGACGCATTGCCGTCCACGACGATCTGCACGGGGTCGGTCGACTGGCCAGGGAACTCCTGATTCAGGAGTTGAAACCCGTGCTTGGATGCGAACCGGTCGGGAAGGGTCGACACTCCGGACGAACCCGTCTCCAGCGAGAAGACCGGGACCGCCGCCGCGAGCATGAGCGCAACCGCGGCCACTAGGCTGGCGACCGGGCGGCGCATCACGAACCCGACGATCCGGCCCCAGAAGCGACTCTCGACCGCCTGGGTCCCCACTCCCCGCCCGAAGTACGGGATCCGCAGCGCATTGACCCGATCGCCCACGAGACTGAGAACGGCGGGCAAGAGCGTGAGCGCGGCGATCACGGAGACGATTCCTACGAGGATCGCGCCCGTAGCGAGGCTCCGCATGATCGAGCTCGGAACGAGGAGCATCCCGGTCATGGCGAGGACGAAGGCGAGGCCGCTGAAGAGCACGGCTCGGCTCGCAGTCGCCCCTGCGGTCGCAATCGCGTCCGGCTTCTCGCGTCCCTGCGCTCGCTCTTCGCGGTAGCGCGAGAGAATGAAGAGGGTGTAGTCGATCCCCAGCGCGAGTCCCATGCCGGTCAGCATGTTCACGACGAAGACGGAGAGCTCGAAGGCCTGCCCGATGAGAGCGGTCAACGCGAGCGCGACGAAGATCGAGACGAGCGCGAAGACGAGCGGCACGAGACCGGCGACCACGGCGCCGAATACGAGCAGAAGGACGACGAGGGCCGCCGGGATGCCGAAGTAGAGCTCCCCGGTGCGAAGGTCGTCCTGCGAGAGCTGCTGAAAGTCTGCGTCCAGCGTCCACTCGCCCGAGATCCCCGCCTCCACCCCTGCCTGGGCATCGAGCCTCTCGACGACCGCGACGACCGGGTCGACCTTGTCCTCCGGAGGCTCGCCAAGACCGATGAGGAGCGCGAACGCGCCGTCCTCGGAAACAAGTCGGTCGTCTTCGGACGGCGTGACGACGTGCGAGGCCCCAGCCGCGCGAAGCTCGTCCGCGATGGGCTTGGCGCGGTCGGGGGACAACCCGCGGACGACGACGACCTCGGTGACTTCGCGCTGGGCGGCGACCTCCGCGACGGGGAAACGCTCCGCGAGCAGCTGCTCCGCCTGCGCCGACTCAGGGTTTCCGGTCACGCGGGCTTCGCTGCTCAGGGCGTCTTCGAGGAAAACGCCGATGACCCCGAACGCGACCACGATGGCCACGATCCACGCGCCGATCATGAGCCAGGGGCGCCGAGCCGACGCGCGTGCCAGCCGTTCGGTCATGAGAAGTTAGCTTCTACTAACTTTGTCGCCCGCTGTCAAGGGCCGGCGGGCGAGGCGTGGGAGAGGAAAACGATCAGCTCTTCGTTTACCCGCGCGGGCTGCTCGAGCGGTGTCAGGTGACCCGCTCCAGGAAGGCGCACGAGCTGGGCGACGGGAAGCAGCTCCGCGAGCTCCTCGGCCTCCCCTGGCGGAGTGAGGACGTCGTCCTCCCCGACGATCACCAGCGCCGGGACGTCAACCGACGAGGCCGTCTCGCGCGAGTCCGGCCGCGCTTCGAGGGCTTGAAGGGTGGCGACGAGATTGGTGATCGGCTGCTCCGCGGCGATGGCACGAGCCCGTTCGACCACACCTGGCGGAGCCTCAGGCCCGAAGAGCTTCGGCTCCTGGAGCTTCCAGAATGCGTCGAAGCCCTCCTCGCCGAGAATCCTGATCGTTTCGGCCCGGCCCTCCCGCACCTCCGGGGTGTCCGCGCCCGCGCGCGTGTCGATGAAGACAGCTGCCGGAATCCGGGCGGAGGCCTGCCGCCAGAGCTCGAAGATGAGATAGCCGCCCATCGAGCAGCCGACGGGGATGAACGCGCCCGGTAAGAGCTGGAGGACCCGGGCGGCCCAGCTGGCAAGATCGTTGTCGGGCTCGCGCCCGGGAAGGTTGGGCGCAATCGTCTCGTAGCCCGCCTGCTCGAGCGCGGAGACCTGCGCCTCCCACATGCGGGCGGCAAGCGGAAAGGCGTGGAGGAGTAGGACAGGGGCCGCGTTCACGGAAGGGCGCGACGGAGTCTAGTCCCACGCTCGAAAGCCGTCGGCGCCGTGCCCCGGACGCGTCGGGCCTCGACGTTTCCTGGACCTTCGTCTGGGTCTCCCCCACCACGAAAGCAGTGGGCGGGGAGGAATTCAGAACCGTCTGGTAGCTGGCCATCCGAGGTGCATAACCGCCCTTCCGACGCGTAGAAAGGTGTCGGCGCACCTCGATACGGTCGACACGGAGCGTAAGTGGCTCCGCGATGCGTGAGGGGGCTGGAACGGGACATCGGGGCGCGATCAGCACGAGTTCTCCCCATAGGCAGGGCCCGCCTAGCTCCATGCGGTTATTCGGAAGGGAGGCGGCTCTGCTGCGGCTTGAATCATTTTGTGGCTCGGTCTGGAACGAGCAGCGCCCACACGGGCGCAAAGGCGAGATCGTAAACGGGACGTCGAAAGTCGGCCCTCGATGAGCAGCGCGCTCAAGCCGGCGAAACAACCGGCGTCCGCGAATGGCGGCCCGATCGACGCGACAGGGACGGACCACTCTTCGCGCTCATCGAAGTACGGGCCCAAGCAGCCGGTCCTCTCGATCGTCGTACCCACGCGAAACGAGGCCGACAACATAGAGAAGCTCGTCGAAGGGCTGCAGGCCGTGACGACGGGTATGCACACCGAGGTCATCTTCGTGGACGACAGCGAGGATGCGACCCCCGCCACGATCTCGGACGTCGGGCGGCGCTCTTCGCTCCGAGTGCGCTTGCTCCATCGGGAGCCCGGCTCCCGGCGTGGAGGGCTCGGCGGCGCCGTGGTCGCCGGGCTGCGGGCGGCTCGCGGGACGTACGCATGCGTGATGGACGCCGATCTTCAGCATCCGCCGGAGCTCGTCCCCCGGCTGCTCGAACGCGCCCTCGAAACAGGCAGCGATCTGGTCATCGCCAGCCGGTACTGCGAAGGCGGAGGCGCAACGAATTTCGGCGCACTTCGGTCCGGTGTTTCCCACGGTTCGGCAGCCGCCGCGCGCGCTCTCTTCCCTGGACGACTGCGCGGCGTCAGCGACCCGATGAGCGGGTTCTTCCTCGTGCGCCGCGATGCGCTCGACTTGGACGCCCTGGCCCCGAACGGGTTCAAGATCCTGCTCGAGATCCTCGTGCGGACGCCCCATCTGGTGCGCTCGGAGGTCCCCTTCCAGTTCGGCGACCGGTATGCCGGGGAGAGCAAAGCCTCCCTCGCGGAAGGGGTGCGTTTTCTCTCGCTCCTCCTCACGTTGAAACTCGGAGTTACTTCCCTGCAAGTGACTCGTTTTACGATCGTCGGCGCCTCCGGCCTGGTCGTGAACATGCTGGCGCTCGCTCTCCTCACGGACGTAGTCGGCATCTACTACCTGCTCTCCGCGATTCTCGCGACGCAAGCCTCGACCGCCTGGAACTTCGCGTTCACCGAGCGATGGGTCTTCAGGGGGAGAGCGCTCGAACGTAGTCGCACCGCCCGCCTCGTCCTCTTCTTCGGGATGAACAACGGCGCGCTCGCCCTTCGTGGGCCGGCGCTCGTCGTGCTCGTATCGGCCGCCGGGATGCATTACCTCCTGGCCAACCTCGTCACCCTGCTCGGGTTCACCATCATCCGGTACGTCATCGCCGACGCGTGGATCTGGTCGCAAAACCGGCCCGCGCGAGCGCTCGCGCACAACACGTACGACATCCACGGGATCGTTTCCGTCGACTCCGAGGTAGCTCTGCCGGAGCTCGAGCGCTTTCGAACCGACCGGCTGCGTGGGCAGCCCACCGTGCGGGTGCGCATCGGTCGGCTGAGCCGCGCGCAGAGCGAGCTCGTCGCGACGCTCGCCTTCCTCGCGCGCCATACACGCTACGACGAGCGCCTCGGGCGCCTCGGTTTCGGTGTCGACATTGGCATCGGCAAGACGACGCAGGTTGTCGCGTCTCCGCTCCTCAAGCACTCGCCGCACGTCCTGTATACGAATGTCGTCGAGCCGATCCTCCGCTGGACCTTTCCGAAGAAGGGATACGCGCTCGTTCATGCCGCGTGCATCGCCCGCGGTGACAAGGCCTTCCTCGTCACGGCAAGGACCGATACCGGCAAGACGACAACTGTCCTACGGCTGCTCGACTCGCAACCGTTCACCTTCTTCTCCGATGACCTGACGCTGATCGCACCGGACGGACGCGTGCTGCCGTACCCGAAGCCGCTCACGGTCAGCCGGCACACGGTTTCTGCTCTTCGCGACGCCGTGCTCACGAAGGCGGAGCGTCTTGCGCTCGTATTTCAGAGCCGCCTCCACTCCCGCTCGGGCCGGCGGTTCGCCATGCTCCTCGCGCGCGCCCGGCTCCCCGTCGCGACCATCAACGCGCTCATCCAGCTGCTCGTGCCGCCCCCGAAGTACCACATCGAGCGGCTCGTGCCGGAGGCGATACAGGGCCACGACGCTCACGTGGCCGGCCTGTTCGTGATCGAGCGCTCGGGCGAGGTGGCGTCCGTCCCGCTGACGTCCGAGGAAGCACTCGACGTTCTGATGGCCAACTGTGAGGACGCCTTCGGCTTCCCACCCTATGCCCAGATCGAGGACTTTCTTCGCAACGCCAGCAAGCGCGACCTGAGGTCCGTCGAGCGCACGATCGTCGCCAGCGCGCTCGAATCAATTCCCGCCACCCTCCTCCGCAGCAACGGCATGGACTGGGCGCCTCGCATGCTCGGCGTCCTGAACGGCAAGCCCATCCCTGGGCCGACGGAGGAGCTCGTCAGTGTCCCCGCGATCTCCCCACAGGCGACGTAGCGGGGAAGTCAGGCGCGCGTGAACGACATCGAGCTCTCGCTCAGGCAGGTAACCCCAGTGCGCATAGCCGTGCTCGCCCGTTATGGGCTGGCCGCGTCGGCCGTGTGGGTTCCTCTCGCAGCGGTCGCCGTCGCGGGCGCGGCACTGCGCCTCTGGAGGCTCGACGACCCTGGCTTCAACAGCGACGAGGCCGTCTATGCGGGCCAGGCCGCTTCGATCGCAGGCGACCACGATCTCAGTCCCTACTTCCCCATCTTCCGTGCGCACCCGTTGTTGTTCCAGGCGATGCTCTCGCTTGGGATACGCGCGGGTGCCGGTCCCGAGCTCGGACGCGTGCTTTCGGCGGCGTTCGGGCTCGCCACGATCTATCTCGTCTACGAGCTGGGACGGCTCGTCTACGGTCGCCGGGCGGGCCTGATCGCGGCGGCTTTTCTCGCCGTCATGCCTTACCACGTCGTCGTGGCGCGACAGATGCTCCTCGACATCCCGATGACGTTCTTCACGACGCTGACTCTCTACCTGATCGCGCGCTTCGCGGCGAGCGGGCGGCCTGTGCTCCTGTACGGAGCGGGCGGCGCCATGGGGCTGAGCCTGCTCTCCAAGGAGACGAGCTTTCTCCTGCTCGGCGCCGCGTACGCGTTCTTTGCGCTGGCCCCGGAGGTGCGCCTTCGCAGCCGAGACGTCGCGCTCTCACTCGGGGTGATGTTCCTCGTTGTCTCTCCGTACGTGCTCTCGGTGCGTTTCGCCGGGGAGCAAAGAACCGGACAGAACTACCTCGTCTGGCAGCTCTT
>JAIBJP010000017.1 GCA_020029625.1 Actinomycetota bacterium | reverse complement strand
CCATCCGTGTGCGCCACGGGGGAAGCGGGCCGCCGCTCCTCCTCCTGCACGGTCACCCGCAGACACACGCGATGTGGAACCTCGTCGCTCCGCGTCTCGCGGAGGATTTCACCATCGTCGCCGCCGACCTGCGCGGGTACGGAGAGAGCTCGAAGCCGCCGACGACACCGGACCACGAGCCGTACTCGAAGCGAGCGCTGGCGCGCGACCAGGTCGAGGTCATGCGCCAGCTCGGGTTCGAACGCTTCGGCGTCGTCGGCCACGACCGGGGCGGCCGCTGCGCCTACCGCCTGGCGCTCGACCATCCGGAGCGGCTCGAAAAGCTCGCCGTGCTGGACATCGTGCCGACGGGGGACATGTGGCATCGAGTCGACATGGAGTTCGGCCTCGTCGACTGGCACTGGTTCTTCCTGGCGCAGCCCGCGCCCTTTCCCGAGGAGGTGATCGGGTCGAATCCGGACGGCTACTACTTCCACGGCGACCGCAGTCGTTTCGATCCCGAAGCGCTCGAGGACTACCTCCGCTGTGTTCGCGACCCGCAGACGATCCACGGGATGTGCGAGGACTACCGGGCGGGCGCGACGATCGACTTCGAGCTCGACGAGGCCGACCGGGGCAAGCGGCGCATCGCGTGCCCCGTGCTCGCGCTCTGGAGCGGTCGCGACGAGCTGGGGCGCTGGTTCGACGTTCTCGACGTCTGGCGTCAGTGGGCCGACGACGTGCGCGGGCGGGCGCTCGACTGCGGGCACTTCCTCGCCGAAGAGGCCCCTGAAGAGACCTACGAGGAGCTGCGGAGCTTCTTCGGAGGCTAGCCCGTTTCGAGCACGACGAGCTCGGGCCGCCGCGGCCGGTCGAACTCGACCTTGAAGGCGGTGACGACGTCCGGGTCGAACTGGGTCCCGGAGCAACGCTCCAGCTCCGCCATGGCGCGGTCGTGGCTCAGGCGGGAGCGGTAGATGCGGTCGGTGGTCATCGCGTCGTAGGCGTCGGCGACCAGGAGGATCCGCGAGCCCAGCGGGATGCGCTCGCCGCCTAGTCGGTCCGGATAGCCGTCGCCGTCCCAGCGCTCGTGGTGGTGCAACACCCACGAGGCGACGGGCTCGACGCCGAGCGAGTCGAGCATGCGGAAGCCGATCTGGGGGTGGCGCTCGAGGACGAGCCGTTCGGCCTCGTTCAGCGGGCCGGGCTTGCGCAGAATCTCCTCCGGGATGGCGAGCTTGCCGAGGTCGTGCAACGAGCCGGCCAGACGCGCGAGCTCGATCTGTTCCCCGTCGAGCCCCATGCGGCTGGCCACTCGCGCCGCCAGCTCTCCGACCATGTACGAGTGCGAGCCCGTGTAGGCGTCGCGAGCATCGACGGCATGCGCGAGCGACGCGGCTGCGCGGAGGCGCGCGGCGCGGTCCGGGCCCTCGGCGAGCCTGCGGAGCTCCGCGAGCTCGAGCACGTCGGGCCGGTAGGCGCGAACGCGTCCCTTGCCCTGCTCCTTGGCGAGGTAGAGGGCGCTGTCCGCGACCCGCACGAGCTCGGAGCGCTCGACGCCGTGCTGTGGGTAGGTGGCGATGCCGGCCGAGATCGAGACCATGCCGGCGTCCTCGCACTCGGTCTCGGCGACCCGGTCGATCACCGACTGCGCGATCGAGAGGCTCTCGTGCTCGTCGCGCCGGGGAAGGAGAAGCGCGAACTCGTCGCCTCCCAGCCGGAAGGCCTCCCCTCCCTGGCGCAGGCGGGCAGCGACCTGGGCGAGCACCCGGTCGCCGACCGGATGGCCGTAGCGGTCGTTGATCTGCTTGAAGTTGTCGATGTCGAGCAGGCACACGGTGAGCGCGAACCCGTCCGTCTGGGCCTTGTCGAGATCGCGCTGGAGCCGCTCGTGGAAATGGCGGTGGTTGCCGAGCCCGGTGAGGGGATCGGTGAGGGCGAGCCGCATGGCCTTGAGGGCGCTGTGGACCGAGCGCTGGTACAGGGCGATGGCGACGAGCGGGCCGACGAGCGCGATCGCGAGGAGCGGCGAGCGCTCCCAGAGTACGGCGAGCATCAGGCTCACCGAGGCCATGATCGAGAACGGCACCGCGGTCCAGTAGATGGAGCGCTTGAGCAAGGGCAAGAAAGGCTCCCGCGCCCAGCGCGAGATGATTGCGGCGATGAGCGGGATGTTGACCGCGTAGAACGCGGTCGCCCCGAGCAGCACCTGGAGGAGCAGCGAGGCGACTCCCGCCTCGTTCGCCCCGAGAGAGCTGGCGGCGCCGGCCGCCGCGCCCCCGACCGCGTAGACACCGGCGTTGTACGAAAGCCGGATCAGAGGTCGGCGCTGGACGATCTCGATGAGCGCCCTCGTGAGGAAGCCCATGATCACCGCCGGTGCCCAGCCGTAGATGACCCCAGTCCCCACGATGAACACGGCCGCGAGCGAGATTCCCTCGGAGCTGATGCCCTCAATCGGTACGGGGTGCGCCTCGACGAACGTGGCCGCGAGCAAGAGTGCGAGGACGCCTCCGAGGACGGCCGCGCCCGGCCCGGACGCTGCAAACCAAAAGATCGCCACGCCGAGCAGCGCAAAGCCCACGAGGGCAGTGGGTAGGAGGATTGGCAGAAGGCGCGCCGTCTCGCGAGAGACGAAGCGCGCCCGCCTTACCTCACCCGCTGCGCTCTCAATGGAGCGAACGGGACGAACATTCACGGTGATGCCCTACTACTTCGCCGTCTTACCAGGCCCACCCTTCCAGGTCGCTCAAAAAAGCGGCCAGAAGAGCAGCGATGACGGCAAGGTGCGCGAGCTTTACCTTCCAATGGAGCATTGGGGTCCTCTCCCGTATCGGACGCCGTTGACGAGCGCAGTATCCGTTGCCGCCAGTACTGCCAACATCCCCCTTCCGGGTGATTCGGCAATCCCGCCTGGAATGCGCGGTTGCGCTACGAAAGGCCGGCTTCGCGGAGCGGGCGCCGTGCCCAGGCGAAACGGTCCACGTACCAGCCTGAGAAGGGAACGAGCGTCACGCCTTGGCTCGACGAATGGATCATCCAGCCGCCGCCGAGATAGATGCCCATGTGGTCGACCTGCGAGGGCTGAGAGCTCGGGCCGGCCGAGCCGAAGAAGAGGAGGTCGGCCGGCTTGACGTATGGCCTGGCGATGCGGGCGCTCTTGGGCACCTCGCCGCTCATCTGGTAAGTGGTGCGGCCCTGAATGACCGATGAGAGGGAGCCGCCGCCGTCGAATGGCACCCTGTAGACGCGCCACACGAAGCCCGAGCAGTCGAATCCACCGCGATCTGTGACGCCGAAGAGGGTCTGCTGATGCTCCCAGATGCCGCCCCAGATGTACGGAAAGCCGACGAAATGGACGGCGCGCTTCAGGACCCGGGTCCTCCACTCGGTCAGCTGGGGCAGGGCGAAGGACTCGGCGAGCGAGTTGACCCAGTCCACGTCCCACTGGCCTACCTCGAGCACGCGGGCGAGCGAGTAGGCGGCCTCCGCGCGCGTGGCGGGGTCGTTGGGGCGAAGCTCGATGTTGTCCTGCTCTGGTGGGTGGTTGAAGCGAAGCCGAAGGAGGCGCGCGACGGTCTCGTCTCCGAGCCGCCACGGCGGGTTGAGCCCGGCGGTCGCAACGGTGCGGCGGAACTTTCCGGCCGCGGTCCGTAGGCCGAGGTAGGTCACCAGCCGCCTGTGGAGCTGCGCCATCGTCACCGCGCGCTCGGGGTCGACGACCACCTGCTCCTGCTGGGTGAGGACGGCCATCGCGTAGCCCAGCTCACCGCGCGTCAGGGGCTGGCCCGCGCGGAACTCGGCCACGCTCGGGCCCATGAGGCCCCTGTCGACGACGATCTGGATCTGCGGGCGCGCCCAGGACGCCGCCTGGACCGTTGGAGCGGCGGCCAGCGCCGCGAAAATTGCAAGGAGAATGAGGCCCCGGCGCATCCCGGTTCCTATCGGAGGTCCGCCGACCAGCCTTTAATCTCATCCCTCGATGGAGCGCGAGATCGTGCCCGAGCCGCCCGAGGAAGAGCGCAAAGCGCTGGACGAGGCGCTCGCGCGGCTACTTGCGGAGCGGGAGGATCCCTACAACGACTGGTGGCGGACGGGCGTCCGCGAGACGCTCAATCCTGAAGAAGAGCCCGTCTGACGGCGAGCCGCCACTCTCCGAGGAGACGCTCGGCCTCCGAAGGGTCCAGCTCGGGCTCGTAGCGGGCGTCGCGTCGCCAGGCCGCGGCGAGATCGTCGAGGCTCGACCAGGCACCGGTGGCAAGCCCGGCGAGCGCGGCTGCACCGAGCGCGGTCGTCTCCCGCTCGGAGGGCACCTCCACGGGCACGCGGGCGATGTCGGCCTGGAACTGCATCAGGAACGCGTTCTGCGTGCCGCCTCCGTCGGCGCGCAGAACGTCCAGCTCGAATGCCATGGCGTCGAGGACGTCGCGCGTCTGGTAGGCGATCGCCTCGAGCGCCGCGCGCACGATGTGCGCACGACTCGTTCCGCGGCTGAGGCCGGCGATCAGCCCGCGTGCCTCGGGCTCCCAGTGCGGCGAGCCGAGCCCTGTCAGCGCCGGGACGAAATAGATGCCGTCGTTGCTCTCCACCGAGCGGGCCAGCGCCTCGCTCTCGGCCGGGGCTCCGAGGATGCCGAGCCCCTCTCGGAGCCATTGCAGCGCCGCGCCGGTCACGAAGACCGAGCCCTCGAGCGCATAGACAGCCGGCGAGTCACCGAGGCGCCAGGCCACCGTCCGCACCAGTCCTTCGGGGGCGACGGCGCTCTCGGTGCCTGCGTTGACGAGCACGAAGCTGCCCGTCCCGTAGGTGGCCTTGGCCTGGCCGGGGAGGAAGCAGGCCTGCCCGAAGAGCGCGGCCTGCTGATCGCCCGCGATGCCCGCGATCGGGACCCGGGCGCCGAGCAGGTCTGCTTCCCCGACGATTCCGCTCGAGGGGACGACCCGCGGAAGCACCGACTCGGGAACTCCGAAGAGCTCGAGGAGCTCGCGGTCCCAGTCGAGCGTCTCCAGGTTGAAGAGGAGCGTTCGGGACGCGTTCGAGACGTCGGTCGCGTGGATCTCACCGCTCGTGAGCTTCCAAAGGAGCCAGGCATCGACGGTCCCGAACGCGAGGCCGGCCGCGTCCCGCTCGGACAGGATCCATTCCAGCTTCGTCGCCGAGAAGTAGGGGTCGGGGACCAACCCGGTTCGGTCGCGGATCAGGTCGCGCGGCAGCTCCCGGCAGCGCTCGGCCGTCCGCCGGTCCTGCCAGACGATCGCGCGGTGGACGGGCCGCCCGCTGCGGCGATCCCAGACCACGGTCGTCTCGCGCTGATTTGCGAGGCCGACGGCGGAGAGATCGGTGGACTGGATTCCGGCATCGGCGAGCGCAACGGTCGCGGCTTCGAGCACCGAATCCCAGAGCTCGTCCGGGTCGTGCTCGACCCATCCCGGCCGCGGAAAGTACTGGGGCACCTCGCGGTAGCCGCGCCCGCGCGGCACGAGCTCCGCGTCCACGACGAGGCAGGTGGTCCCGGTCGTCCCCTGGTCGATCGCCAGGAGCAAAAAACTAGAGGGGGAGCTCGAAGGAGTCGACGACGAGGAGCGGCGCGAACCCCTGGCGGCGATAGAGCCGCAGCGCCGGCAGGTTGTCCGCGCGCACCGAAAGCCCGAGCGCATCGCCCGGACGCCGCTCCCAGTAGTCGGCGAGGGCGCGGCTCAGGATGTAGCTGCCGACTCCGTGCGAGCGCTCGCTCTCAGTGACGCCCAGGTGGTAGATCCAGCGGTCGCTCGGGTCGATGTTGACGATCGCGAGCCCGGTTCCCTCCGCCTCGGCGAGGTAGACGGAGCCGGCCTCGAGCCCTTCGCGCCACGCGGCGTCCGGGAAGACACCGCCTGGGAAACACTCCCGATAGAGGTGGAGGGCCGTGTCCAGGTCGTCTGAGGTGCCGGGGCGGACGGTCACGCCCGGCGGGCCGGGCTCGACCCAACGATGGTCGGCCGGAGTGACGCGAAAGATGGCGCTCGCCGTCCCTTGCTGCTTGAAACCCGCGCGCTCGAGCAGGAGCCGGCCGCCCAGGTTGCGCGTGCCGACGGACCCGACGATCCGCTCCGCGCCGCGATCCTCTGCCCGCTCGATCGACGCTTCCAGGAGCAGGGTGCCGAGCTTTCGACCCCGGAACTCGGGTGCGACGAGGGGCCCGAAGAGATCCGCATGCTCCCAGCCGGGGGAGACCTCGACTCCGCCGAAGCCAACCACGGCGCCGTCGTGTTCCTCGACGAGCAGCGTTTCCTCCGGATCCATCTCCCAGTCGGCGAGCTCGCTCTCGAGCTCGTCACGGGTCTTCCACAGCGGATTTCCCACCTGTTCCGCCGGCCGCTGGAGAGCGTGGCGGGAGAGCTCGAGCACCGCTGAGCGGTCTTCCGGTCGAAAGTTACGCAGGCTGCTGGCCACGAAAAAGGCGAGGTGCGCTCAGAAAGTAGTCGACTCCCGAGATCCACGTGATGAGGAGCGCGACCAGGCCCGTCCACCACGCGATGTCGTTGCTGAAGGCACCCCCTGCCGCCAGCCCGGCCAGCCCTGCCGCGAGAGCCTGGGTTCCTGTCTTGAGCTTGCCGAGGTCGCGCGCGGCGATGATGACCCCGCGCTCGAGCGCCGCCAGCCGGAGGCCGGACAGGAGGAACTCGCGGGCGACGATCGCAGCCACCATCCATGCGGGGAGGACACGGTCGACGACCATGATCAAGGTGGCCATGACGAGCAACTTGTCCGCGACAGGGTCGAGCAGGCGTCCGAGATTGGAAGACTGATCGGTCCGGCGCGCGTACCAGCCGTCGAGCCAGTCGGTGGCCATCGCGACCGCGAAGACCCCCGTCGCCCAGTAGTCGTGGCCGGGAAAGTCCCAGGCGAAGAGGACGACGACGACCGGAACGGAGAGCGCGCGCGCGACCGTGAGCTGGTCCGAGAGGTGCACGGCAGGGAAGAATAGGCGCGCTCGTGTCGCTCTTCGGAAAGGTCCTGGTCGCAAACCGTGGCGAGATCGCCGTTCGGATCTTCCGCACCCTGCGCGAGCTCGAGATCGGAACCGTGGCGATCTACTCGGAGGCCGACCGCGGCTCCCTGCACGCCGCGTCTGCCGACGAAGCGTTTCTGGTCGGCCCGGGCCCGCCCGCAGAGAGCTATCTCCACCAGGAGCGGATCCTCGCCGCCGCCGAACGGGCAGGCGCCGAGGCGATTCACCCGGGCTACGGCTTCCTCGCCGAGAACCCGTCCTTTGCCCGCGCCGTCGAGGACGCTGGGCTCGTCTGGATCGGGCCGCCGCCCGAGGCGATCGAGCTGATGGGCTCGAAGATCGCCGCGCGCGAGCGCATGGCGAGCGCGGGCGTCCCGATCATCCCGGGAACGACCGAGCCGGTCGAGACGGCCGACGAGGTCGTCCGGCTCGGCGACGAATACGGCTGGCCGATCGCGATCAAGGCGTCGGCCGGTGGCGGCGGCAAGGGCCTGAAGGTCGTCCCGGGGCCCGATGAGGCCGAGCGCGCGCTCGCGGCCGCCCGCCGCGAGGGAGAGTCGTACTTCTCGGACCCCACCGTCTACGTGGAAAAGTTCATCGAGGATCCCCGCCACGTCGAAGTGCAGGTGCTCGCCGACGGGCACGGGAACGTCGTCCACCTGGGCGAGCGCGACTGCACGATCCAGCGTCGTCACCAGAAGATCGTCGAGGAGACACCCTCGCCCGCGGTCTCCCCGGATCTCCGCGGACGCATCGGTCGCATCGCCGTGGACGCGGCGACGGCGGTGGGCTACCGGAGCGCAGGCACCATCGAGGGACTCCTCGACAGGGACGGCAACTACTGGTTCCTGGAGATGAACACGCGCATCCAGGTGGAGCACACCATCACCGAGCTCGTCACGGGCGTCGACCTCGTGCGTGAGCAGGTGCTGATCGCGGCGGGCGAGCCGACGAGCGTCCGCCAGAACGAGCTGCGCTTCAGCGGACACGCGATCGAGTGCCGCATCAACGCGGAGGATGCTGCGAACGGCTTTCTCCCTTCGCCGGGCGTGATCACCGCGTACCGCGAACCCGCCGGGCCTGGCGTGCGCGTCGACTCGGGAGTCATCCAGGGCTCTGAGGTAGTCGGGCTCTACGACCCGCTGGTCGCGAAGGTGTGCGTCTGGGACGTCGACCGCGAGCGTGCGCGCCTGCGGATGCTGCGCGCGCTCGACGAGCTCGTGGTCGAGGGCGTGACCACGCTGGTGGGTTTCCACAAGGCGCTGCTTCGCCACCCGTGCTTCGTCGAGGCCACGACCTGCCACGGCCTGGCTGAGGAGCTCGCGCAGAAAGCCCAGACGTTGTCTCATCAGGCAACAAGCGTAGCCCGGCCCCAGGACGGACGCCTGCAGGAGCGCCTCGTCGAGGTCGAGCTCGACGGCCGCCGCTACGGTGTCAAGCTACTCCAGCCGGAGCCGCCCCACGCCGAGCTCGCCCGCCGCCGTCGGGAGCGAGCGGGCGGCGGCGCTCCCCACGGGGCGGCGAAGGAGGCGGTGGTGAGTCCGATGCAAGGCACGGTGCTGGCGGTCGAGGTCGCGGAGGGCGACGAGGTACGGGCCGGGCAGGTGATCTGCATCGTCGAGGCCATGAAGATGGAGAACGAGATCAGGGCGCACCGGCACGGGACGGTCGGCGAGCTCTCGGTGACAGCCGGCGCGCAGGTGGCGACGGGCCAGGTGATCTGCGTCGTCACGCAGGCAGGAAACGACGCGGAGCCTTTGTAAGGTCCGCCTCACAGAGTGGGTACGCTATCCGCGTGGCAGTGAGCGTCAAGCGAGCCCTGTGCGCGGACGTATCCGGAGCGGCGAGCGAGTCTCTCGCCGCCACCGCGAGCCGGATCGATCGCTGGCTCCTGGTCGAGTACCGCGGCCTGTGGGATCGCGACGTGCTCGGCGGCAGTCTGCTGTCGGCCCCGCTGAAGGAGCACCTCCGCGACCAGCTCGCCAAGCTCGGGCACGCCCGACTCCTCTTCATCAAGCAGCCGCGCCGTCGCGCGCAGGCGCGGCGCATGCTCTATATCGGGAGCTCTCGGCCCGGTGAGGAGAGCCTTTACGCCCTCGAGTTCGAGCGGCACGACGACCTGCTCGAGTACGACTTCGCCAGCGCGCTCCTCGACGGCGGCACTCCGGGACTGCCGGTCGAGCATCCGGTCTTCGTCGTGTGCACCCACGGGAAGCGCGACCGCTGCTGCGCCAAGTACGGCCATCCTCTCTACGACGGTCTCAAGGGAAAGATCGACCCGGACTGGGTGTGGCAGTCGACGCACGTCGGAGGCGACCGCTTCGCGGGCAACGTCGTCGTACTGCCCGAGGGCCTCTACTTCGGACGGGTTGAAGACGGCGACCTGGATCCGCTGCTCGACTCGTACTTCGACGGCCGCATCTACCTCGATCTCTACCGAGGCCGTTCCGCCTATACGTTCGCCGTCCAGGCTGCCGAGCGTGCCGTCCGCGAAGCGGAGGGACTCACGGGGATCGACGACGTCTCGCTCGAGCGCGTGGAGCGCCGCGAGGGCGGCTGGACGGTCACCCTGCGGGCAAAGGGCGTGGAGCGCAAGGTCGACGTAGCTGCGGAGCTCGCCGACGAGCCTGTCTACCTGACCTGCAGCTCGGTCACCCCTCAGCGTCCTCGCCGCTACGTGGCGCAGCTTCGCTGATCCGCAGGAAACCCTCGCGGACGAGCCGGCGAACGAGCACGAGCCGACTCTCGTCGTCGAGGTCGCCCGGAAGCTGGGCCGGGGTGAACGGGCCGACTGTCGCCGCGGCGAAGGCGATCGACTCCTCGACGCTCCCGGGGAACGAGAGCTCCTTTCCCTCGAACGCGAGCGTGAGGCCGTCGAGGTCGAAGAGGACGGTCTGGCGTCGCTCGAGCAGCGTGTCCAGTGTGAGGGCGTCGAGCGTTCGCAGCTGGCCGAGCTGGCCGTCGAGAATCGGCCGGCGTGTCCTGACGAGCCGCCGCCTCTGTCGCCGCGCCACCTGCTCCGGTTCGAGACGTGCCCGCAGCCGCTCGACGAGCTCGTCCGGTTCGCCTGCGGGCAAGTGACGGAACTCGAGGTCGTCGGCGCAATCGTCGAGCGCCGCCTTGAAGGCGTCGAGCCACGTGTAGACGTTGACCCCGACCGTGATGTGCAGGGAGTCCGTGCTCGACGTCGCCGCCTCGTGCAGCCACCCGCGCGGCAGGTAGAGCGCGTCTCCGGATTTCAGAGTGACGTCGTGGACGGTCTCGCCCGGCCCCCCGTGCTCCGGTTTGTAGCGCTGATCCTTGAGCGGGAGCTCGAGCGCGGGCTCGTAGACCAGCCAGCGCTTCTCCCCGGACACCTGGAGTGAGAAGACATCGTGGGTGTCGTGGTGCACGGGGAGACCCTGCGCGTCGCGGGGTGTGAAGTACGCGTTCGCCTGCGCGGAATGGCCGAGCTCGCCTTCGAGCGTGCGGCAGAATTCGGCGAGCGGCGGCCAGTAGAGATGGAGCCCCTGGAGGACAAGTGTCGCTCCTGCGTCGAACTCGCCCAGGACGCGCCCGATTTCGGCGGTTCCGCTAAAGGGCGCGGGACGCCAGGGGATGCTCGTCGTGTACGAGGCGGCGTCGATTTTCTCTCCGGCCTTGACCAGGCGGAACGCCGGTTGGCGCAGGCCGCCGGAGCAGAGAAGCCGCTCGACGTCGGCGACGGAGAGGAGGTCGTGAAAACGCTCCTCCTCGTCTCGTGCGACGACGAGCGGCCTCTGCTCCCAATGCTCGGCGAGGAACTCCTCGGTCGAGACCGGGTCGACTGCTCGAACGAGCGAGCTAACTCGGGTCGGTCGAGTCCGTGTCTGCGTCAGTCGAGTCCGTGTCCGAGTCGCTCGAGTCGGCGTCGTCACTCGAATCGTCGGTCGAGTCCGTGTCGTCCTGATCGTCGGCATCAGAAGGCGCTTCCGCGGCGCCCTCACCTGCGGAGTCACGCGTCTCCATGTCCTCGTCCTGGAAGCTCGTCATCTCACTCCTCTCGCTGGGTGCGGCGGAAGGCTACAACGTCCGCCTGTCTGCCCGGGAGGCGCAGGTCCCGGACCCGGCAGCGGGTACACTCGCCGCCGCCCATGGACCTCTACGAGTACCAGGGCAAGCAACTCTTCGCCCGCTTCGGCATCCCGGTCTCGGAAGGGAAGCTCGCGTCGTCCCCTGAGGAGGCGCGCGCGGTCGCGGAGGAGCTCGGAGGCCAGGTAGTCGTCAAGGCGCAGGTGCTCACAGGCGGACGCGGGAAGGCGGGCGGGATCAAGCTCGCGGACACGCCCGAGGAGGCGGCTCGGAGAGCGGAGGAGATCCTCGGGTTGGACATCCGCGGGCACATTGTCGGAAAGGTCTGGGTCGAGAAGGCTTCCGACATCGCCAAGGAGTACTACCTCTCGATCACCTTCGACCGGGGCGAGAAGCAACCGCTCCTCATGCTCACGACCGAGGGCGGGGTGGAAATCGAGGAAGTGGCGGAGCGTTCGCCGGATGCGCTCGCGCGGGTGCACGTCGATCCGCTCATGGGGTTCCAGCCGTTCCAGGCCCGCTGGCTCTGCTTCACGGCCGGCGTCGCCGATCCGGACGAGCAGAAGCAGGTGATCGGCCTGGTCGGGCGCCTCTATGACGCCTTCGTCGGCGCCGACGCGATGCTCTGCGAGATCAACCCGCTCATCGTCACACCCGAGGGCGAGGTGAAGGCGCTCGACTCCAAGTTCACCGTCGACGACAACGCGCTCTTTCGCCATCCGGACATCGCGGAGATGCGGGACCTCGACGCCGGCGAGCCGCAGGAGCGGCTCGCGCGCGAGAAGGGCGTCACCTACGTCAAGCTCGACGGCGAGATCGGCATCCTCGGGAACGGCGCGGGCCTCGTCATGTCGACCCTCGACGTCATCGCCCAGGTCGGGGGGCGGCCCGCGAACTTCTGCGACCTCGGTGGCGGAGGCGACGCCGAGGGCGTCGTGGACGCGCTCGAGGTGATCACCTCCGACCCACAGGTCAAGGGCATCCTCTTCAACATCTTCGGCGGGATCACGCGCGGCGACGAGGTCGCGCGGGGGATCCTCGAGGCGCTCGACAGGATGACGATCGAGCTTCCCATCGTCGTTCGACTGGACGGGACGAATGCGGAGGAAGGGCGCGCGATGCTCATCGAGGCGGCGTCGCCGAACCTCTACGTCGAGGAGACCATGCTCTCGGCAGCCGAGCGCGTCGTCGAGCTGGCGGGGGCGCGATGAGCGTATGGGACGAGCGGGCGGAGGCCTATCGCGAGAGCCAGGAGCATCGCGAGGGATGGGACCTCGACCTGATCGCGGAATGGGCGGCCGGCGCTCGCACGGCGCTCGACGTCGCGAGCGGGGGCGGCCACGTTGCGCGGAGGCTGCGGGAGGCGGGGGTCGAGGTGGTCAGCTCCGATCCGGCTCCCGGGATGCGTCCGGACGTCGTCTGCCCTGCCGAGGACTTGCCCTTCGCCGACGCGAGCTTCGACGTCGTCGCCTGCCGGCTCGCCGCACACCACTTCCAGGACGTGGAGGCCGGTCTCGGGGAGATGGCGCGGGTGACGAGGGACCTCGTCCTCGTCGTGGACAACCTTCGCATGGGTGACTCGGACGAGGAAGCGAACCGTCTCCGCGATCCCTCCCACGTGCGCAACTACTCCGAGGAGGAATGGCACGTGCTCTTCGCGGGCGCCGGACTCGAGGTGGTGGAAGCGCGCACGGAGGATCGCCGGATCGAGTTCCAGCCGTGGCTCGACCGCACCGGCTGCACGGGCGAGGACGCGGCGCGGGTGCGCGAGCTCGTCGCCGACCGCATCGAGGGCGGCAAGCTCCGGCTCGACCGCATCGCCCTCAAAGGAAGGAAGCGCTAATGGCGATCATCGTCGACTCGGAGACCCGCCTGGTCGTCCAGGGGATCACCGGGCGCGAAGGCTCCTTCCACGCCGCGCGAAACAAGGCGTACGGGACGAACGTTGTTGCCGGCGTCACCCCGGGGAAGGGCGGCGGCGACGTGGATGGCATCCCGGTCTTCGACTCGGTCCGGGAGGCTGTTGCGGAGACGAGCCCGAACACCGCGATGGTGTTCGTCCCCGCCCGCTTCGCGGCGGACGCGATCTACGAGGCGGTCGACGCCGGCATCGAGACGGTCATCTGCATCACGGAGGGGATTCCGGCCCACGACATGCTGCGGGTCTACAACTACGTCTATCCGCGCGGGGTCACGCTCGTCGGCCCCAATTGCCCCGGCGTCCTCTCGCCGGGGAAGGCGAACGTCGGGATCATCCCGGCAGAGATTTTCCGCGAGGGCAACGTCGGGCTCGTGTCCAGGTCCGGAACGCTCACGTACCAGATCGGGCACGAGCTGGCACAGCTCGGTGTCGGGCAATCGACTATCGTCGGAATTGGGGGGGACCCCGTCGTCGGGTCGTCGTTTTTGGACGTCCTGGCGCGTTTCGAGCGCGATCCCGAGACCGAGTACGTCGTCATGGTCGGCGAGATCGGAGGGGCCGAGGAAGAGAAGGCGGCGAGCTTCATCGAAGCCGAGATGACGAAGCCGGTCATCGCCTACATCGCCGGCTTTACGGCTCCACCGGGGAAGACGATGGGCCACGCGGGCGCGATCATCTCCGGCACCGCCGGAACGGCCCAGGCGAAAAAGGAGGCGCTCGAAGCCCACGGCGTTCGCGTCGGCACCAACCCGACCGAGGTCGCGAGACTCGTCGCCGAGGTCGTCGGGGCGCGCACCTAGGCGGCGGACCGGGCCAGTAAACTCAGACGCCGTGGGCGTGATCTCCTTCGCGCGCGGCATGCCGGGCCCCGATCTCCTCCCGATCGCGGAGTTCGCCGACTGCGCACGGGCGGCCCTCGAGCGCGACGGCGCGACGGCGCTGAACTACGGCCCCCCAGGGGGCTATCCGCCTCTCCGCGAGTGGATCGCCGGGCGTCACGACATCGATCCGGGCCGGGTCATCGTCACCAACGGCTCGCTCCAGGGCTTCTCGTTCGTCGCGCGGCATCTCGTCAAGGGAGGAGCGCGCTTCATCGTCGAGGCTCCGTGCTACGACCGCTCGCTCTCGATCCTGCGACGGCTCGGAGCGGAGGTCGAGCAGATCGAGCTCGCGGACGACGGGCTCGACATCGACGCGCTGGCGGGAACGGTGCGCGCGGGCGACGTCGTCTACACGATCCCGACCTTTCAGAACCCGAGCGGGCGCACGCTCTCGCGTGAGAACCGTTTCCGTCTGATCGAGCTGGTGCGCGAGCGCGGAGCCCTCGTCTTCGAGGACGACCCCTACGGGGAGCTCCGGTTCGAGGGCGACCCGCTGCCGCGCCTGTTCGAGCTGGCGGACGGCCAGGGCGTCGTCTTCCTCTCCTCCTTCTCGAAGACGGTCGCGCCGGGGATCCGAACGGGCTACGTGATCCTCCCCGAGGAGCTCGTCCCGGAGATCGAGGCGCTCGTGCTCGAGAACTACGTCTCGCCGGCGATCTTCGTCGAGGCAGCGCTGTACGACTTCGTCACCGGCGGCGGCTACGAGCCGAACCTCGAGCGCGTGCGCGACGGCCTCCGCATCCGCCGCGACGCCATGACCTCTGCCCTGGGGCGGGAGCTCGCCGAGAGCGCCACCTGGAGCAGGCCGGAGGGCGGCTACTTCCTCTGGCTCGACCTGCCGACCGGCGTCAGCGGCGAGGCTCTGCTCACACGCGCGAGCGAGGACGACGTCACCTTCATCAAGGGAGCCGATTTCTTCTTCCACGGCGGTGGGGAGGAAGCTGCGCGGCTCGCGTACTCTTTCGCGACCGCGCCCGAGATCGACAAGGGAATCGGCCGGCTCGGGCGGCTCGTGCGGGCTGCAGCCGCGGTCGCCGCCTAGGTGAGCTCCAAGCCCTACGCCGTCGGGCGTCTCGAAGACATGCCGCTCGTGAAGAGCTCCGCCGACTTCGGCGTCAGCCCGGTACGGCTTCATTTCGGCATCAACTCGTTCGGCATCAACGCCTACTCCGCGCGCGCCGGCGAGCGGGTGATCGAGGAGCACGACGAGCTAGGGCACGGCGCGGGTCGGCACGAGGAGCTCTACTTCGTCGCCTCCGGCCACGCGACGTTCGAGCTCGGTGGCGAAGAGGTCGACGCGCCCGCGGGAACCGTCGTCTTCGTGCGTGACCCAGCCGTCCGTCGCGGCGCCGTGGCCAAGGAGGCCGACACGACCGTCCTGGTCGTCGGCGGGGTTCCTGGGCGCGCGTTCGAGCCTTCGCCGTGGGAGGCCTGGCTCGCCGCAAAGCCGCTCCTCGACGCCGGCCAGCCGGACCGCGGTGCCGCCGTCTTCCTACAGGCGCTCGAGCGCCATCCGGGGAATTCGAACGTCCTCTACAACCTCGCCTGCTTCGAGTCCCTTTCCGGCCGCCCCGAAGACGCGCTAGCTCATCTCACGGCGGCGATCGAACTGGACCCGCGCATGCTGGAGTGGGCTCGGGCCGACGAGGATTTCGCGGCGATCCGCGACGATCCGCGCTTCCCGGGCTAGTACTAGGCGGCGGCGGTGACGCCGCGGAGCGGGCGCTGGACGAGCCGGGGCTGGCGCGGCGGAGTCAGTGAAGCCTTCGCCGGCCGGTAGGTCGGACAGATGCAGTTCCCCGGAATCGCACAGAGGTCAGCTCGGCGAAAAAAGCAATCGTTGCAGGTAATTTCCGTTCGTTTTGCCACGCAGACCGCCGCGGACTATAGGCCCGTTGGGCACGGCGGTGAAGAGCCGCCATCACCAATTTCGCGCAATTTCCGTGAAGATCGTCCGATCCGTTGCCAGGTCGGGAAACTACGTTTTCGTCAAGGCAGACAACGCCTCGCGAAAGGACGAGACCGCTACGACTTTGAGCCCGTCCGCGTACCGCCGTGCGTCCTGCGCATTTCCGTCGGGGACGAGGAAAAGGTCCGCGTGGGAGTTTCGCGCCGCGATCGTCTTCTGCTTGATGCCCCCGATCTCCCCGACCCGTCCGTCGAGGTCGAGCGCGCCGGTTACCACGATGCGGCCATCTTTGTCCAGGTCCTGGCCGAGCTCGTCGACGATGTCCAGCGAGAAGGCCAGGCCGGCGGACGGGCCACCGATCGACCCGGTGTCGATCTTGATCGCGATCGGGAGGTCGATGGTCGCCGATTGTTCGATTTGAACGCCGACGATGGCCCTCTTGGGCTCGTCCGGATTCGCCTCCGTCGCCAGCCGAATCTGCTGGACGCCGCCCGACCGACGAACTCCGAACGTCACCGTCTCCCCAGGGGTGACCCGGCTCATCGCCTTGCGCAGCTCTTCGGTCGTGTCGACAGGCTTCCCCTCGACCGCGACGACCACATCGCCGACCTCGAGCTTCCCGTCGGCGGGCGCATCCGGGTAGACCGCCGTCACCTCGACGCCGTTGGTCTTCACGTCCACCTTGTACCCCAGGTAGCGGAGAGCCACGGCGGCGGCGACCTTCTGCGACTGGGACATCTCGTTGCGACTCTGCTGCAGCCGTTGGGACTCGCTGACTCCGATCGGGTTGACCTGCTTCGCGGGCACGAGCGACGCGCCGTCATGCAGCTGGGGGAAGACGCGCTCGAGGAGGCTCGCCTTGCGGACGAAGATGTCGACCATGTAGATGCCGCCCTTTTCCTCCACGTCCTTCTCGCCGGGCAGCTGGACGAGAGGGTCGACGGCGCGTGGGGGATCGGGAAGGAAGATGTACTCGTTCGAGGGCACAAACCAGAGCACGCCCAGAACGACGGCGAGCGCGAGGAGGACCAGGAGGAGCGGACGGGCTTTCAGAACTCGCTCCACAATGAGAGCTGTGCCGCCGGAGCCGCGCTCGGCGGCGCGAAGCGGCGTCCTCGGTCGCGCCCAACGCATCCGCGTTCAGAATGACGGCGCTCCCTGCGTCCTGGCCTCGCATCCACCCAGCGCGACCCGGCGACGAGCTCCATCCTGGAACGAGTTCTCAGTGTGATCCGGCCAGCACGCCGACGACCTCACGGACGGCTTCGGCAGACCGGCCGAGCTCGCTCCGCTCCTCGTCGGAGAGGTCGAGCTCGACGATCTCCTCGATGCCGCCGGCCCCCAGCTTCACCGGGACGCCCATGAAGAGCCCCTCGATCCCGAACTCGCCCTCGAGGTGGGCCGTGCAAGGGAGAACCCGCTTCTGGTCGAGAGCGACGGCGTGCACAATCTCGGCCACGGCCGCGCCCGGTGCGTACCAGGCCGACGTCCCCAGGAGCTGCACGACCTCCCCGCCTCCCTTGCGGGTGCGCTCGACCAGCGCCTTGATGCGCTGGTCTGAGACGAGCTTGGGCAGAGGAACTCCGCCAACGGTCGTCGCCGAGACGATCGGGACCATCTGGTCGCCGTGCCCGCCGAGGACGAGCGCCTGAACGTCCTGGGCGGATGCGCCGGTCTCCCAGGCGATGAAGGTGCGAAAGCGAGCGGTATCGAGTATCCCTGCCATTCCGAAGACCCGCTCGCGCGGCCAGCCCGACGCGTCCTTCGCCACGTGGCACATGGCGTCGAGCGGGTTCGAGACGACGATGAGGGTGGCGTCCGGCGAGCGCTCGACGGCCTCGCGCGTCACCGAGGAGACGATGCCTTCGTTCGTGGTCACGAGGTCGTCGCGGCTCATGTCGCCCGTGCGCGGCACCCCTGCAGTGATGACGACGATGTCCGACCCCTCTGTGCCTTCGTAGCCGTCGAGGCCGATGAGCCTTGGCTCATATCCGAGTACCGAGCCGGCCGAGTTGATGTCGAGCGCCTTTCCCTCTGCGAGGCCCTCCTTGATGTCGACGACGACGACGTCCGCGTAGTTGGCGCGGACGATCTCCTGCGCCACAGTCGCCCCGACATTGCCGGCTCCAACCACCGTGATCTTGATGCGACTCACACCCGCACTCCCATCTTGTCGATGACCGCGTCCGCGACTTCGCTCGTCCCGACCGCCGTCGGGTCGTCGCGGGTCGGCTTCATGTCGTAGGTGACCGAGTGGCCCTCGGCGATGACGGCGGCGATGGCCGACTCCACCCGGTCGGCAGCGTCGCGCTCGTCGAGATGGCGAAGCATCATCACGCCCGAGAGCATCATGGCCATGGGGTTGACGCGGTTCTGGCCCGTGTACTTCGGCGCCGAGCCGTGCGTCGGCTCGAAGACGGCGGCGTGCGTCCCGAAGTTTCCTCCCGGTGCGAGCCCGAGCCCGCCGATCAGGCCGGCGCAGAGGTCCGAGACGATGTCGCCGTAGAGGTTCGGGCAGACGAGCACGTCGTACTCCTCGGGCCGTTGGACGAGCTGCATGGAGAGGTTGTCCACGATGCGATCTTCGAATTCGAGCTCGCCGTTTTCCTCTGCCACCTCCCGCGCAACGCGGAGGAAGAGGCCGTCCGTGAACTTCATGATGTTCGCCTTGTGAACGGCCGTCACCTTGCGGCGGCCGTTCCCGCGCGCATAGTCGAACGCGAACTCCACGATGCGGCGCGAGCCGGCGATCGAGATCGGCTTCAGGGAGATGCCCGAGTCTTCGCGTAGCCTCGGGTGCCCGTGATGCTCGACCCAGTCGATCAGGTCGCGCGCGTGCGAGCTCCCTTCCTCGAATTCGATTCCGGCGTAGAGATCCTCGGTGTTCTCGCGGACGACGACGAGGTCGACATCCTCGTACCGCGAGCGGACGCCGCGGTAGCTCTTACAGGGGCGGACCTGTCCGTAGAGGTCGAGTGTCTTGCGCAGCGCCACGTTCACCGAGCGGAAGCCTGTGCCTACTGGAGTCGTAATCGGCCCCTTGAGCGCGACGCCGTTTTGCTTGATCGAGTCGAGGACGTGGTCCGGCAGGGGATTGCCGCCGAACTTCTCCATGACGTCGGCGCCGGCCTGCTGGACGTCCCACTCGAGCTCGGCGCCGCTCGCCTCGAGCACGCGCCGGGTCGCCTCGGCGATCTCCGGGCCCGTCCCGTCGCCGGGGATCAAGGTGACGCGATGGGCCATCCACCTTGGACTCTAGCGAGGCTTGGTGCCAAGGGTTCCGGGTAGATTTTGGGGACATGGACGAGTTCAAGCCAGGGCTCGAGGGGATCGTCGCCTTCGAGACGGAGATCGCCGAGCCGGACAGGGAGGGCGGCGCCCTGCGCTATCGCGGAGTCGACATCGAGGAGCTCGTGGGGAAGGTGCCCTACGAGCAGGTCTGGGGTCTCCTCGTGGACGATTCCTTCGAGCCGGGCATGCCCCGGGCCGAGGACATCGAGCTTCCGACGCGCACCGGCAGCGCCATGGCGGACCTCCAGGCCTCGACCGCCGAGCTCGGAGGGCACTGGGGTCTCAGCCAGCTAATCGACATCTCGGACGAGCAGGCGCGGGATGATCTCGCTCGTCTTTCGGCCGGCATGATCTCCCTCGTCGCCCAGTCGGCGCGCGGCGAAGACCGGGTTCCCGACGACGTGGTCGCCGCCGGCGACACCGCCGCGGAACGCTTCCTGCTTCGCTGGCGCGGCGAGGCCGACCCCCGCCACGTGCGCGCGGTGGACTCCTACTGGGTCTCGGCGGCCGAGCACGGCGCCAACGCCTCGACCTTCACCGGACGCATCGTCGCATCCACCGGCGCCGACTGCGGCTCTGCCATGTCCGCGGCGGTCGGCGCTCTCTCGGGACCACTGCACGGCGGCGCGCCCACCCGGGTTCTCAAGATGCTCGACGAGGTCGCCGAAGCCGGGGACGTTGGGCAGTACGTGCGCGACCTGCTCGACCGCGGCGAGCGGATCATGGGCTTCGGGCACCGCGTCTATCGCGCCGAGGACCCGCGTGCGCGGGTGCTCCGGCGGACGGCGCACGAGCTCGAGTCCCCTCGGGTGGAGGTCGCCGAGGCGCTCGAGCAGGCCGCGCTCGAGGAGCTGAAGGCGCGCCATCCCGAGCGCGTCCTCGCGACGAACGTCGAGTTCTGGTCCGCGGTCGTGCTCGACATCGCCGACATTCCTCCGCCGCTTTTCCCGGCCATGTTCGCGTGCGCACGGGTGGCCGGCTGGTCGGCGCACATCCTCGAGCAGAAGCGGTCGGGCCGGCTCATCCGCCCCTCCGCCAAGTACGTCGGGCCCGCTCCCCGCTCCCTCGACACCGTTGGCTAGCCTCGCGCCCCTGGGCGGCGCGGCTTACACCGGGCGAAGTCCGGCTTCGCGCGCGCGCCGCCCCAGGAACCCGAGGTGAACCTCGCCGAGGCTGTCGCACGCGCGGGAGAAACGAGCGACGAGCGCGAGCTCGCCGACCTGCGACGCGAGGTCGCCGAAGAGGTCGAGAGCTCGGCTCGAAGCGCCGACTACCGGGAGCGGGCGGTCGCCTATCG
>JAIBJP010000064.1 GCA_020029625.1 Actinomycetota bacterium | reverse complement strand
TCGGGGGTCGGGAGCGCAGCCGGGCGTCCGAGGGCCGGAGCGTCCTCGCGGAAGTAGACGGCGACGCGCTCGAGACCGGCGCCCACCCAGACCACTTCACCGGACGCGGTCAACTGATCGAGTTGCGCCGGCTCGTAGCGGGGCACGCGCCGCGGCAGCACGTCCGATTCCCACAGTGCAACCGGTAGGGACATTCCCTGGAGCGGAACAAGCGCTTCACGCAGGGTGGCGCGCCGGTCGATTCCCTGCCAGGCCGGCAGGAAGCGCCCCAGGGCGGCCGGCTCGGCCGGCTCGATTTCCTTCCGCAGGGCCGCGAGGCTCGCGCGCCGCAGTCGACGCAGGACATCGGGGTCGGACCATTCGCGCTCGGTGCCGCCGGGCCGCAGCTCGCCACGGACCAGCCCGAGCGCGGCGAGCTGCTCCTCCGCGTCAGCGAGCGAGAGGCCGTAGCGCGCCGCCGCTTCGGCGGTCGTGAAGGGGCCTCGCCCGCGGGCGAAGCGGCGGAGGACCCAGGCCAGTGGATCCTCCCCGCCTTCGAGGTAGGCATCGGGAAGACCCGCAGGCGGCATCGCCCCGACCGCATCGCGATAGCGTCCGGCATCCTCAGCGGCGATGAGGCGCTGCTCTCCGCCGATGCGGATCCGGAGCGCCCGCCGCTGGCTCTCGAGCTCGTCGGCAAGGCTCTCGTCATACTCGCCCGACCGAAGGTCCCCCCGCCGAAGCAGAAGGTCGTGAAGTTGGTCGACGGAATGGGGTGCGCCCCGCAGCTCGCCTTCCACCTGCTCGAGCGCCCGCGGGTCGATCAGGTCGCGCAGCTCCTCCTGCCCGAGCAGCTCCTTGAGCAGGTCGCGGTCGAGAGCGAGGGCCTGCGCGCGCCGCTCGGCGAGCGGCGTGTCGTCCTCGTACATGTAGGTCGCGACGTAGTCGAAGAGAAGCGACGACGCATAGGGGGACGCGCTCGGGGTCTCGACCTCGACGAGGTCGATTCGCCGCTGGCGGAGCGAGCCGAGCAAGCTCTTCAGCGCCGGCAGGTCGAACACGTCCTGAAGGCACTCCCTGTAGGTCTCGAGGACGACGGGAAAGTCGGCGTAGCGCCGCGCGACCTGCAACAGCCCCTGGGCTTTCAGCCGCTGTTGCCAGAGAGGCGTGCGCTGGCCGGGCCGCCGTCGCGGGATCAGCAGCGCCCGCGCCGCGTTCTCTCGGAAGCGGGCGCCAAAGAGCGCGGTCCCTCCTACCTCGGCGACGACGAGGTCCTCCAGCTCCTCGGGAGCGATGAGAACGTCGTCGAGCGGCGGCGGCGACTCGGCGTCCGGCAGGTGAAGGGCGATACCGTCGTCCGACCAGATCGCGTTCACCTCCAGCCCCAGCGATTCGCGCAGGCGAGCGGCGAGGGCGAGCGACCACGGCGCGTGCACTCGCCCGCCGAACGGAGTCAGCACGCAGAGGCGCCAGTCGCCGATCTCGTCCCGGAAGCGCTCCACCACGATCGTGCGGTCGGAGGGAAGCGCTCCCGTGGCAGCTTCCTGCTCTCGCAGGTAGACGAGCAGGTTCTCCGCGGCGCGCTCGTCCAGCGCATGGTCATCTCGGAGCCGGGCACGGGCGCGCTCGTCGTCGAGCCCGACGAGCTCCCTGGCCGCCTTCCCGATCGCCTCGCCGAGCTCGTACGGCCGCCCGACGCCCTCTCCCTTCCAGAAGGGGACGAGGCCGGGGATCCCTGGAGCCGGCGAGACGAGCACGCGGTCCCGGGTGATCTCCTCGATCCGCCAGGTGGAGGCGCCGAGGAGAAAGGTCTGCCCCGCCCGGGCCTCATAGACCATTTCCTCGTCCAGCTCGCCGACCCGTCCGCCGCCGTTCACGAGATGGACGCCGAAGAGACCCCTGTCGGGGATCGTCCCGGCGTTCGTGACCGCGAGCCTTCGTGCGCCTTCGCGTCCGCGCACCACGCCCCGAACCCGGTCCCAGGTGATGCGGGGGCGGAGCTCGGAGAACTCTTCCGAGGGATAGCGGCCGGCCAGCATGTCGAGGACGTTCTCGAGCTGCTGCCGCGAGAGATCGCGGAACGGATAGGCACCTTTCACGAGCTCGTGGAGCTCGTCGACCGCGATCTCCTCCTCGGCGCAGATCGCGACGATCTGCTGCGCCAGCACGTCGAGCGGGTTCCGCGGAATCTGGGTCTCCTCGATCAGGCCCTCGCGCATCCGCTGGACGACGACCGCCGATTCGAGCAGGTCGGCCCGGAACTTCGGGAAGATCCGGCCCTTCGAGGGCTCGTCGAGGCGATGGCCGGCGCGGCCGATGCGCTGGAGCCCACGAGCGACGGACTTGGGCGACTCCACCTGGATCACGAGGTCGACAGCGCCCATGTCGATGCCGAGCTCGAGCGACGAGGTGGCGACGAGCACCGGAATCTCGCCCTTCTTCAGCAGTTCCTCCACCTCGACCCGTTGCTCCCGGGCAAGGGACCCGTGGTGCGCCCTCGCGACCTCTCGCTCTGCCAGTTCGTTGAGGCGGAGGGCGAGCCGCTCCGCCAGCCGGCGATTGTTGACGAAGAGAATCGTCGACCGGTGCTCCTGCACGAGCTCGAGCAGGGCCGGGTAGATCGACGGCCAGATCGAGCCGCCCTCGCCCGGTTCGCGCATGTCCTCGAGCGGAACGACGACGCGGAGGTCGAGCTCCTTCGCGCGACCGGCGTCCACGAGCTCCATGGGCCGATCGCCGGAGACGAAGCGCCCGATCTCTTCCATCGGTCGCTGAGTCGCGGAGAGGCCGATGCGCTGAAATTGCTCCGCGGTCAGCCGCTCGAGCCGCTCGAGGCTGAGCGCCAGATGGGCGCCGCGCTTGGAGCCCGCCACTGCGTGGACCTCGTCGACGATCACGAAGCGGACACTCCTGAGCGTCTCGCGGGCGCGCGAGGTGAGCAGCAGGAAGAGCGATTCGGGGGTGGTGATGAGGATGTCGGGCGGGTGCTTGAGCATCGCCGCCCGCTCCTTGGCGGGCGTATCGCCGGTCCGAACAGCCACGGAGAGCTTCGACCCGATCCCGGCCAGCGGGCCGCGGAGGTTCCGCTCCACGTCGTAGTTGAGCGCCTTCAGCGGGCTGACGTAGAGGACCTGGGTGCCCTGGCCCGGCTGGGCCTGGTCGAGCGCCCAGAGAAAAGCTGCCAGCGTCTTGCCCGACCCCGTCGGCGCCTGGATCAAGGTGTGCTTGCCAGAGGCGATCGCCGGCCAGCCCTGCTCCTGCGCGGGCGTCGGCGCGTCGAAGGTGCGCTCGAACCATTGGCGCACCGCAGGGCTGAACGGCGTGAGCGGACTCACCTCCCCAGGTTAGCTCGCAATCCGAACTTGCCAGCGCACCCGAACTACAGGTGTCCAAACGAGGAGGCTTGATGTCGAAGAGAATCTGGTTGGTCGTCGTCCTGGCCCTCGCAACGGCGCTCCTCGCGCTTGCGGGCTGCGGAGGCGACGACGAAGGAGCGGCCACGACACCGGCGGCCGCGACCGACACGGGCGGGGGCGCAGTCGAGATTGCCCTCGACGAGCAGAACGCGTCGGGACAGTCCGGTACGGCAACGCTCGAAGCCGCCGGCGACGGCATGACGAAGGTGACGATCGAGCTCAGCAGCCCACCAGCCGACCCGCAGCCGGCACACATCCACGTTGGTGCATGCCCCGACGTGGGTGACGTCGCCCATGCCCTGAACAACGTCGAAGGCGGGGCGTCGGAGACCGAGGTTCCCGTGACCATCGAGGACCTCCAGGCCGGCGACTTCGCGGTGAACGTCCACAAGTCAGAAGCCGAGGCCGGCGTCTACGTCGCCTGCGGCGACATCGCCTAGCTTGAGCCGGCCGCGGCGTAGAATTGCCATATGGCGACGACGCGGCCGGCCAAGCTCCACTTCACAGGCAACGACGAGGCCGACGCGCTCCTCGCCGAGGAGCCGCTCGCGCTCCTCATCGGCTTCGAGCTCGACCAACAGGTCCCGCTACAGAAAGCATTCTCCGGCCCGCTCGAGCTCAAGCGGCGGCTCGGCGCTCTCGACGCAGAGGAGATCGCCGGGATGGACGCCGGCGAACTGGACCGGATCTTCCGCGAGAAGCCTGCCCTCCACCGCTACCCCGGCACGATGGCCGAGCGCACGCAGCAGCTGGCCGCCGCGGTCGCAAGCGAGTATGGCGGGGACGCGTCGCGCATCTGGATGGAGGCCGAGAGCGGAGCGGACCTCGAGCGCCGTCTCCTCGACCTTCCCGGCATCGGGCCCATGAAAGCCCACACGCTCATCGCCATCCTCGTCAAGCGATTCGGGGTCCGGCCGCCCGGATGGGAAGACGTCACGCCTTCCCATCACACACTGGCCGACGTCGATTCACCGGAAGCGCTCGAGGACTACCAGGAGAAGAAGCGCGCCTACAAGGCGTCGCTCAAGGCTGCGCGCGCGGCCAAGTAGCCGCACATGCCGTGCACGCCGCCGCCGGGCGGCGTCGAGGCGGAGCAGAGGTAGACCCCTTTCGCCGGAGTGCGATAGGGCGAGGCTGACAAGACCGGTCGCGCCAGGAGCCGCCACAGCGTCACGGCTCCGGCGTTCAGGTCTCCGCCGACGAGGTTGCGGTTGCGCCGCTCGAGCGCGGTCGGCGGCATGACGCTCCGGCCGATTATGAGATCCCGGAAACCAGGTGCAAAGCGCTCGATCTGGGCCTCGATCCGGTCGGTCATGTCGAAGTCGGAGCCGTTAGGGACGTGGCAGTAGGCCCAGGCCGTGTGCTTGTCCGCGGGGGCGCGGCTCGGGTCGAAGAGGCTGTGCTGGGCCAGGAGAACGAACGGGCGCTCGGCGTGCCGGCCCTCCGACGGCCCGCGCTCGGACGCCGCGATCTCCGCCAGCGTCCCTCCCAGGTGGACGGTCCCGGCGCGCGCGCACTCCTGCGCGCGCCAGGGGATGGGCCCGTCGAGCGCGAAGTCGACCTTGAACGCCCCTGGGCCGTGCGGGAAGCGGGCCAGACGCCGGACGTAGCGCGCCGGAAGTTCAGGGCCCGCGATGCGAATGAGCTCGCGCGGGACGACGTCGCAGACCACGGTAGGCACGGCGAGCTCAGCCAACGATTCGACGGGCGCCCCGGCGACGATCCGGCCGCCGAGCTCGCGCAGAATCGAGGCGAGGGCGTCGGCGATGCGCTGCGACCCGCCGCGAGGAAACGGCCACCCAACGAGATGCGCCAAGCTGAGCAGGATGAGGCCGAAGGCCGCCGTCGGCTTCCGCTCCAGGGGAGCGATCGAGTGAGCCGAGCAGCCGGCGAAGAGCGCCCGCGCCCGCTCGGTCGCAAAGGTCTTGCACGCCAGTGGCGCCGCGGCTCGGAGGGCGTGGAGGCTGAAACGCGCGAGCGGAAGCGGGTGGCGCGGGAACCGCGTCAGCGGGCCGAGGATGCCCTCCTCCAGATCCCCCCACCCGGCGCAGACGGATCCCACCAAGCGGCGGTAGGCCCCGGCATCGTCCCCGAGGCCGGCAGCCGTCTCCTCGAGTGAGCGCTCGACGAGAACCGCGCTGCCATCGTCGAACGGGTGGGCCACCGGTGCAGGAGGGTGGAGCAGGTCGAGGCCGTGCTCGGCCAAGGGGAGCGAGCGAAAGAAGGGCGACCCAGGAACGAACGGATAGATCGAGGAACAGACGTCGTGGACGAAGCCGGGCAGAGTCAGGTCCGCGGAGCGGACACCCCCTCCAAGCGTGTCCTCGGCCTCGCGGACGACCACCCGCCGCCCCGCCCGCGCAAGCGTGATCGCGGCCGCGAGAGCGTTCGGCCCCGAGCCGACCACGACTGCGTCGGAGCCGTCGCTCAGCTGACTTCGGCGAGGACCGACGACCGCGCCTCGCGCACCATCTCCCGCGCGATCACGAGCCGCTGGATCTCGTTCGTCCCCTCGTAGATCTGCGTGATCTTGGCGTCCCGCATCATGCGCTCGACCGGGTACTCCTTGATGTAGCCGTACCCGCCGAGGATCTGGACCGCGTCGGTCGTCACGTCCATGGCCGTGTCGGAGCAGAAGAGCTTGGCCATCGCCGAAACTTTGGTCAGCCCGGGAGCGTCCTCGTCGATCATCGACCCGGCCTTGTAGAGGAGCCCGCGCGCCGCTTCGCAGCGGGTCTCCATGTCGGCGAGCTTCCCGGCCACGAGCTGGTGCTCGGAGATGGGCTCCCCCATCGTCTCGCGGTTCTTGGCGTACTCGAGCGCGTAGTCCGTCGCCCCTTGCGCGATGCCGAGCGCCTGGGCTGCGATACCCGGCCGCGAGCGGTCGAGGATCCGCATGGCGATCTTGAAGCCCTCGCCTTCCTCGCCAATGAGGTTGTCGGCCGGCACTCGGCAGTCGTTGAAGAAGAGCTCGCCGGTCGTGGAGCCCTTGATGCCCATCTTCGGCTCGATGCGCCCGACCTCGAAACCCGGAGCGTCGGCCTCGACGACGAAGCAGGAGATCCCCGCGTGGCCGCCGTCCGGGTCGGTCTTGGCGAAGACGGTGTAGAGCCCGGCAACGCCCGCGTTGGTGATGAAGCGCTTGGAGCCGTTGAGGACGTACTCCTCCCCGTCCCGCTTGGCCTGCGTCCTCATCGCGGCGGAGTCAGAGCCCGAGCCCGCTTCGGTCAGCGCATAGGCAGCGATCCATTCTCCGCTGGCGAGGCGGGGCAGGTAGCGGTTCTTCTGCTCGTCGGTCCCGGCGAGCCGGAGGGCGAGAGATGCGAGCTCCTGGACGGCGAGCACCAGGCCCGTCGTCGCGCACGCGCGCGAGACCTCCTCTACGGCGACGAGCAGCATGAGCGACCCCGCCCCGCTCCCCCCGTGAGCCTCGTCGAACGCGAGCCCGAAGAGCTCGTGCTCGCGCATGAGCTCGACCATGTCCCACGGAAACTCCGCCGACTCGTCGATCTCCGCCGCTCTGGGAGCGATTCGCTCGCGCGCAAGGGTGCGCACGAGCTCGCGGATCTCACGCTGCTCGTCGGTCAGCGGGTCGGAACGCATCGGCGGCGATTGTACGCGCGCCGTGTACAGGGGCTAGCCGCGGCGCTGAATGGTTCGGATCTCGATCAGCACCGCGCGGAACCGCGGACCGGACACGCTGTCGGGGCGCTCCGTCAAGGGCTCCACCCCGTAGTGTTGGTAAGCGGCTCGCTCCTTCTCGGGCGAGATGGCGATTCCGTCCGGGTCGTCACGGAGCAGACCGCGGTCGTCCGCGTCGTCGTAGCGCGGAGCGCTCATGATCACGTCCTTCGTCCACGGGACGCGGATCTCGCCTTCGACGTGCTCGACCCCCTGGAGCGGAACGATCACGCGCGGGCCCTTGCCGGGCAGGCCGCTCCAGATGCCCATCCATTCCGGGCGACCCGTCGAGTCGTCCACGAAGACGAGCTCGACGTAGCCGACGGACTCGCCGTTCGCGTCCACGACCTCATGCCCACCGAGCTCCTTCAGCTCTTGCATCGAATAGTTCTCCAGCATGCTTGCCTCCTTTCCCTCAAGCGTCCCCGGTTGATGGCGGAGGGAAACCGATGCGCACGTGCAGGTGGTTGTCGTGGCCGCCGATCACCTGGACGACGCTCGCCGGCCCGCGAAGGCCCGTGTTGGGCCCGACGAAGATTCGTTCTGCGCCAGCTCGAACGAAGAGGTCGACCAGCGCCTGGGAGAGCCGAATGTCGACCTGGCGAACACGCAGCGGCGGCCGTTCCCGCCGGTCGAGCCGCGGGTAGTACACGTCGACGTCGAGACCGTTCTGATGAGAGGCGTGGCGCGGGCCGAACCAGCCGCCGTGCGGCTTGCTGAGGTCTCCGAGGCCCACCCGAGGCGCGTGGGGGTGGCCGGCGGCATAGGTAGCGACGACGCGGAGGACGAGGCGAACCAGCTCGTCGGTCCCCCAGCGCCGCCAGGCGCGGTCGGGCTGCCGATGAAGCAGTGGATCCCACGTGAAGAACGTCGGGCCACCCGGCGGCAGCTGAACTCCTCGAACGAGCCGCCCTGCCGCGGGACTTCCCAGTGCTCGCGAGCTCTGCCAACGGATCGCGTTGTCCGGCCTGGGCGTGAACGTCCTCTGCGTCGTGAAGGGGCTGGCGAATCCGCACGCGGCGGCGGCCAGCAGGATCAGGCAGAGTGAGCGCACCCGACCTGGATACGGGAACCTTCGACCCGACGGTCCCCGTACATCGTTTCGTGGGCATCGAGATCCTGCTCTCAGTCCTCGCCCTCGCGACCTCCGACCCGACGCGGAGCTCGGAAGTCGTCGGCTACTCCTCGCAAGGACGCGCGATCCGCGTTCATCGTCTCGGAGACCCGGCGAGCCCGAATAAGGTGCTTGTCGTCGGATGCATCCACGGGAACGAGGACGCCGGCGTGGCGATCACCCGCAAGCTCGTCCGCAAGACGCCGCCCGCGAGCTTCGATCTCTGGGTCGTCAACGTCGTCAACCCGGACGGCCGGCGGCTCGGTGTCCGCCAGAACGGGCGCGGCGTCGACCTCAACCGCAACTTCGGCTCGGAGTGGATCCCGATCGGGACTCGCTGGGATCCCGAGTACTCGGGCCCTTACCCCTGGTCCGAGCCCGAGACGAGAACCGTGCGGCGGCTCGTGCGCCGCATCCAGCCCGACATCACGATCTGGTACCACCAGCCGCAGACGCTCGTTCGCGCCTGGGGCCAGAGCCGCCCCATGGCGAGGAGATACGCTCAACTGACGCGGATGGTCTACAGGAGCATCCGTTGGCCACACGGGACGGCGCCCAACTGGCAGAACCATCGCTTCCCCGGCACGAGCTCGTTCGTCGTCGAGCTCGCGCCCGGCTCGCTGAGCGACCGCCGAGCCGCCCGACACGCGTATGCCGTCATGCGGCTCGCGCGGACGCTCGTGGCCGCGGCGGCTTAAGACCCTGAACGCCGGACCCGAACGGCTCCCCGCTACGTAGCTCCAGCGTGGACTCCACCGGCTTTTCCAGCCGTATAGTCGGCAGGCGATGCCGCGCGCAGGCCGCGACGAGCGCGCCTGGGTGCGCGGCGCCCAGGCCGGATCGGCCTCGGACCTCGAGGCACTCTTTCGCAACCACTGGCCCCGCGCCTATCGGGCTGCGTACCTCGTCGTGCACGACTGCGCGGCCGCCGAGGACATCGCGCAGGAGGCGTTCCTGGCGGCAGTGAGAGCCCTGGACTCCTTCGACCGGCGTCGCCCATTCGGCCCGTGGCTCCATCGCATCGTCGTCAACCGGGCGATCGACTGGGGCCGGGCGCGCTCCCTGCGCCGCGAGGTCGGCGACGACGCGCTGGCGGACGCCCGTGCGAGGAGCGAGCCGCCGCGACACCAGCTTTCGGAGGGAATAACCGGCGCGCTGGCCGAGCTGACGCCGGAGCATCGCGCGGTGATCGTCCTCCGCTACCTGCTCGAGTACACGCCGGGGGAGATCGCCAGGATGCTGGAGCTTCCCCGCGGAACGGTCAATTCCCGGCTGCGCCGCGGCCTGGATGCCCTGCAGGGGCGGCTCGCGGAGGAAGAGCTGTGACCGAAGCCGAGCTGCGCAACCGTCTGCTCCAGGATCCGGTAGCGGGCGAGCAGGAGGCAGGGCAGCGGGCGTGGGAGGTCGTACGCTCTTCTTACGCGTCGCGCGAACGGGTCCCGTGGATCGAGCGCCATTCCCGGCTCGTCCTCGTCCTCGCGGTGCTGGCGGCCCTGACCGTCGCCGCCGTGACGCCGCCCGGCCGGGCCGTGGTGGACACGGTTCGCGAAAGAGTCGCGCAGGAACCTCCCCCCGAAGACGCGTTCGACCGCGTTCCCGGCGGCGGCCGGCTACTGGTGCTCTCAGCTTCGGGCCCATGGGTCGTCCAAGAAGACGGGTCCAAGCGCTTGCTCGGCCACTACGAAGACGCGTCCTGGTCGCCGCGTGGGCTCTTCGTGGTCGCGACACAAGGCGGGCGGCTCGTCACGCTCGATCCCGAGACCGGCGACGTGCGCTGGTCGCTCTCCCACTCCG
>JAIBJP010000016.1 GCA_020029625.1 Actinomycetota bacterium | reverse complement strand
TCGCGACCGCCGAGGCCCTGCTCGAATCGGGTGAGGCCATGTACTTCGCCTACACCGCCGCGCAGGCCGCGCGCCTGGACGCACTCGTAGCCCTTGGCGACCGCGGGCGGGTCGAGGAGGAGGCCGCCCCGCTCCTCCGCCCGAACACATACCTCGAGCCCTACGCACTCCGCGCACTCGGGCTAATGCGCGAGAACGAGGACCTCATCGCCCAGGCGATTAAGCGGTTCGAGAAGATGGGGCTCGACTGGCACGCTGCCGAGACGCGCGCCCTTCTCTGACCTCCGGTCTAAACTCGCTTCGATGGGCCTTCGGATCTGCATGGTCACGCCGTTCGCGTGGTCTCAGCCCCACCCGGTCAACGAACACGTCGCCGCCGCCGCCAAGGAGCTGCGGGGCCGAGGCCACGACGTGGTCATCCTCGCGCCTTCGAACCGGGCCGTCGACCTCGCGGCCGGGCGGCGCGCGCTCAGGCGCCTCGGGCGCGAGCGCGTCCCACTCGAGGGAACCGTTGCGCTCGGCCCCGCGATCCCCGTTTCGCGGCGGAGCCGCATGGGCGTCCCGCTCGGGGTCCGCGCCAACCTCGAGCTGGCACTCGCGGCTGATTCGTTCGACGTCGTCCACGCGCACGAGCCCGGCCTTCCCAGCCTCTCGTATCTGGCCCTCAGGCACGCACGTGCCCTGACGGTGGCCACGTTTCACTCGCCGGAGCGCCTCGGCTATCCGCCGGGCCGCCAGCAGCGCGAGCGCTTGCTCGCGCGTGTCGACGCGCTCACGGCGGTCGGAGAGGAGACCCTTTCCGCAGCGACCGCCCGCTTTCCGGGCAAGTACCGCCTGCTGCCGCACGGAGTCGAGCCCGCGAAAGGGGGAGCTGGCGAGCCCGCGCGCCGCTTCCTGCTGGAATGGCGCGCCGACGAGCTGGCACGCGCCCGTGCGGCCCTGCGGGGTCTTCGCGAGCTCTCCGACTGGGAGCTCGTGCTCCTGCGGACGCGGCCGCTGGCGGGGCGGCCGTACGTGCCGCTGGCCGTCCGCGGGCGCGTCTACGTTCGAACCGCTCTCGATTTCGACGCGCGTGCGAAGGCGATCGCTGGCGCGGCCGCGCTCATCCCCGCCCAGCGCGGGCTCGCCCGCCTCGCGCTGGAGGCCCAGGCGGCCGGGGTGCCGCTCCTCGACCCGCCCGGGTCCGATTCGCAGCCCGAGCTCGTCGCGGCGGCGATGGCTCGCCTGGCCGAGAACCCGGACTGGCGAGGGAAGCTTTCCCAGCAGGCGAGAGAGGCGACGAAGGGCGAGAGCGTCTCGGCTCTCGGCGACGAGCTCGAGGCGATCTACGGATCCGTGATGGGCCGCCGCCGCCGGGCTCCTGCCCGAACCGACCCGCTCGCCGACCGGCCGCTCGTGCTCTGCGACCTACACATGCACACCGAGCACTCCCACGACTGCGCGGTGCCCGTGGACGCTCTCCTCGACCACGCGGAGGCGCAGGGGATGGGCGCTATCGCGATCACCGACCACAACGTCTTTAGCGGAGCGCTCGAGGCCGTCGAGCTCGCGCGCCGTCGTCAGCTCGTCGTCATCCCCGGCGAGGAGGTAAAGACGGCCTCAGGGGAGGTGATCGGACTCTTCCTCGAGCGGGAGATCCCACGTGGCATGTCCATGGGCGAGACGATCGCCGCCATCCGGGAGCAGAACGGTGTCGTCTACCTCCCCCACCCCTTCGATCGCCTGCACTCGATCGCCGACGCCGGGACTCTCCACCGGCATCTCGCCGAGATCGACGTGTTCGAGGTCTACAACGCCCGTCTCCTCTTCGAAGGGTTCAACGACGAGGCGCTCCGTTTCGCCCGCAAGTACAACCTGACGATGGGAGCCGGCTCCGACGCTCACGTCCTCCAAGGAGTGGGCACGGGCCTCGTGCGCATGCGGGCTTTCGAGACCCCGGAGGAATTCCTCATCAGCCTTCGTTCCGCAGAGATCCTGCGTCGGCCGAAGTCGCTCGTCTACCTCCAGGGGCTCAAGTGGGTCGCGCAGGCGCGGGAGCGGCGCAAGGCGGCGGTGTAGGAAGAGACCGGGCGCGTCCCGAATAGGGAGGGCGCCCCTTGACCGTGCCCGTCGACGACATCTCAGAGCGCTACCTGAAGAAGGCGATCGCCGAGATCAACGAGCTCGGCCGTGAGATCGCGCAGGCGGCCGGCGAGGAGCAGGCGCCCGTGGTCGGCTCGGGCCACCCGCTCGCCGACATCTTCCTCCTCAAGTACGGCCCTCAAGACGCGGAGCAGCACGAGGGCGTCGCGTTCTTCGGTCGCACTGGCCAGGCGATCCTCAAGTCGCTCCAGCGCCTGCACGTGGACCCGACGGCGATCTACGGGACGAACTGCATCAAGTTCGCGGGCGCCGACGAGGAGCAGGCCCACGCGTGGCTCTCCCGCGAGCTCCATATCGTGCAGCCGAAGCTCATTGTCTCGATGGGGGAAGATGCCCTGGCGTGCCTGAACGCAGTCCGCTTCCCCCTGGCAGCCGAGGTGACGAACGAGCCGGGCACGATCCAGCGGTTCACGCCGACGATCGACGCGCTGGTCTGCCCCGACGTCGACGCTTCGCTGGACGAGCCTCCGAAGAAGAGGGCGTTCTGGGACGCTTTCAAGGCGATCGGGCCCTGGTGGTCCGAGCTGCCGCCGTACTAGCTGTCTTAGCGGCCCTCGGCGTCTACTACGGAGTCTCGGAGGACCTTCCCGGGCTGCCGCAGTGGGGCGACGTCGCCTTTCTCGGCCTCGGGCTCATGCCGTTGACCCTCTCGCTGGTCTGGCTCGCGCTGCCCCTGAGGGAGACGAATCCGCGAGAGCTCGCCGTCGCCGCGGTCTCGCTCGTCCTCCTGGCGGTAATCCTCGAGTGGGCGGGATTCGACATCGCGGCCAATTTCGTGAAGATCGCTGCCGTCGCTGCGGTGGGCTGGTGGTTCCTGGGCTTCTTCGAGGCGCTTTCCTGGGTGCTGCTCGTCGCCCTGCTCATAGTCCCCGTCGACGCCTTCTCGGTCGCGCGCGGGCCCACCAAGGAGATCGTTGAGAACCAGCCGCAGGTTTTCAGCGCGCTCAGCGTGGCGTTCCCGCTTCCGGGCCAGCATTCCTCGGCACAGCTGGGCCTGCCCGACTTCCTCTTCTTCTCGCTCTTCCTCGCCGCGGCGGCTCGCTTCGGCCTCCGCGTGGGCTGGACGTGGCTGGCGATGGCCCTGTCCTTCGGGCTGACGCTGGCGCTCGCGGTCGGCTTCGACGTGTCCGGGCTCCCGGCCTTGCCGCTGCTCTCCGCCGCCTTCGTGCTCGTGAACGCGGACCTGATCTGGCGCGCCTACAAGGACGGGTCGCTGAGAGCCTCGAAGTGAGCGGTCGCCTCGTCGGCCGTGCTGGGCTCGAGCAGGAACCCTCGGACGGCGCCGTCGTCGTCCGGGTAGCCGCTCGCGCGCAACGCATCCACTGCGAGGCCGACGTCGTAGTGCGCGCTGCGAAGCTCGACCTCCGGCCCTAGGAGCGCCCAGCAGGCAATTCCCGCCTCGCCCTCGTACGGCAAGCCCACGCTGCCCGCATTGATCAGCCGGCGGTCGCCGACCTTCCGGTCGAACTGGACGTGGGTGTGCCCGCAAACGACGACGCGCTCACGCACGCCGTCCAGCATGGGATCGAGCCGCTTGGGCGGGGTGATCGCCGTGATGATCTCCTCGTCGCTCCGCGGCGAGCCGTGGCAAAAGAGGACTTGGCCGAGACCGTCGATCTCCGCGCTGAAGAGTTCCGGCCAGCCGCGAACGAACTCGAGTTCGTCGTCGCTCAGCCGGCTTTTCGTCCATCTGATTCGGTCGCCCCAGGGATCACCGCTTCCTGCGCCGCTCGCCACGTCCCGATCGCAATTTCCCCGGATGAACGTTGCGTCGCGTCCTCTCAGCTCCTCCAGGCATTCCGAGGGCTGCGGTCCGAGGAGGAGATCTCCGCCACACAAGAGGAGATCGACCCGCTCCTCGTCCACGTCCGCGAGCGCCGCTTCCAGCGCGGGCAGGTTTCCGTGGACGTCGTAGAGCGCCGCGACTCGCATCTATTGACCTCGGGTGAACAGCGCGACGGACTCGACGTGCGGTGTGTGCGGGAACATGTCCAGCGGGCGGACCCGCTCGAGCCGGTACCCGAAGTCGCCCACCAGCTCTTTTGCATTGCCGGCCAGAGTCGTCGGGTTGCAGGAGACGTACACGAGCCGGAGGGCCTCGAGCGCGGCGACCCGCTTGAGGGACTTGCCCGCCAGTCCGGATCGCGGCGGGTCGACGACGACGACGTCAGGCGGCCCGGCGCGGTCCCGCAGCTCGTCCACGTCGGCCCCGACCTCGCCCGCGAAGAACGCGGCGTTCGTGACCCCGTTCAACTCCGCGTTCTCGACCGCGCAGGCGATCGACTCCTCCGAGGAGTCGATGCCCCACACCGTAAGGGCGGCTCGAGCGAGCGAGAGGCCGATCGTTCCGGTGCCGCAGTAGAGGTCGTAGACGGTCTCCTCCCCCGTGAGCGCTGCATACTCGCCCGCCAGCCGGTACAGCTGCTCGCACATCGCCGTGTTGGTCTGCATGAAGGCGTTCGGGCGGACGCGGAAGCGCAGGCCGAGAATCGCCTCCTCGATCGCCTCCTCTCCCCAGAGGAGCTTCGTGGGCAGGTTCGTAACCTCGGCCGGAGTGTCGTTCACGGCCCAGTGCACCGACCGAACCTCGGGGAAGGTTTGCACGGCGGCGACGAAGCGCTCCTCCGGGAGGGCCCCCGGGGCCGTCACGAGGACGACGAGCGCCTGGTTCGTGTTCCGTCCCTCGCGAACGACCAGATGGCGTAGATAGCCCTCGTGCGTCTCCTGGTCGAACGCGGCGAACCCCTCCTCGTTCGCCCAGGCGCGGACTCTGTTGCGGATCGAGTTGCCGAGGTCAGTGGTGAGCCAGCAGCGCTCGACGTTCAGGACCTCGTCCCAGCGGCCCGCTTTGTGGAAGCCGAGCCCCACTCCCTCGGGCGTCTGCGTGAACGAGTACTCGAGCTTGTTCCGGTAATGGAAGAGGGATTCGGCCGGAACCGCGGGTTCCGTCTCGAAGTCCGAGAGCTTGCCGATCCGCTCCAGCGCGTCGACTACCTGGCGCGCCTTCGCGTCGAGCTGCGCCTCGTAGGCCAGGTCCTGGAAACGGCAGCCGCCACACTCGGGAAAGTGGGCGCAGGGCGCGTCGACACGGGGCGCTCCCGCCTCGACGACCTCGAGCGCTGTCGCCTCGGCGTGGCTGCGCTTCACCTTCGTGACGCGCGCCCGGACCGTGTCGCCGGGAAGTCCGCGGCGAACGAAGACCACGAAACCGTTCAGGCGCGCGACGCCGTTCCCGCCGTAGGCGAGCGAGTCGATCGTGAGCTCGAGCTCCTGGTCTTTCCGGAGAGGCGCGGCCATGTCCCTACCGCAGGGTAGAGACGTACACCTTGCGACGGCGTGGGCCGTCGAACTCGCAGAAGAAGATCCCCTGATACATGCCGAGGACGAGGTTGCCGTCCTCGACCGGGACCAGAACCTGCGGACTGACGAGCGAGGCGCGGAAATGCGCCGGCGCATTCGGCCCGTCGGCATCGTCGTGGTGCCAGCGCCAGTCCTCGCCCACGATCCGCTCGAACGCCGCCTCGAAATCCTCCACGAGCTCCGGATCGACCTTCTCGTTGATGGTAACGCCGGCCGTCGTGTGCGGGACGTAGACCAACGCCGCCGAGGCTTCGCCGTTGACGCCGAGCGCCTCGCGCACCTGGTCGGTGATGTTCACGAGCTGCGTTTTGCGCTCGGTCTGAAGGTCGATCTCCCGCACGGCCGATTATCCTACGGCAGACATGGCCACTGCCCCGGCAGCTCTGGACGCCTACCGGGAGGAGGCCGACAGGTTCATCGCCGCGCTCGACGAGGAGTACTACCTCCACTTCGCCGGGCTCAAGGAAGACTTCGTGCTCACGCCGATTTACGAGCGCTACGCGGACCTGGCGACGCTCGATGCGTGCCGCAGCCTGGGCGAGGCGACCGAGCTCGGTGATCGCGGCGCGATCGAGCTCTGGCGGTTCGCCTGCGAGGGCTACATGGGCGATCTCACGCGGATGGAGGCCGAGGAGCTCGCGCGCCTGGAGACTTCGCTCACGGCCGAGGTGGACGGCGAGGAAATCGGCTTTCGCCTGCTGCGCCCGTCGATCGCGAACGAGCCCGATCGCGGGCGCCGCGAGCGCCTCGACCGGGCGCGCGTCGAGCTGAGCGAGACCCATCTGAATCCGCATCACGTCACCATCGCCGAGACGCGCCGCGAAGCGACCATGCGACTGGGTGCAGCGAACTACCGCGAGCTCTACTCGCGCTTCGGCTTCCCGCTCGAGGAGCTCGGCGCGCAATGCGAGCGGTTTTTGGGCGACACCGAAGACCTGTTCGTCTCGGCGTTCGATCGTCTCTTTCGACGGCGCGTGGGAGTCTCGCTCGAGGAGGCCCGGCGCTGGGACGTCCCGCGCCTCTTTCGTGCGCCCGAATGGGACTCGGGCTTCCCTGCGACCAAGATGGTGCCGGCTCTCGAGTCGACGCTCGCCGGCCTGGGGATAGACCTCCGTGCTCAGGAGAACGTCCACCTCGATCTCGAGCCTCGCCCGACCAAGACTCCGCGCGCCTTCTGCGCGCCGATCGAGGTGCCCGGTCGGGTCATGCTCGTCATCCAGCCGATCGGCGGTCCCGACGACTGGCACGCGCTCTTCCACGAGGCGGGCCACACCGAGCACTACGCGCATACCTCGGCGGAGCTGCCCATGGAAGCGAGGCGCCTCGGCGACAACGCGGTCACCGAGGGCTGGGCGATGCTGCTCGAGCTGGTGGTGAACGACCCGGCCTGGCTCGAGCGCCGGCTCGACTTCGCCAAGCCCGGCGAGTTTGCCTCCGAGGCGGCGACGGGACTCCTCTACTTCGTCCGCCGCTACGCGGCCAAGTTCCTCTACGAGCTCGAGCTGCATGCGGGCGCCGACCTCGACCCTATGCCGCAGCGGTACGTCGAGCGCATGTACGACGCTCTCAAGATCGAGGTCTCGGACGTCGACTACCTCGCGGACGTCGACCCGGGCTTCTACTCGTCCAGCTATCTACGCGCCTGGGCCTTCGAGTCGGCCCTCCGCGGATTCCTGCGAGAGGAGTTCGGGCGCGCCTGGTTCACGCGCCCGGAGGCGGGCTCGCTCCTAAGGGAGCTCTGGAGCGAAGGGCAGCGCCCGACTGCGGACGAGCTAATCGATGACGTCGCCGGCGCCGAGCTCGAGCTCGCGGCGGTCGCAGAGCGGATCGAGGAGTCAGTCGCAGCGTGAGGCACGTGGTCATCGCCGGCGCCGCCGGCCGCGACTTCCACAATTTCAACGTCGCCTTCCGAGGGCGAGACGACGTGCGCGTCGTCGCGTTCACGGCGACGCAGATTCCCGACATCGAGGGCCGCGTATATCCCTCCGAGTTGGCGGGGCCCGGCTATCCCGACGGCATCCCGATCGTGGCAGAGGAAGAGCTGGCCGACCTCGTGGCTCGGGAGGAGGTCGACGAGGTCGTCTTCGCCTACTCGGACGTGACCCACGAGCACGTCATGCACGTGGGCTCGATCTCGCTCGCGGCCGGCGCGGACTACGTCCTGCTCGGCCCGCGCTCGACCGAGCTTCGCTCCCAGAAACCGGTCGTCGCCATCTGCGCGGTCCGGACCGGGTCTGGCAAGAGCCAGACCACCCGCCACGTGGCCGCCGTGCTCCGCGGCGCCGGGAAGCGAGTCGCGGTCCTCCGCCATCCCATGCCCTACGGCGACCTGACGAAACAGGCCGTCCAGCGCTTCGAGCGCTACGAGGACCTGGACGTGGCGGACGTGACCATCGAGGAGCGCGAGGAGTACGAGCCGCACCTGGCCGAGGGGAACATCGTCTTCGCAGGCGTCGACTACGCAGCCGTTCTCGAGCGCGCGGAGCAGGAGGCAGACGTGATCGTCTGGGACGGCGGCAACAACGACACGCCGTTCATCCACCCCGACCTTCACATCGTGGTCGTTGACCCGCACCGGGCGGGGCACGAGCTTCGCTACCACCCAGGCGAGCAGAACCTGCGCATGGCCGACGTCTGCGTCGTCAACAAGACCGACACCGCACCCCCCGCGGGAGTCGAGGCCGTGCTCGACTCGATCAAACGCGCGAACCCCAAGGCGAAGATCGTGCGGGCCGCTTCTCCCTTCGTCGTGGAGCAGGACACACACCAGATCGCGGGCAAGCGGGTGCTGGCGATCGAGGACGGGCCGACGCTGACGCACGGCGAGATGAGCTACGGAGCCGCCGTTCTCGCCGCCAAGCAAGGCGGTGCGGCCGAGCTCGTCGACCCGCGCCCCTTCGCTGTCGGATCGATCAAGGAAACATTCGCCAAGTACCCCCATCTCACCGAGCTCCTGCCCGCCATGGGCTACGGGCGCAAACAGATGGAGGAGCTGCGGGAGACGATCGAGCGCTCCGATGCCGACCTCGTGCTCATCGGGACGCCGATCGACCTCCGCCGCGTGATCGAGCTCGACAAGCCGGCGCTCCGCGTCACGTACCGCCTCCAGGAGCTCGGAGAGCCGACGCTCGCCGAGCTCCTCGCGGAGCGCGGCATCATCGACTCAGTCCCACAGCCGGCCTGACCCGACGCGGAGCGCGTCTCATTCGGGACAACGCATGTAAGAGTTTGTGTTTCACGCGCACAAGATTCCGAATGGCCCGAAGGGACAAGAGGAGCGGCGCGTAATCCGCGCGAATAGAGGAATCGCTGTGTTTGTGCTCGTGGAACACAAGGGAGCTTGTTCTTGCTGACCGTCATCGCCCTCGGGGGCAACGCCCTCCTGCAGCCGGGCGAGCGCGGGACGGCGGCCGAGCAAAGGGCAAACCTCGCGGCCACGTTCCGGGCGATCGCGCCGCTCCTCCGCGACGGGCAGCCCTTCGTGATCACGCACGGGAACGGGCCACAGGTCGGAAACGAGCTTCTCCGCCAGGAGCTTGCGAGCGCGGAGGCTCCGCCGCTGCCGCTGTACATCGCCGTCGCCCAGACGCAGGCCGAGATCGGTGCGCTCATCGCCGCTGAGCTCGAGCCTTCTGCGGGCCGGCCCGTGGCTGTGGTCCTGACGCGAGTAGAGGTGGACCAAGCCGATCCGGCCTTCCAGAACCCGACAAAGCCCGTCGGGCCGTTCTACGACGCCGAACGGGCTCGAGCTCTCGAAGAGGAACGCGGCTGGGTCGTGAAAGAGGACGCGGGTCGCGGATGGCGCCGCGTCGTCCCCTCGCCCCGGCCTCTGAAGGTGCTCGAGCTCGACTCGATTCGGACCCTGCTCGAACGCGGGGTGGTGGTTGTCGCGATCGGCGGGGGCGGCATACCGGTGGTCACGCGAGACGGGCGCCACGACGGGGTCGACGCTGTCATCGACAAGGACCACGCGTCGGCGCTCCTGGCCGTCGGCCTCGGCGCCGAGCGGCTCGTGATCCTCACTCAGGTGCCGGCTGTCTACGAAGGCTTCGAGACGGGCGACCGCCGCGCGGTGGCCGAGCTTCGCCCCGGCCGCGACGACGAGATCGTCGAGCGGCTCCCGGCAGGGAGCATGCGCCCGAAGGTCGAGGCCGCCTTCCGCTTCGTCCGCGAGACCGGCGGGGAGGCTCTCATCACGAGCGCGGACGCTCTCGAAAAGGGCGAGGCCGGAACGAGGATCGTCCCGGCCTCAGCCAACGTAAGCCCTCTCTAGCTGGAGGACTTGCGCGTGGACTTGCCTTCGACCGCGCCTTCCGAGCCGATCTGGATTCGCTTCGGCTTCTGCTCATCCGGCTTCGGGACGCGGATCTCGAGGACACCGTCCTTGTACTCCGCCTTGATGTCGTCCTCCTTAACCCCCGTGGGAAGCGTCACGCTGCGCGAGAACTGACCGAAGCGCCGCTCGAAGCGGTAGAAGCGGTCGCTCGAGTGCTCCTGTGTGCGCTCGCGCTCACCGGTGACGGTGAGGATGCTGTCATCGAGCTCGACCGCGATCTTGTCCTCCGGAATGCCGGGCAGGTCGAAGGAGAGCACCAGCTCCGTGTCGGTCTCCCAGACGTCGACGGCCGGCAACCAGGTCGAGCTCTGGCCGTTGCCAGGCGGCGCGCCGACCCCGCCGGCCAACTGGTTCATCCAGCGGCCCATCTCGTTCTGGAGGGCGGCGAGCTCACGGAAGGGCTCCCAACGGACGAGTGCCATATCGCAACCCCCTTTCTGATTTGTATGCTTCGATAGGATAAAACCTTAGTCACTTATTGTCAACTCACTGGGAACGTTAGGATGCGCGCGTGATTGCCGTCGCGCTCAAGGGCCGTGACTTCCTGCGCGTCAACGACTGGGCGTCCGACGAGCTCTTGTTCGTGCTGGAGTTGGCCGACCGGCTGAAGGCGCGTCAGCGCGAGCACATCGACCACCGCCACCTCGAGGGTAGGACGCTCGGGATGATCTTCCAGAAGCCCTCGACCCGGACGCGCGTCTCCTTCGAGGTGGGGATGTTCCACCTCGGGGGCACGGCGCTCTACCTCGCGGCCGGCGACCTCCAGCTCGGCCGCGGCGAGACGATCAAGGACACGGCCCGCGTTCTTTCGCGCTACCTCGACGGGATCATGATCCGCACGTTCGCGCAGTCGGACGTCGACGAGCTGGCCGCGCAGGCGGACATCCCGGTCATCAACGGTCTGACTGACCAGTTCCACCCGTGCCAGGCGCTCGCCGACGTGATGACGATCCGCGAGCGTCTCGGCGAGTTCGACGGCGTCCGGGTCGCGTATCTGGGAGACGGGAACAACGTCTGCCACTCGCTGATGGTCGCGTGCGCGAAGCTCGGGATGGACTTCGTCGCAGCCACCCCGGAGGGCTACGGGCCAGACGAGAATGTCGTCGGCTGGGCCCGCGAGGCCGCCGAGGCCTCGGGCGGCTCCGTGGAGCTCGGGCACGACCCGCGTGCAGCCGCGCAGGGCGCCGACGTTCTCTACACCGACGTCTGGACGAGCATGGGCCAGGAGGAAGAGCGCGATCGCCGCCTCCGCGATCTCGAGGCCTATCGCATCGACGACGCGCTGGTGGCCCTCGCCAGCGAGCGCGCGATCGTGCTCCATTGCCTGCCGGCGCATTACGGCGAGGAGATCACGGAGGAAGTCCTCTACGGCCCCCGCTCGGCCGTGTGGGACCAGGCCGAAAATCGCCTGCATTCCCAAAAGGCGCTCATGGCCTCCGTCATCCGGTAAGGATTCCGGGGCGTGCTGCCCCTCAAGGACAACGTCCCGACCCGGCAGTTTCCGATCCTCACGGTCGCGATCATCGTCGCGAACCTGGCGATCTGGATCTTCTGGGAGAAGGCCGGCGGCGAGCCCGAGTTTCGCAACTCCCTTGCGGAGGGCGCCTACTTCCCCTGCGAGGTCGACAGCTCCTGCAATGGCCCAGGTTGGCCTTGGCCGGTGAACGTCTTCACCTCCATGTTCATGCATGCGAGCTGGGACCACGTCCTCGGCAACATGCTCTTCCTCTGGATCTTCGGAAACAACGTGGAGGACACGCTCGGCCGCGCGCGCTTCCTCCTCTTCTATCTCGCCGGCGGGGTCGCCGCCACGGCGCTGCAGTCGGTGGTCACTCTCGGCTACGGCACGGACCGCGACGCGGCGGTTCCAAACCTCGGTGCGAGCGGCGCCATCGCGGCGGTGCTCGGCGCCTACTTCGTGCTCATCCCCTGGGGGCGAGTGCTGACGTTCATCCTCCCCTTCTTCTTCTTCGAGCTCCCCGCGATCGTCTTCCTGGGAATCTGGTTCCTCTTCCAGCTCGTCATCGGCGGCTTCTCCTTCGTGCAGCCGCAAGCGGGCGGCGGGGTCGCGTACTTCGCGCATGTCGGCGGGTTCGCCTTCGGCCTGGCTGCGGTGAAGATATTCGCGACCGGTCGCCCGAGACCGCTGCGCCCGAGCGATTGACCTTCGAAGAGCATGTCCGGAGCGCGCTCGATTCTCTGCCCGCTGAGCTGCGCGAGGCCATGTCCAACGTCGAGATCGTGGTCGAGGACGAGAACCCGGAGGACCCGGACATCTTCGGCCTCTACCTCGGGATCCCGCTGACCGAGCGCCACGAGTACGCCGGCGTTCTCCCGGACAAGATCGCCATCTACCAGGTACCGCTGGAAGACGAGTTCGGCGACGATCCCGAGCTGCTGGAAGAGGAGATCCGCGTGACCGTCATCCACGAGGTCGCCCATCACTTCGGGATCGACGAAGACCGCCTCGCCGAGCTCGGCTGGTCCTAAAAGCTCGGCGGGGTCTGACCCCGTCCTGGCGCAATAAGACGTGGCGTTTGTAACGGCGCGGGGCACATTTGCGACCGCAAATAGCGGGAACTCAACCGCAAACATCGTCCACGGCGGACCAGTTGGGGTCTGACCCCGTTAGTACCGATCGCGCAATCGCCGCCGGGCCAGGACGAGGAACCCGCCCAGAACGCCGCCGACGCAGCGGTCAGCGCCGCGTATTCCGGAAGCGGACGTTCTTCCCGGCCATTATCCGGTCCGCCCGGTCACCGTATGCGACGCGCCCACCGGCTTCGACTCCGGCGAGCCTCGCTGCCTGAGGTAGATGGAGAAGACGACCATCGCGCCGATGGCCAGGAACTCCGACTGCCAGTTCTGGAAGCTCTGCTGCCAGAAGTCCGGCTTGCCGAGATAGCCCGTCCATGAGACGGCGGCGTCCCCGTGCTCCTGCTGTTCCTGGTTGAACTCGCTCCAGCCCGTGAACGAGTGTCCGAGCCACGAGCCGAGGAAGAGCAAACCCATGACGAGTGCCAGGGAATTCGAGTAGAGAGCGGTTCGCCAGCCGCCGACCTTCGCCCAGCGGGGCGAGTTTTGCCCGGCGTGCTTCCCGACGAGCTGCTCCTCGTCAGTGCCCCTCCCTGCCTTTTCCAGCTGCTTCGACTCCGGCGAGCCTTTCTGGACCAGCCAGACGGTGGCAAGGACGTAGAGGGTGAACTGCAGGAACTCCGACTCCCAGTTCTCCATCACCGCCTCGCCGAACTCGGACGATGCGAGGTAACGCAGGTAGGAGATCGTCTCCTGGGAGTGTTGGATCGCGTTCTCGTTGTAGAGGCTGTGCCCGACGAAGGACTGCGCGACGAGCGTCAGCAGTAGGAGCGCGCCGAAGAGGAGGGAGAGTGAGTTCTCGCGGACGAACCGCATCTCAATAGTGGGCCAGGCCGATGACCCAGAAGTAAACCAGCCCGCCGATGGTGAAAACGAGGTAGGCAGTGAAGACGATGCGCACGGCTAGGCGGTCCGGAGCGCCTCGACGAGCTGCTCTTTGGACATGTCCGAGCGGCCCGGAATGTCGGCCTTCCTGGCCAGCTCGTAGAGCTCTTCCTTCGACTTGCGCTCGAGATCCTCGTTTCCGGTCCGAGCGGGCGCGGGACGCTGCCGCCTCGCGGCCTCCACGCTCGCCCGCAGAGCCGCCATGAGATCGGTTGGCGCCTCGGGCTCCGGCTCGGCCTCTACGCGTACCTCTTCGCCTCTCCGCTTGGCCTGGATGATCTCGCAGAGCGCGTCGCGGTACGTGTCCCGGTACTCCTCGGGATTGAACTTCCCGGAGTACTGCTCGATCAGCTGGGCGGCCATCTCGAGCTCGCTCTTGTCGAGCCTCACGTCGCCGGGCGCGATTCCCTCGGCCGAGCGGATCTCGTCGGCGAAGTGCATGCGCTCGAGGGCGATCGCGCCGTCCCGGATGCGGAGGAGCCCGAGATTCTGGCGATCGCGCATGACCCATTTGGCCACCCCCGCGAGGCCGGAGTCCTCCATGGCACGGGAGAGGAGCGAGTACACCCGCTCACCGTTCTCTTCCGGCCCGAGGTAATAGGTCCGCTCGAAGTAGATGGCGTCGATGTCCTCGAAGGGCACGAAGGCGCGAATGTCGATCGTGTGGTGGCTCTCCGCGGCGGCGGCCTCGAAGTCCTCGTCGGTCATGTAGACCCATTCGCCCTTCTCGTACTCGAAGGCCTTGACGATCTCGTCGTCGGGAACGGGCTTGTCCTCCGCCTTGCAGATCTTCTCGTAGCCGATCCGGCTGCCGTCGGGCGCGTGGACGAAGTTGAAATGGAGCGTGTGCTCCTCCACGGCGCTGTACATGCGCACGGGGACGTTGACGAGCCCGAAGGCGATGGAGCCGGTCCAGATCGCGCGCGGAGCCACTACGACCCTTCGGCCGCTTCCTTCTCGTGATGCCCGACGAGGTACGAGGGCTTGAACATGAGGACTCTCCTTGCGTCGTTTCCAGTATTCGCCGACCGGGCGGCCCGCAAACGCATGCTTCGAGGTCTCCAGGCCCGGGTAGCGAGCCGGAATGACTCGCGACTTCCTCGTTCGACTCTTCGCCCGTGCGGTCGTGGGCCTGCGCTGGGTGATCGTGCCCGCCTGGATCGCCGCCGCCGCGGCGAGCGCCCTTTACCTTCCGACCCTCGGCAGTGGAGAGCCCCTCCCGCTCGGCGGGCTCGTCCCCAGCGACGCGCCGGCGCTTCGCGTTGGCCAGCGCGAGTCGGAGCTCTTCCGCGTCCCGCTGACCGCGGACACCGTAGTCGTCCAGCGAGATCCGCAGGGCCTCTCGAGGGAGGCGCAGGCCCGGGCGCTCGCGCGCGCGGTCGCCGTGTCACGGGGTGCCAAGGACCCCGAAGGAATCGCGTTTGCGCTTCCGATTGCGAACACGCTCGGCCTCTTCCCAGGATCGCGCGAACGCGGGACGACCGCTCTCACCTACCTCTTCTTCGGGCCTCAGGCGAGTCTCGTGGACCGCGTCCGCGAAGCGAACGTCTACGCCGCGCGGATCAACGGGCCCGACGAGGCGCTCGTCGGCGTCACGGGTCCGGCGCCCGCCCGCTACCAGCAGTTCCTCGAGATCGACAGCCACCTCGAGCTCGTCGAGATCGCCACGGTCGCGGTGATCCTCCTCGTCGTCGGGCTTACCTTCCGCGCCCTGGCCGCACCCCTACTGACCCTCTTCGCGGCCGGCATCGCCTTCATCGTCGCCAGTGGGGTCATCCCCTGGGTCGGAGAGCGCCTCGGAGTGACGGTGCCCGAGGAGGTGGAGCCGCTCGTCGTCGCGCTCACCCTCGGGATCGTCACGGACTACGCCGTCTTTTACCTCTCCGGCTACCGCCGGAGGCTCTTCGAAGGCTTGGACCGCATCGAGGCGGCGCGCGCGGCGACGATCAGGGTGACGCCGATCGTCGCCACCGCCGGGTTGATCGTCGTCGCGGGCACGGCCGCTCTCCTCGTCGGAGAGCTCGAATTCTTCCGGGCGTTCGGGCCGGCCCTGGCGCTCACGGCGGCTGTCTCGCTGGTCGTTTCGATGACGCTGCTTCCCGCGATGCTCGCGCTTCTGGGCCGGCGGATCTTCTGGCCCGGCGTCCGTGCGGAGCAACTCGGGACGAGCGCCGACGACTTCTCGTCGCCCGTTCGCGAGGCAGGCGCCCGGTTCGTGAGCTCGCTGCCCGTGTCGGTCGTACTCGTCGTTCTCTGCAGCGGCCTGCTTGCCCTCGCGGCCAGCGGCATCTCGGACACGAAGCTCGCTTTCCGTCTCATCACCGGTCTCCCCTCAGACACCCAGCAGCGGCGAGCAGCCGAGGCCGCCGGGCTGGGGTTCGCCCCCGGAGTGCTGGCCCCGACCGTCTTGCTCGTGGAGGGAGGCGCCGACGGAGAACGGCGTGGGGCGCTCGTCAAGCTCGAGGAGACCCTGGCGAAGGAGGATGGCGTCGCGGCCGTGATCGGGCCGCGAGAGCAGATTCCTCAGGCTCCTGACGACCTCTTCGCGACCGCAGACGGCAGCGCCGCCCGCTTTGTCGTGATCTTCGAGGAGAGTCCGCTCGGCTCCGAAGCCATCGGCGACTTCCGTCGGCTGGAGAACCGGCTTCCGGAGCTGCTGAGCGGCGCCGGCCTGGAAGGGAGCGAGTCCGGGCTGACCGGCCAAACCGCGCTCGCCTCCGAAACTGTCGAGGCCGTCGTGGGTAGCTCGCTGCGCGTCGGCGCCGTCGTCCTCGCGGTCAACTTCCTTCTGCTAGCGCTCTTCCTGCGTGCCCTCGTGGCGCCGCTCTACCTCCTCGCAGCCAGCGTCGCCTCGGTCGCGGCCACGCTCGGGCTCACGACTTACGTCTTCCAGGACCTGCTCGGTCACAGCGACCTGACGTACTACATCCCCTTCGCAGCCGGCGTTCTACTTGTTTCGCTCGGCTCCGACTACAACGTCTACGTCGTCGGGAGGATCTGGGAGGAGCTCCGCGTGCGGCCCGTGCGTGAGGCGATCGCGGTGGCCATCCCGCGCGCCTCCAAGGCAATCAGCGTCGCCGGAATCGCCCTCGCCCTCTCATTCGCCGTCCTCGCGATCGTCCCGCTGGACGCTTTCCGCGAGCTCGCGTTCATGATGAGCGTCGGCGTGCTGCTGGAGACCTTCCTGGTGCGCACGCTCCTGATTCCGGCCCTCATCTCCGTCTTCGGGCGGACGAGCACGTGGCCCGGTCGCGTCCGCCCTTCGCCGGACAGCGGCTAAGCGCTGGCGGCTTCGGCGAGCTCGACCGTGCAGCTCGAGCGACCGCGCTTCTCGAGGTACTGCTGGTGGTAGTCCTCGGCCTCGTAGAACTCGGGGGCAGGGACGATCTCGGTCACGATCTTACGCGGCCAGTGGAGCTTCGCCTGCTGCGCCTCCTTGGTGCGCTCGGCTGCTGCCTGCTGCTCGGGGGAGTGGAAGAAGATCGCCGAGCGGTATTGGGAGCCGATGTCCAGCCCCTGGCGATCCTTCGTCGTCGGGTTGTGCTTCGTCCAGAAGACGTCCAGCAACTGCTCATACGAGGCGCGCGTGGGATCGAACGTGACCTCCACGGCCTCCGCGTGGCCGGTGGAGTGCGAGCAAACCGCCTCGTACGTGGGGTTGGCGGTGTGCCCACCCGTGTAGCCGACGCGAGTCGCGATCACGCCGGGAATCTGACGGAACGCCGCCTCGACGCCCCAGAAGCATCCTGCTCCGAACGTTGCCTTCTCCAATTGAATCTCCTTCTTCATCGAATGGTTTCACTTACTTGAACGTTTGCGGTTGCGCCCCTGTTCCGCCGAAAAGCCGAACCCAACCGGCTGCAGGTCGTGGGTCAGCCGGCCTTGCTGGAGGAGGGTGCGGGCGTCGTCGTCGATCGCGGCTGCGCGGAGCGTCTGCTCGACGCGACGAAGGGCAGGCTCTCCTGCTCCGTCCCGGCGGGCTGCGGTGAGGAGCGCCGAGATCGCCTTCCTTTCATCGTCGGCGGCCTTGCGAACCGCGTCCGGAGACCCGCCGCCCAGGAGCTTCGCCTGGGCTTCACGAAGGCGCTCCCCGGCGGTCAGCAGCGCCCGCACGTTCATCCGCTCGCTCCGAGCGAGCTGATTCACGACCGCGGCTCCGGCCGTCGGCTTGCGGAGATCCTCGACTCTCATGGCGGCCGCGCGCTCGCCCTCGCCTCGGAGCCGCTTCGCGAGAGCGTTCCTCTTACGGACGAAATCGCCCGGAGCGGCATCGTAGAGGCGATCGATTTCCTTCTCGAGGTTCACAGGTTTACGACCAGGATCGCACGGTATGGGTCCTAGGTCGATGGCAACCGACACCGAACACACCGAACGGGGCGAGCCTGACGTCGAGACGACGATGGACGGCGGCCTCTGTCGCCTGGATGCGCCAGGCGTGACGGAGCTCGAAGAGGACGAAGTCGTCGCGCCACCCCAACCTCGCGACGAGGCCTAAGCAGCGACGGCCTCGGCTTCATCTTCGAGAACGGCGAGCGCCAGGGGATCCGTCGCGGCAACGCAAGTCTCCGGCAGCGCCGCGCAGCCGAGCCACAGGACTCCAGGGCGAGCCAGGACCACGGCGATCCCGCCGACGAGCGTGATGAACCCGTCGACAGCGACCGCCCCTCCCGCCCCGAGCCAGGCTGCCAGGCCCCCGGTGATGAGCGCCCCGAACGGGAGAACGCCGACGAAGCACGCCGCCCAGATCGCCATCGCCCGCGCCCGCATCTCGTGTGTGGCCGAGGCCTGGACGACGACCGTCGAGAGCCCGATGAAGACGACCCCCGCGAAGCCGCCTAGCACTGCGAGCGCGAACGAGAGCGGCACCGACGTCGAGAGGCCGATTCCCGCGATCGCCGCCGCGCAGAGGAGGTAGGAGGCGATCGCCGGCTCGCCCTTGTTGGGGCGGCCCGAGAGCCGCAAGAGCGCCAGGGAGCCGAAGACGGATCCCAGGCCGACGAGCGAGATCAGAAGCCCGAGCGTGGTCGCGCCTTCGTGCAGCTGGAAGCGGACCAGCCCCGGGATCATGAAGGCGACCGGCGGGGTCGCGAAGAGGCCGGCCAGGATCATGAGCATCATCAGCGAGGCCATGCTCCGCTGGCCGAAGACGTAGCGCAGGCCGTCTTTCATCGACCGACCGACGCCGATCGCAGCCCCGATGAGGTGGTCGCGTGAGCCCGGAAGCAGCGGGAGCACGATGAGCACGGCCAGGAAGCTCAGGGCGTTGATGCCGAACACCCAGGTCGGTCCCGCCGTGGCGAGCAGCACACCTGCGATCGCCGGTCCGATGAAGCGCGCGAGCTGAAGCGAGAGGCTGTTGAGAGCGACCGCGCTCTCCAGATCCTCCTCCGGGACAGTCGAGGCGAGCATGGCCTGGAAAGCGGGGAAGCTCAGCGTTCCGAAACTCCCGCCGAGGAACGCGAGCACGCCCATGAGGAACACGTTGAGCTCCCCGGTGGCCCAGAGAAGGGCGAGGGCGATCGCCACACCCATGTTGGCGCCCTGGAAGACGAACAGCACCTTGCGGCGGTCAAAGCGGTCGGCGAGCGCGCCCGCGGGAAGGGCGAGCACCAGATTCGGGATCGTGTTCAGGAAGCCGATGAGCCCGAGCGTCGCCGCCGAGCCGCCGAGCAGCAGCACGACGTAGCCGAACGCCCCCGCCTCGATCCAGCTGCCCGTCCAGGAGAGCATGAGCCCGGCGAAGTAGCGGCGGTAGAGCTTGTGGCGAAGGGCAGCGACGGCCGACTTCCACGGCGACCTCCGCTCCGGGCCGGCCGCCACCTGCAGAGCCGGCCGGCCGAGGAGTGCCAGGACGCCGCCGCCGACTGCATAGGCGTCGAACCCTCGATCCTTCAGCCAGTGCGCCACACGGACGCTCGTCGCCTCGCGCAGTCAAGTGCAGACGAGCAGGATCGGCCGGTCACGCGGGAGCTCGGCCAGCTTGTCCGGGATCTCGTCAGGCGGGATCCGAACGGCTCCGTCGAGCCGATGCTCCTGATCCTCGTGGCGCCGCACGTCGACGAGCAGCGCCCCTTGCGCGATCAGCTCCCGCGCTTCGTCCGCATCGATCCGCAGCGACGAGCGGCGGATGGCGGACGGAACGTGGTATCGGCGCGTCGGCGCGGACACCGCGACAGCCTAGGGGTTCCGCGAGGAAATCGGTCCCGGCCCGCGAACTAACGCCCGACGCGGCCGCAGGCGCCGCTTCACACGAAAGGAGAAGAGATGAACATCGGCCTTCGAGGACTCCTGTTTCTCCTCGCCACGATCCTGTTCATCGTCGCTGCGGTCAACAACGACAACTTCACCGACCTCGTGGCGATCGGGCTCGCTATCTTCGCAGCCGGGTTCGTCGTCGAAGAGACCGGTTTCGGCAAGCACCTCGGAACCCGACGAGTCGGCTAAGCCTTACGTCAGCCGAACGGGGCGCCGCCCGAGTTGAAGCGGCGCCCCGTTCGGTTCGTCAGGCCTCAAGCAGCCGGCGAGGCTTCCGAGTACATCAGCGAGCCCGGCGTCGTGAGCGACTCCCCGGTCTCCAGCAGCGTCTTGAGGCCGGAGAGGATCATCGGCCAGCCGCCGTAGAGCTCGTCGTTGGCGCCCTCGCGCAGCTGGTCGTGGGTGACGGTCAGCCGGCACGAATCGGCAATGGGCTCGATCTCCCAGGTGACCCTCGAGGTCCCCTCGGCCTTGACCTCGTCGCTCCACAGCGCGTTGAAGCTCTGGACGAGACGGCGCGGCGCTTCCACTTCCAGGTTCTCTCCCGCAGAGATCGGGGCGGGAGCCGCGGGGTGCACGGCCTCGTAGCTGGAGCCGGCCTTCCAGTCGGACTCGACGCACACTCCGAACGAGTACTTCGACCTCAGCTCGGGGTCGGTGATCGCCTCCCAGAGCCGCTCCGGCGTCGTCTTGATGTAGATCTCGAACACCTTCTTCATCAGATCCTCCTCCAATCTCGTTTTGAGCCCGGTGAGCGTCGCGGCCCAAGGCTCGGCGTATTTGCTCACCCAGCGGTCGTGGACGAGCCTGATCGGGACGGCGTTCAGGAAATGCAGCTTCTCGCGACCGCGCCGCTTGGTGGTGACCAGACCCGCTGTCTCGAGGATTCGGAGGTGCTTCATGACGCCGATGCGCGTCATCGGCAGACGCGCCTCGAGCGCGCTCAGCGTTTGGCCATCCTGCTTGAACAGCTC